>JBEQSW010000117.1:0-27554 GCA_040348565.1 Myxococcales bacterium | reverse complement strand
CGTCGACCAAGAAGCGATGGCGATACTGAAGCCGAGCACGGCGAGCGTGTCCTCGAACGACCCGCTCGCAACGCCGGTCAGCTTGCCGAACAGCTGAACGACGCCCGCGGCGAGCAGCCAGCCCGCGAACATGCTGGGAGCAAGCAGGAACGCGTCGTACCGGTAGTACGACTCCGCAGGCAACGCGAGCCAGGGCTTGAAAACCGTCGGTCGCCCGTTGCCCATCACCAGAAACAGGTAGACGAGCGTGTACAAGGCCGCGTTGCTGGCGAGCGCCCAGGTGCCGAAGCGCAGTCGTCGCGGGTCCGCACGCAACGCGTCGAACGTGGCCCTCGGGGCGCGCAGAGCGCCGCGATAGTAGGAGAAAAAGGCGCGCGCGGAGCCCGCCTCAGCTTTTGACCGCGGTAGCCCCGAAGCCAGGATCAAGACCAGCAAGCTTGCCAGCAGCGTGGTCGGTTGCAGCCACGAGACGTAGCCGATGATGGCGACTTGCACGACGATCCAGGCCAGCAAGATACCGCCGGCGGCGAAGGCGGCTCGGCGCGCGAACGCGGCGCGAAGCAGCACGGCGAGCGCGGCGCTGCCGAGCGCGCCCCCCACCACGATCAGCAGAACGAAGCTCGGGACGAAGTAGTCCTGAAATGGGGTGTGGGCGAGCCAGGCTTTGGGAACTCCAGACGCCCCACTGAGCCCGTACCAACCGCCGCCGAACGCGTTGCATGCGCCGAACGCGAGCAGCGCTCCGAGCGGCCAACGTGCGGCGGAGGCGGGTGGCGTTGAGCTAACGACGGAAATAGCCGCGTGATTCATCGCGTGGGGCGCTTGCGCTCCGGACGACGGCAGCAATCAGCGTGCCACTGCCGGCCCCTTTCGAGCTTCGTGATTGGCGAGACGCAGCCCCGGAAGGGACGCGAAAAATCTGCGCGAAGACGCAGCGGTTGCGCGCGAAAGCGTTCGCCCTAGACGAAGTTGAAGGTGACGACGATGCGCTTGGCGGCTACGGTCGGGAAGGAGCTGGCGTGGTAGTGGCGACCGTCAAAACAGGCCATTTTGCCTTTTTTTGGCGGCACCGAGGCTACCTGGGTGAAGCGCCCGTCGTTGGCGTATTGCGCCGAAGCGTCGACGCTCACGTCGTCGATGGTCTCATTGAAGATGACCGTGTCTCCGTCGCTGTCGTTCACGTAGTAGACGGCGGTGCGGTGCGGCTGGCTGAAGTCGACGTGAGGGTTGTGATGCTGCGAGACGCCGGGCGTGCGCGTGAACAACCCGACGCGAATCCGGAGCAGCGCTCTGAATTCGAGCTTTGCTTTTTCGCAAAAGATGAAAAGAATTGGCAGCAGCAGCGAGCTCAGCGGCGACGCCGACGGCGTTTGCTCGTCCGTCAAGTACGCCATGTGGCTGAAGCCACCGAACGAAGTCTGAAATCGAGACGCGCCGCGCGCGACTTCTTCCTGGTACGTCCAAAGCATCTCCGCAGAGCCGAGCTCGGACTCGACGAGGTCCTGGTAGGGCTTGGGGATCGCGTTTTGTAGCTCGATGATATCCATGGTGTAGGTGATGAAGTGGGCCGCGTGCAAACGGTGCGCGGCGCGAAAAACTTGCGCGTCTCAGAATCGGGAGCGTGGAGAGCGGAAACGGAAAGGTGAAGAGCTGCCGGTGGCATTCACATACGTACGGGTTATTCTGGAATGTCGCCCATGAACCAAGCTTTCAGGAGTCTGTCGGCGGTGGGGCTCACCCTGGCCCTCTCCAGCATGGCCTGCACTAGCTCCCTCGAAAAGAATCCTGCAGGTGGTCCCGGCAGCTCCGGCGCCGCAACCGGCGGCAGCGCGTCGACGACGGGTGGGATTGGCTCCGGCGGCACTCCCGGCTCCGCCGGCGTTGGCCCCCAAAGCTGCACCGGGCCATCCACCCCCACCGCCACGCTGATCCGTCGGCTCACCCAGTTCGAGTACAACAACACCCTGCGAGACTTGGCCAAGGCGCCCGCCACGGAGTTGCCGGCCGAAGACCTGGGCAACCTGTTCGGCAACGACGCGAGCACCCAGTCGGTGCCGCCCACTTTGGTGGCTGCGTACAACGCCTCCGCGGCCAGCGTGGCTGCGGCGCTGACCCAAGCGGGCAACATCGGCAATCTGGCGCAATGCGCCACCGCCCCCGCCGCCGCGAACGAGGCTACCTGCGCCCGCACGGTCATCGAGTCGTTCGTGCCCAAAGCCTACCGCCGGCCCTTGGCCGCCGGCGAAGCCGATGGTTTGGCCCAGCTTTTCTCGACCCTGCGCACCAGCGGGCAATCGTTCGCGTCCAGCCTGGCCGGCGTGATCGAAGCCGTGCTGCAGGGGCCCGAGTTTCTATACAAGCCCGAGTTCGGCGCGCCTGCCGACGGCCGCACCGACGTGCTGCGGCTCGCCGACAGCGAGATGGCCGTGCGCCTGTCGTACCTGTTTTGGGGGTCGATGCCCGATGACGGCTTGGTAGCGGCGGCGGCGGCCGGCCAACTGCACACCGCCGATCAGGTGAAGGCCCAAGCGACGCGTCTCTTGGCCGACAAGAAATCGCGCGACGTGGTGCGCTACTTCTTCGACTTTCTGCTGCCCATCCAGGGCTTGGCGTCGCTGCAGCGTGACCCGGGGCTGTACCCGAATTTCAACGCGACCATCGGCGGCTACATGCGCACCGAGGCGGAGACGTTCCTCGAAAAAGAGGTGTACGAGGGCTCGGGTACCTGGCCCGGCATCTTGACCGCACCGTACACCTACCTGAACAGCGATCTCGCCAAATACTACGGCTTCACCGGCCCAACCGGCACCGAGTTCGTCAAGGTGCAGTTGGACGGCGTGAAGCGCGGCGGCCTGTTGAGCCTGGGCGGCATCGTGGCCGGCCCGGTGCACTCCAACAAGACCAACCCCGTCACGCGCGGCTCGCTGGTCGTCAAAAAGCTGATGTGCCAATCGATTCCGCTGCCCACCGGCGACGTCGCGGCCATGGTCAAGCCTCCCGCGGACGATTCGGGGCCGACCGCGCGCGACCGGTACTCCATGCACAGCGCTTCCCCGGTTTGCCACGCCTGCCACATCAACATGGATCCGGTCGGGTTCGCGCTCGAAAACCTGGACGCGGTGGGCCGATGGCGCGAGCAGGAAAACAACGTCACCATCGACGCCAGCGGTGATTCGCCGCTGCTCGGCACCTTCAATGGCCCGGTCGAGCTCGGCAAAAAGCTGGCCGCGTCCGAGGCCGCACAAGCGTGCTTCGCCAAGCGCTGGGTCGACTTCGGCTACGCGCGCACCAGCGACGACGCCAACTGCAGCCTGCAGCGCGTCCAGCAGCAGTTCAAGGCCGACGGCTACAACATTCAACAGCTGCTCGTTGAGCTGACCCAAACCGATGACTTTTTGTACCTGCCGGCGGTGACGCAATGAACCTGATTGGCAAGATGAAGCTCGATCGTCGCACGGTCTTGCGTGGCGCAGGCTCCATCGCCATCGCGCTGCCGTGGTTGGAGGTGATGGGCACGCCCAAACCCGCCAGCGCGCAAGCCGCGCCTGCGGCCAAGCGCTTCCTCACCGTCTATCAACCGGGCGGCACCGTGGCTCAGCAGCCCGGGGGCAAAGTCGCCGAAAAATTCTGGCCGAGCGGGCCCGCCAACGCGCCGGTGTTGAGCCCCATTTTGACGCCGCTCCAGCCGGTGTTCTCCAAGGTGCTCGTGCCCAAGGGCCTGAGCATGACGAAGATTTGGCACAAGCTGGGCGGCGAGCAGCACCAGTCCGGCATCGTGGGTTGGCTCACCGGTGTGCCGCAGGCCGGCGCCGACACCTACCCCAAAGGCGCTTCGATCGATCAAGTGCTGGCCAAGACTTTGTCGCAGGGCAAGAAGCTACCCAGCCTGCAAATGGCGGTGCGTTGGGCCACCGGCAAGAGCAACAGCAAGCTTGCGGCCATCAACGCCGCCAATTTTGCCGACACGCCCGAAAACGCGCCCATCCCGCCGCAGCTCGATCCGCAAAAGCTGTTCAAAACCTTGTTCGGCGACGTGCAGCCCGGCGCCGACACCAGCGGGCAAGCCGCCGCCATCGCACGCAACAAGTCGATCTTGGATTTCGTGGGCGGCCGCTACACGGCCCTGTCGGCGCGCTTGGGCGCGCGCGACAAAGCGCGGCTCGAGGAGCACCTGACGCAAATCCGTGCTTTCGAAGACGGGCTCGACAAATTGGTGCAAGTGGGCGGCGCGTGCGAACCGCCGGCGGCGGTGGACACCACCGGCTACAACCCCACGCTGGGCACCACGATGTCGACCACGACCGACGCCGTCATCCCCAAGGTCGGCACCTTCATGATGGACATGATGGTGATGGCGCTGGCCTGCGAAATCACCGCCGTCGGCTCGTTCCAATGGACCGACACCGAAGCCAAGCACACGTTTCCGTGGCTGAATTTGGCTCAGCATCACCACTACTACCAGCACGACGGCAACGACGCCGCCAACGGCGACTTCGTCGACGGCTACGCGCCGGGCGCCTGCGAAAAGATCTGCACCTGGTACTCGCAGATGCACGCCCACCTGCTCACCGAGATGGACAAGGTCGACATGGGCGGCCACACCCTGCTCGACGAGACGCTGGTGTTCTTCGGTAGTGAGCTGGCGTTTCCGCCCCAACACCTGAAAGAGAACATGCCCTTCTTGCTCGCCGGCGGCGGCATCAAAGGCGGGCGCGTGATGGACTGCGGCAGCAGCACCCCGCACAACAACCTGCTCGTCTCGATCTTCAACCACTTCGGCGACAACCGCACGACCTTCGGCGACACCGAATTCTGCCAGAACAAGCTACCGAGCTTGACCGGTTGACGCGAAGCGCGTCGGCCGAAGCTCAGCCTTCGGCCCACATTCTCAGCAGGTTGTCGTAGGTAGCGCGGAGCTTGAGCAGCATTGCCGGTTCGGTCCCCTGGCGGTCCAGGGTGGCGATGCTTTCACCGAGCTCGAAGAGCAGACGGCGTTGCTCGGCGCTCCTCACCAGACTCTGCAGCCACGTGACGGCCACCAAGCGCACGCCGCTTTCGACCGGCTTGACCTGGTGAATGGCGCCCGACGGGTAGAGCACGGCGTCCCCGGCTGCCGCCTTGATACCCTGCGGCGCTTGCTCGGTCGCGATCGACAGCTCGCCCCCTTCGTACTCGCTCGGCGGGGACAAGAAGACGGTGACGCTGATGTCGGCCCGCATCGGGTGAGCGCCCCCCATCAACGGAGCGTCGAGGTGCGGTCCGTAGTGCATGCCCGCTTCGTAGCGGTTGATGGTCGGGTGGCGAATGGACTTGGGCAGCGCGGCCGATTGCACCAGCGGGTGGCGCAGCAGCGCGCGCGCGACAAGCTCGCCGGCTTCGCGCTGGGCGTCACCGGCTCGGTCGAGCTGCAGGACCCGCTTTTGTTCGCGAGCCAACGCGCCGGCGCTGGCCCGGCCGTCGACGAAGCGCGCGCTTTCCAGGGCGGATTTGAGGCTTGTCAGCTCCGCCGCGGAAAGTACGCCCGGTGCGACCAGAATCACGGCGACTGATACGCTCCGCGTTCAATCTCGACGGGGGTCCTGTCGATGCGAACGACGAAGTGAGAAGCGCCGGGCGCGATGAAGCCGTGCACACCCACCGTGCTGGTGTCACTCGCCCAGCCATAAGGCAGCGGCAACAGCTCGCCGTCGGGCCGGAGGGCGCAGACTTTGTAGTCGGTGCGGGTCAATTGCTGCTGAGCGAGGTACAAATTACCAGCCGCATCCGTGCCGTTGATGTTCGGCTGATTGGCGCAAGGTGTTGCTAGCGTGTGAAACGTGGGCGCCGTAATGGTGTCCGCGCCCAGCGGGCGCGCGAAAACGGCCAGTCTGTCTGAATACTGGTATTGCCCGGCCAACAGCAGATAGAGCCGGTCGTTGATCGGCTCGTGAATCAGAGCCGTGGCGGTGTCGACGTAGCTGGTTCCCGGGATGGCAAATAGCTCCACGAACGCACCGGTGACGTCGTAGCGCCGGATCGCCAATTGGGAAGCCTGACCGTCGTCGGTGACGCGCAAGTATTCGACGTTGTCGAGCGGCGTGGACTTGGACCAACCGGCCAGCGGCACGATTGCCATTTGCGCGGTGCTTTCGAAACCAGAGGGCAAGTCGACCGCCTGCAAGAAGGTGCAATTGGTTGCGTTGTAGGCCAACAAGCGGCTGCCGTCGTTGATGGCCGGGCCGGACAACACCACGATGTTCGTTCCAATGTGCAAGCTGCCCGCGATGGAGCTCAGCCCCCCTTGGGCGGCAGCCAAGGGGTCGTAGGTCATCTGGCAGGTGGCAGCGTGCGCGACGTTGGCCTTAGCGGGCGCAGGCACGACCGTGAAGCCATCGATTTCGTCATCGTAGTAGTGCTCGCCGAGGCCCAAATCGCGCTCGGACTTGAGCACGGCATTCGCGCCGTCACCGGCGGACGTGAACAGCGTCGCCCCCACCGGGTTTTCGGCGGTTGATTCGGTGAACAGCCCGGTATTGGCGGCGCCCACGGAATTGACGCTCACCGAGAACACGACCTGCGTGGGCGACCCCTCGCCCCAAACCGCCAAGCCGTCGATGACGTCTCCCGGAGCCAAGCCGAGCTGGGCGCAGCTGAAGGCGACGCTGTTCGCGCCATCTTGCGCGGTCTTGAACACGGTACAGGCGCGCTGATCCGCCGCGGTCGTGGCGACGGCGGTGTCGGGGGCGCCCGCCGCGTTCGGGCTCACGGTGAAGTAGAGGTCGCCCAGGGGAAGGCGCGCGTCGTGCACCGCCAGACCGGTCAAATCGTCGGGATAGGGGCCATCCGGCTCGCCGCCGACGAGACCCAGGCTGGCCTCGTTGGCCAAGAGAGCGTTGTAACCGTACTCGTCTCCGCCTTCGCCCAGATACAGGTAGCGGCTGCTCTGCGTCCCTTCGGAGTAGTACAGGTTCGCTTGCTCGTCGCCGCCGCCTTCATTGTACGAGCGGTTGACTCGAGACTGGTACGCGCCCTCCGAACCGTCCGCGACCGTGAACAGGAACAGCGGGTTCTCCGGCTCCGGTTGCACGAGCGCGAAGGCAGCGATGGCGTCGGTGGGGTCGAGGCCCATCGACACGCCCGTGACCTTCACCGTGTTGGTGCCGCTAACGCGGTCTTGGCTGCCGGTGTTGGAGGTGTAGATGGAGTTCTGCGGGTGCGCTTCGCCGTTGACGGCGGTGCCCGGAAGCCCCGGCGTGCCGCCTTGGCCTTTGACGGAGAACAGCAGCTCCGGCTCCGGCAGGCTGGGTACGCCGCCCGCCCCCGCGACGACCTCGACCATGCCCCCCATGCCGCCTTCGACGACGGGCACTTCGGGAACGCCGCCCATGCCGCCTTCGACGACGGGCTCGCCCCCCATGCCGCCCGGCGCTCCGGCGGAGCTGCCCCCGACGTTCGGCTCGGGGCTACCGGCCTGCCCGCCCATGCCAGCATCGCCGTCGGAGAGCGCGCGCTTCTTCCCGTCGTCACTACCGCACGCTTGAGCCAGCACCACCAACGCCAAACCCGTCAAGAAAGTTCTCTGAAGCACCTGCGACCTGCCTTCCGAAGCTGGCCCCACCGAGCGCGCATGCGCTGGCGTGGCCCGACTGATCCTCGAGCATCGCAAACTCTTTTGCCTTCGTCTACGCTGGGCTTTGGGCCATGACCGAACGAGTCGTTACGGGCGCGCTCTTTCGCTCGGGCACAGCGGGCGTGCTCTGGCCGGCCGCGCCGGGTCGCGCGGGCGCCGAGCTCTTGGCGCAGCTCTATCAGCTCGAGCAAACGCAGTACTTTCCGCTGCCGCTTCTGCGCACGCGGCAGCTGCAACAGTTCGCGCAGTTGGCGCACCACGCGGCCGAAACATCCGAATTCTATGCGGAACGCTTCCAGGCGCTGGGCCTTTCGCCCACGGGGCCTTGGACTTGGGAGCGCTTTCGCGCGCTGCCGCTGCTGAGCCGGCGGGAGCTGTTGACCCGGGCCCCGCAAATCCACTCTCAGCGGCCGCCGCCTTCTCACGGGACCTGGCACGAGCTGCAGACCTCGGGCTCGACGGGGGAAGTGGTGGCGGTGCGCCGGACCGCCGTGAACCAACTGATGTGGCTGGCCCTCGCCATGCGCGACCACTTGTGGCACCAGCGCGACTTCCGAGGCTCCCTCGCGGTCATTCGCGCCAACGTGCCGCCGCAAGACGACGATACGGCGCCCAGCGCGCGCGAAGCAGGCTGGGGCCCGCCCGTGTCCTTGCTGCATGACAGTGGCCCCTGCTTCACGCGCCCGCTCTCGACCGACGTGGGTGTGCTGGCAGCGTGGCTGGTCGACAAAAATCCCGACTACCTGCTCACCTACCCCACCGCGCTGTCGGGGCTGCTCGATCGCTTCCAGGCCACCGGGCGCCAGCCCAGCAAGCTTCGTGAGGTGCGCACCATCGGCGAGACGTTGAGCCCCGAGCTGCGTGCGCGCTGCCAGGCCGTGCTGGGCGTTCCGGTCGTCGACGGCTACAGCGCGCAAGAAGTGGGCGCGATCGCCCTGCAGTGTCCGCAGACCGGTCTCTATCACGTCCACGCCGAAAGCTTGATCGTGGAGGTGCTGAACGCCGATGGCGGTGACTGCGCCCCCGGCGAAACGGGCCGCGTCGTCGTCACCGATTTGCACAACTTCGCCACGCCACTCATCCGCTACGAGCTGCGCGACTACGCCGAGGTTGGCCCTGCTGCTGGCTGCAGTTGCGGCCGGGGCTTGCCCACGTTGACGCGCGTGCTCGGTCGGCAGCGCAACATGGTGGTGCTGCCGAATGGTCAACGCTACTGGCCGCTGGTGGGCCTGCACCACTACCGCGAGGTGGGGCCCATCCTGCAGTACCAGCTGATTCAGCACGATCTAGAGCAGGTGGAGCTCCGCCTGGTGACGGCGGGCCCGCTCGATGCTGGAGCCGAAGCTCGCTTGACCGCGATCGTGCAGCAGGCGCTGGGACACCCGTTTCGCATTCGACTCAGCTACTTCGAAGGCGAGCTACCGCGCTCCGCGGGCGGGAAATTCGAAGAGTTCATGTGCCGCGTGGCAGAAACGTGAGGCCCCCAAAAAGAGCTGCGCGTCTAACTTTGGCGGCACGCGGCCTGCATCGAGACGGGCCATGTCCAAGCAAGCACGTGACGCAGAAGTGACGAGCCCGCTCCCCACGACCAAGAAACTGGAGGAGCTGTACGAGCTGATCGACGGCATCGAGATCGCCATGCTGACGACGCGCACGCTGGACGGTGCGCTCGTGTCACGCCCCATGCAGACTCAGGCGAGGCGCGCTGGCACCGACCTATGGTTCATGACCGCCGCCGACAGCACCAAGGTCGAAGAGCTGAAGTTCGACCCGCACGTGAACCTCGGTTATTACAAAGACGGTTCCCGCGAATACGTTTCGGTCAGCGGCACGGCTCGGGTGACCCGCGATCGTGAGATGATCCGCCAGCTGTACAAGCCCGACTGGAAAGCCTGGTTGGGCGACGAAGGCGGTGAGCGCAACGGCGGGCCCGATGACCCGCGCATTGCCTTGATCGAGGTCCAAGCCGATTCGGCGGCCTACCTCAAGTCGACCGATACGCGCCTCGTCGCGTTGTTCAAGGTGGCCAAGGCCATTGCTACCGGCACGCCACCCAAGATTGGCGACGAGGGGCGTCTGACCGCTGACGAGCTGCTGAGGGGCGAGGCCCGCGCTTCGAGCCGTTAGCCCGCCATTTGGAGGGGGATGCGGATGGTAGCGAGGGCTCCGCCGCCCGGCGCGTCCCCCAGCTCGAGCGTGCCCTGGTGCTTTTTTACGATGGAGTACGCGATCGACAGCCCAAGCCCGGTGCCCTGCCCCACGACCTTGGTCGTGAAGAACGGCTCCAAGACGCGGTCACGAACCTCGAGCGGAATGCCGGCGCCGGTGTCGGCCACGGTGATGACGAACATCTCCCCTTCGGCTCCGGCTCGGATCGTGATGACGCCCTGACCCTCGATCGCGTCGATGGAGTTGGCGACCAGGTTGAGCAGCACTTGGTTGAGCAAGCTCGGAAAGCAGTCGAGCGACTCGGGCGGGTGAAGCTCGGTGACGACGCGGATATCGTCCTTCAGGCGGTGGCCCAAGATCGTCAGCACCGACTCGATGCATTCGGCGATCTTGACCCGCTTGCGCTCACCCTCGTCGAGCCGAGAGAAGGTGCGCAGCTTCAGTACTAAATCACGAATACGCCCCAAACCTAGCTCCGTTTCGGACAGGCGGGAGCGGGCGCGCCGCCAAAGCTCTTCGGCGCGGTCGGGCACCGGCCCCGCCACGTCACCGCGAAACTGGTCCAAACACCTTCGCGCCGTATCCAGGTGGCTGAGCACGAAGGCGAGCGGATTGTTGATTTCGTGAGCGACACCCGCCACGAGCTCGCCCAGCGACGCCATTTTTGCCGATTGCACCAGCTGCGCTTGAGTCGCCTGCAGCTCGCGGTAGGCGGCCTGGAGCTCGGTGTTGGCTCGGCGCAGCTCACCGGCGGCGGCGGCCTCGGAGGCGGCCAGCGCGTGAAGCTCGCCATTTTTCGTAGCTAAAGTCTGGTTGGCGTCGGCCAGCCGTTGGCGCGCCGAGTACAGCTCGAGGAAGATCCGTACCTTGCTCAACAGCACCGTCGAGTCGATGGGCTTGAACAAGAAGTCGACCGCCCCCGAGCCGTAGCCGCGCGCCACGTTCTCGTCGGAGTCGTGAGTAGCGGTGAGGAAGATGATCGGTACTTCGCAGGTAGCCGGATTCATGCGCGCGTGGCGAGCCACTTCATAGCCGTCCATCTCGGGCATTTGCACGTCGAGCAACACGACCGCAAATTCTTGCTTGAGCAACGCCCGGAGCGCCTGCGTGCCGGAGCTGGCCGAGGTGACGGTGCAGCTCACGTTTTCCAACAACGCCCGCAACGCCACCAGGTTGGCCTCCACGTCGTCGACGATCAGGACCGCCGGCAAAGCGGCCGCCGCCGCGGGCATCTTGCTCATGCCGCGCTCCGCCGGTAGATGCGAGCCGACGCCGAGACTTCCTGGTAATTACCGCGCTCCTCGGCCGGTAGGGCTTCGCTCGCGCCCAGGCACAAAAAGCCGCCCCGCGACAGACCTTCGGCGAACAGTCCGAACACGCGCTGGCGAAGTTGCTCGTCGAAATAGATGAGCACGTTGCGGCAGAAGATTACCTGCATCTCGCCGGGAGAATAGTCGCTGACCAGGTCGTGCTGGAATACGTGAACGTTGCGCTTCAGCGCCGGCAAAATGGCCACGTTACCGTACGCGCGTAAGAAATAGCCGTCGAAGTCGCGTTGTCCGCCTGCCTCACGGTAGTTGCGGCCGAAGTCGGGGAGTAGCTCCTCGGGGTACACGCCGTCACGCGCTTGCGCCACCGCTACGGTGCTCATGTCCGTGGCGTAGATTTGCGCGCGTTCGTACAGGCCGGCTTCTTCGAGCAAGATGGCAGTGGCGTACACCTCTTGGCCCGAGGCGCAGCCGGCGTGCCAAATCTTGAGCTGAGGATAGGTGCGCAAGACCGGCAACACTTCGTCGCGCAGCTGGCGATAGACCATGGGATCTCGAAACATCTCGGTCACCCGCACCGTCAACACGTCCAAGATGGCCCCAAACAGCTCGGGCTCGCGCAACAAGCGATGTTGCAGCTCGGCCAGGTGCTTGGCGCCCACCTTGGCCACCGCCGCCGCGACCCTGCGACGCATGGTGTCGAGCGCATAACGACGAAAGTCGTAGCCGTAGCAGGCGTGAATCGCCTCCAGGAACAGCCCCACCTCGAGCTCTTCGATTTGGGCTTGTTGCAGCATCACGCCTCCGCCGGAAAGAGCCAACCGTGCAAAGTGGCCAGCAGTCGATCGCCGTCGATGGGCTTCGGCAGGTAGTCGCTCGCGCCGGCTTCCAGGCAGCGCTCACGCTCTCCTTTCATGGCTTTGGCGGTCAGGGCAATCACCGGCAAGGCCGCAAAACGAGGCTCCTTGCGCAACCGGCGCATGGCTTCGTAGCCGTCCATCTGCGGCATCATCAGGTCCATCAACACGGCGCGAACGTCGGCGTGCTCGGCCAGAGCGTCGAGCGCCTCTTGGCCGGTTTCCGCCGTCACCACGTCGGCGCCCTTGCCGCGCAGCAACGCCGACAGCGAATAAACGGTGCGCATGTCGTCCTCGGCTATCAGTAGCTTGACCCCGCGCAGCGAGATGTCGGGGCGGGCAGGCTCGGGCGGCGGCGCCACCGGGGTCGCGCTCGTCACGTGGCGCACGAACAACCGTACCTCTTCGATCAAGCGCTCGGCCGAGCTACCGTCCTTGAGCACCACGGCTTCGGCGTAGGCTTCCAGCTCGCGGGTCTCGGGTTTGGAGAGGGCGCGGCCGGTGTGAATGACGACGCGCGGCGTGCCCAGCTCCGGTCGTTGGCGCAGCTTGCCCAGCAAGCTCAGGCCGTCCATGTCCGGTAGGCCCAAATCTAGAATCACGCAACCGAACTGGTCCGTGCGAAGCGCTTCGAGCGCGGCGGCGGCGGTGGGTACGTGTCGGGCGGTAAAGCCGTCGCGCGCCAGCACTGCCAACAGCGAGCGGCCTTGCTCTTCGTCGTCCTCGACCAGCAAAATGGCTTCGTCGGGGCGGCGTGACGGCACCAGCGTACGCACCATGTTGGCCAGCTCCGCGTGGCTTGCCGGCTTGACCAAGTAGCCGATGGCACCCAGCGCCAAGCCTTTCTGGGGCGCGTCGACCGCGGACACGAAATGGACGGGGATCTCGCGCGTGAGCGGGTCTCGCTTGAGGCGCTCGAGCACCGTCCAACCGTCGAGATCCGGCAGCCTGACGTCCAAGATGATGCCCAGCGTCCTGCCCCGCCGCGCGAGCCTCAGCCCTTCTTGGGCGCTGTTGACGACCAGCACCTTCAGTCGGAGCGCCCGCGCGATCTCCACGAGCTGCTCGGCCAGCACCGCGTCGTCTTCGATGATCAACAGGTGTGGCTCGTCCGGAGCCAGGCGCGCCGCGTCGTCTTCGACCTGCCGGGCCGCCTTGGGCCCACTCAGCGACGGTACGGCCGCGCGCTCGGGGACGACGCACACGAACGTGCTGCCGGCGCTGGACGTGCTCTCCAGCGAAAGCTCGCCGCCCAAGAGGCGCGCCGATTCGCGCGCGATCGCGAGCCCCAAGCCGGTGCCACCATGCCCGCGGTTGGCTTGCCCCTGCGCCTGCTCGAAGGGAGCGAACACGCGCTCCCGCGCGGCCTCCGGGATGCCGATGCCGCTGTCCGACACGGCAAAAGCAACGGCGCTGGCCGGCCCAAGGCCGGCACTGACCGTACGAGGCCGGCCAATCCACAACGTGACCGCGCCGCGCTCGGTGAATTTGAGCGCGTTGCTGAGCAGGTTGATCAAGATGCGCTCGACACGCTGGCGGTCGGTAACCAGCAACGCCGGCGCGCCCGCGTCGACCTCGGTGACGAGCGACAGACCTTTGTGCGCGGCAGTGGCGTCGAACAGGCGGCGGACGAAGGTCGCGAAGTGCTCGATCTCGACCGACTCGAGCGTCACCTCCTGCTTGCCGGCCTCGATCTTCGACAGGTCGAGCACTTCGTTGATCAGCCCGAGCAGGTCCTGCCCGGCGGAGTGAATGGTGCGCAGGTGCTCGACCTGTTTGGGCGTGATGTTGCCGCCCTCGTTTTCGGACAACAGATGCGACAGCAGCAGCATGCTGTTGAGCGGGGTGCGCAGCTCGTGCGACATGTTGGCCAAGAACTGCGACTTGTAGGCGCTGACGCGTTTCAGCTCTTCGGCATTCTCCGCCAACACCACGCGCGAGGCTTCAAGCTCGGTATTTTGCCCAGCCAGAGCCAGCCGCTGCCGCTCCAGCTCGACGTTGGCTCGACGCAGCTCCTCTTGCTGGGTGAGCAGCTCCTGGTTGTTCAGGCGGAGCTCTTCTTCCTGAGCGGCCAGGCGCTCGGCTTGCGCCTGTGTCTCCGCCAGCAACACCTTGCGCGCCTCGCTGGCCCGCGCCGACTGCAAGGCGATGACGAGCGGGGCGCGCGCCGCCAGCAGCAGCTCGCGCGCGCCGGCGGTGGCCGGCTTGAGCATTGCCAGCTCCAGCACCCCAGCTTTGCTGCCGAAATGCAGCAACGGCAGGAGCAACAACTGCTCGGGAACGTGTTCGCCCAGGCCCGATTTGATGGTCAGGTACCCGGGCGGCAGCTCGTCGATTTGGGTGAGCTCTTCGGAGCTCAGCGCCTGACCAACCAGGCCCTCGCCTTCACCGAAGCGGTCGCCCTTTACGGCGGAGCGCGTCGACCGTCCGCCAGCGTGGGCGGCTTGCAACACCAAGCTGCCGTCGTCGTCACGCACGTACAGCGCCCCGGCCAAGGCTCCGACCCGTTCGGCCAAGAACCCCAGCGCCCGCTCGGCCACGACCTCGGGCTCGAGATCACCGCGCAGGCGCTCGCCGAGGCCCGCCAGCCCGCCCTTGAGCCAGTCGTCGTGCTCGCGCGCTTCGGACAACCGAGCCAGGCTCGAGGCCATCAGGTTGGCTTGCTCGGCGACCAACGAAAGCTCGCCCTGCGTCGTGAGCGGGATGGGCGTGCGAAAATCACCCGTTCCGAAGCGCTGAAGACCGGTCGAAAGGTTGTCGAGCGCCTGCAACATCGCTCCACCGCCCCAAAAAGCCAGTAACGCCACGATACCGATGCCCGCCGCGGTCAACCCGAGCCGCAGCCGATCGGCGCTTAGGTTGATGTTGCGGATTTGATCGAAGGCGCTGGACAGCTCGTGGCGATCGACGCTGGTGGATTTTTTGATCATCGCCGTGGCGCGCTGCTGCAGCATCTGCATGCGCGATACCGCTCGTAAGAGGTCGTCTCCGCCCTCACCTGCGATCATGCGCCGAGAAACGTCGTGGGCGGTTAGGTAGTAGTCCTGAACGGCCCACCGCAGCTGAGCCGCCGCGGCCGAGTCCAGCGCGGGGCCGGCGCGCCCAATCAGCTCGAAGACCGCGTTTTTGCGCTCCAGCGTCGCCTCGAGCGCGAGCGGATCTTGCGCGACGACGGCATCTTGCAGGCCGCGGGTGAGCCGCTCGAACTCGGCTTCGACGCGCGGCCCGAGCTCGGTGCGCGGCACCAGCCGGCGCTCCACGTCGTCGAGCTCACGGTTTTGGCGCACGCCCATCACGGCGCTCACCAGCAACAGCGAAACCAGGGCCAGAAGCGCCGCGCCGAAGATGGCGAACAACTGGGCGCGGAATGTCGTCTTCAAGGCTCGTCGCTCAGCGAATTTCGAGCCGCTTCGTTCCCGCCGGGATTGCCCGGGCAGAGGTGTAACCGACGGCGCCTGGATGTTCGGCGACGAAGCGCGCGACGGCTTCGTCGGACTCCAGCTCCGGCGGGGGAATGTCCCGCCCCGAGAAGATGCGCTGCGTCCAGTAGCTGCGAACGGCCGCGACCGGCCGCTTCAGCACACCGAGCGAGAAGGCGCGCCGGACCGGCGAGTCGGAGCGCAGATCCACCGGCAGCGCTCGCTCGGAGCTTTCCCAGCGGCTGGAGCGCTTGAGAAAGATGTCCGCCAGCGCCTCGCGACTGGCGGTGTTGAGCGGGTTCTTCACGTTCACCAGCACCTGATAGGTGGCCGGCGATTGCGAGACGGCGTCGGCCGACACCGTGAGCGCGCCGAGCCCCAAGAGCGCGCACAGCCCCAGCGCGAGCGCACGTCGAGCACGCCGACGAGTCGGCGGCGGGATGACGTGGGGGAGGCTCGGGCGTTGCATGGCGTTTGCCGTAACGTTCAGAAATACGCGGTGGTCTTGACGAGAAAAGCGGCCCAATCTTTGGCCAAAGCTTTTTGCTGCTGCCCGCCGTTGAGGGCGGAATCGAGCGCCGCCGTACCGTTCATGTAGTGACCTTCCAGCTTCAGCAGCCAATACTGGTTGAGGTCGAAGCGAAAGCTCAGCGCGAGATCACGTTGGTAGTCTTGCCGCCCATCGCGCTTGTCCATGTTCGGGTAGTAGACGGAGTAGTAGGCGCCGGGCGTGAACCACGGGGCCACGCGGTACGAGACCATGCCGTAGTAGCGCTCGTTGACGACGTGGGGCGGCAAGAGCGCAGGGGCGTGGCTCTTGAACGTGCCAATCCAACGACCGTACTCGGCAGCCACCGACAGATTGCCGTGCTGGTACTCGAGCGAAGCGACCCACAGCTTGACGCGAAACTGCACCGGCAGCGTGCCGCCGAAGCCCGCCGGTAGCAGGCCTATCGCCTGAAACGGCGGAATCAGCTCGGGGGAGAAGTGATAATCCCAATCGAAACGCAGGGCCTGATAGCTGCCCGCGGCGGTGAGACCCTCGAGCGGGGTGAGCCACATGGCGCGGCCGCCGTAGACATACGGGATCTGCAGATCGCTGATCGTCAGCCCCGGCAAAGGGGGACTTGGCGGCGCAAGATCGAGGGTGCCGCCGTAGGCCCGATATTCCAGCTCTCCCCCCGGACCGAGGCGCTTGCTGCCATACAGCTCCGCGCCAGTCTGGGCGAGCAGGTAATCGCGATGGTCACTCGGGTAGAGCGACTGCGGCAGCAGGACGGGCACGCGGGCGGCGTCGATATCGGCGCTGTCGTTGTAGAGGCCGAACGGGATCTTGGTGCGGCCGGCTCTGATCCCCAGCCAATCGCGGAAGCGGTAGTCCAGGTAATACCAGTCGAAGGCGGGAGCGTAGTTGCCGACCGGCCCCAAATCGTGGGCAAAGATCTGCATGCCAACGCGCAAATCACTGGTCAAATTGCTGGTGAAGTTGACGCCTACCTCGGTGAACTCGGCGCTGCCGCGCTTGGAGCTCATCAGGTAATTGTTGGCGCTCGTCTTCATCAGCCCTTGGCTGACGAAGGCGTGGATGTGCACGGGGGGACCGTCCGCGGCCTGCTCTTGGGCCAGCGCGCTCTTGCACAGCAAAGAGCACCCCAAGAGTGAGGTGATCGCGATCGCACCTCTCATGCGTCGCCAGCGGTCCCCGAGCTGAGCATCCAAGCCTTCTCATTTCTCACAGACTCGCGCGCGAACTGCAACTAATTGCGACCGCCGTACAGAACGCCGTTTCCGCACGAGACTCGCGCTGATTAAACGTCTCTGGTGAGACGAATTGGCACACACGAATTCGGCATACAGCTACGCCATCTCGCGTGCCCGTGCCGAACGGATGAGCTTGTCCGTGCAGTAGCAGACTGGCTTTAGGGACCGTCGGCTATTGGAGCTCGATACCCGGCGTGCAGCCGTAGTGCCCAATCTTCGAGTCGACTTCGCAGCCGGTGAAGCCGAGCGCCGTGCAGTCCAGGTGCTCGAGCCTCCCTGCGTTGCAGAAGCTGAGCGTGGTGCCGTCGCAAGTCTGCGGCTGCGCCGACTGGTAATTGTCGGCAGGAACGCACTCTGCGGCCAGGCCGCAAAAGAACGAGCCGTCCAAGGCCTGACAGCTGAAGCCCGGTCCTTGGCTGGCGCAGTCCACGGTCGTGGTCTTGCCGCCGAGGCAGGCTTGCAGCGTGCTGCCCGAGCACCCCGTGCCGACGGGCTGCACCAGCTCATCCTCGGAAATCGGGCTCACGTTGCAGCTCGCACCCTTGCCGACACACTGCCCAGCGTCGCAAGAAAAGCCCAAAGCCTGACAGGGCGTCTTGCGCAGGAAACCGTCGTCGCAGAACTGCACCTCGCCCTCAGCGGTGCAGGTCGGCGGCACGGAGCCATCGCACGCCACCGCCGTTTCGGCCACGCAGTTAGCCTGAGGATCGCAGCTGAGCCCGAGACGACCGCAATCGAACACCTGCTTGGCGCCGTCGCCATAACCGGTAAAGACGTCGCCCGAGCAGGCCCCGGTGCAGTCGGGCGGCGCGACGCTCGCGACCCACCCCAGACATTGCTCAAGCGCATCGCAGCCACACGCCGCGTTGGCGATGCAAGCCAGCTGCTCGCCGAAGCGGAAGTACAGTCGCGGCGCCCCCAAATGCTCCAGCCAAATGTGCGTCGCGTTGCGCGCGACCCCGTCGTCCGGCATGCACGAGCCAATCACGGCGGCGGCGCGCGCCACCAAATCGGCGTCGAGCTCGGCCGGCGCGGGAAGGCTGGGCGAAAGGTCCGGCTTGGCGTTGCAAGCGCTGAACGCCCCGACTCCGCCGGCGCCAGCCAAGCTGTCCGAGCCTCCACCGCCCGCGCCGCCGCTGGCGCTACCGCCCGCGCCCGACACCGAGCCATGCCGGCAACGCCCAGCACTACAGGCGAACTCGGCGCCCAACGCCGAACAATCTCCGTCGGCCGAGCAAGCGACGTCGCAGACTTTGGTGCTCGCATCCGTGCAGCTGTCCTCGCACGATGCGTCCGCGGACAGCGCGCCGCAGCTGCTTTGCGCCGTGCACGGCTTGGTGCACACCCCGCACAGGCACGTCAGGCCTCCGGCACAAGTGTCGCTGCACTTCTCCAAAAAATGCGTCTCGCTGTCGGAGGTCGTGGCCGATTTGCCGTCGCAACCGGCAAACAACCCCGCCAGCAGCAGCACCCCCACCCAAGCTCCACCCAAAATTTTCGAACCTAAGCCGCTAGTCATCAGAAGTCCTCGTCCTCTCGTTCCAGCTCGTCTGGCTCGAGCTCGCGCGCCAAGTCCAAAAACACCCGGTCCGCCAGCTGAGCTAGAGGCGCCCGCACCCCGCCCGACGTGGCCAACTGCGCGATAAGAATCGTCGTTTGCCGAAAGATGTTGTCGATCAGGACTTGCCGCGTCATCCCTGCCTCAGCCGCAGACTACGGCGTAACCGCTGAGCTGGGGAGAGGACTCAACGGTCCTCCAGGGCAGGCACTACGCAAATGCTCGGCCGGTCGCGGCCGCCACCGCCTGCCGCTAAACGTGCGCGGCTCGTCGAACCTCGTCGCAAAACAGGTTTTCGCCGAAAGCATCGTCCGTTTCGGCAATGCGCTCGACCGAGTCGTAGTCGTCCAGCCATGCCGCCATGATGTAGACGAGCTCGGCCACGGTGGTGGCGCCTTCCAGCGCTTCGAACGGGAACGCCAGTCCTTCGGCCTCCTCGAAGTTCAGCACGAAGAGCACGAGGTCGAGTGGCTCGAGACCGAGATCGCGCCGCAGCTCGAAACGAAAGAATTCTTCGTCCTGTCCGCGGCCGAGGTAGTGAGATAGGGCCGCCGCGACTTCTCGCCGACGGCGCACACTGATGGGTCGATGTCCGAACATGCTCGCAATCTCTGCAGAGATCGTGCCGCTGCTTTGGCGACGTGTTCGAGCGCCGCTCTTTGGCGCACAGCGGCCAAATCCGCAGGCTCGATGCCAAATTCGCAGTCGGCTGGGCGGACGCCAATGCAGCATCACACTGAAGCGTCTGCCAAATATCCTTCAGCCGAGCGACATGTTGGCATTGCCCAACGGCGAGTCGCTCAGCTCAAGCGCCGTAGCGCCAATTCCTTGACAGCTTCCACGAACAAGCGGAGCGGGGCGGAGCTCTGGGCGCGGCTTGGAAAGTACAGAAAAAAACCGGGAACGGTGGGCGCGTACGGCTCGAGCACGCGCACGAGCCGTCCACTGTGCAGCTGCGCGGCAATCAGCGGTTCGGGGGCATAAATCAGGCCCAAGCCTTGCTCTGCCAACGGCACCGCCGCCGAGTTGTCGTTGGTGACGACGCCACCTCGCACGGGCACACGCCAATTGCGGCGCCCACGCTCGAGCTCCCAAGCGTACAGCGCGCCAGTCGTGTGGGAACGGAAGGTAATACATTCATGGCGCAGCAAGTCTTCCGGTCGCTCGGGCTTGCCGTACCGCGAAAGGTAGCCGGGCGCGCCGACCACGACGAATCTGAAGGCGTCGGTGAGCCGCACTTGCACCATGTCACGCTCGATGGCTTCACTCAAGCGCACCCCCGCGTCGTAGCCCTCGGCCACGATGTCGACCAAGCGCTCCTCGATGGCGACCTCGACCTCGATGCGCGGGTGGCGCGCGCGAAACGCCGGCAGCACGGGCGTGATGACGAACGGCATGGCCGACCGCGGCACCGACAGGCGCACGCGACCGACGACTTCCCCCGGCTGTGCCGTGACCTCCGTCAACGCGGAAAGCGTCTGGCGAAACGACGGCCCTGCCGTATCGACCAGTCGTCGCCCCGCGTCCGTGAGCGACACGCTGCGCGTGGTGCGAACCAACAGCACCAGCCGTAGCTGCTCCTCGAGCTGCTGCACCGCCTGACTCACGGCGGACCGAGAGACCCCGAGGTCGCGCGCGGCACGGCTGAAGCTGGCGTGCCGTGCCACCGCCAAGAATGCTTGCAGTTGCGCAAAAGGAGCAGAATTCACCCCCACAAAATGAGCCAAAACACGACATTGTCAAGCTTTGCTTACCAGCTCATACACAGATTACGGCCTAGTTCTGCGGGCTCTCCGGGCGCATGTTCTGACTCGTCGACACGGTTCGCACGCAAGGAGACGAGTCATGATCAAACGCCAGCTCGGAAAAAGTGGTCTCGAAGTTTCAGCCCTTGGCCTCGGCTGCATGGGCATGAGCTTCAGTTACGGTCCTCCGGCGGACAAGCAAGAGATGATCGCGCTGATGCGGGCGGCGGTCGAAGAGGGAGTGACGTTCTTCGATACCGCCGAGGTATACGGTCCCTTCGCCAACGAAGAGCTGGTCGGCGAAGCGCTCGCGCCCTACCGCGGACAGGTCGTCATTGCGACGAAGTTCGGCTTCAAGCCCAGCTCCGAAGGCGAGCCGCGCTGGTCGCAATTGGACAGCCGCCCCGAGCACATCAAAGAGGTCGCCGAGGCTTCGCTGAAGCGGCTCAAGATCGACGCTATCGACCTATTTTACCAGCACCGCGTCGACCCTGACGTGCCGATTGAAGACGTGGCCGGGGCCGTCAAAGATCTCGTTCGACAAGGCAAGGTCAAGCACTTTGGCCTTTCGGAAGCGGGCGCCAAGACCATTCGCCGCGCCCACGCGGTGCAGCCGGTCGCCGCTCTGCAGAGCGAATACTCTCTGTGGACGCGTGAGCCCGAGCTTGAAATCATCCCCACCCTCGAAGAGCTGGGCATCGGCTTCGTCCCCTTCAGCCCCTTGGGCAAGGGCTTCCTGACCGGTAAAGTGAACGAACAGACCAAGTTCGACAGCACCGACTTTCGCAATATCGTGCCGCGCTTCTCACCCGAGGCCCGCAAAGCGAATCAAAGCTTCGTCGACCTGCTGGCCAGGGTGGCGACTCGCAAGCACGCGACGCCGGCTCAAATCGCGCTCGCGTGGTTGTTGGCACAGAAGCCATGGATCGTTCCCATCCCGGGCACCACCAAGCTGTCGCGCTTGCGTGAGAACCTCGGAGCCGCGACGCTCGAGCTCAGCGCCGACGATCTGGGCGAGATCACCCGGGGCGCGGACGCCATCGAAGTGCACGGCGCCCGCTACCCCGAGCAGCTGCAGAAGCTCGTCGGTCGCTAAGGTGGGGCGGCGCTCCGAGTCACCGCTGGCCACGTTGGTCAAAGCTCAGAGGGATCTCGTGACGATGCCCCGGAAGGCGGCGGCGCAACGATGCGGGCGACCGCCTCCAAGACCGGAACAACGAAACTGCCGAAATCCCCGCGCCGATTCATGTAGCCGCTGACGACGGTGCGGCTGTTGGGCTCGAAGAGCATGAAGGTTTGGAAGCCAACGGCGCCGCCCAGGTGCCCGAACAGTTGCGTGTCGCCCACCTGCAGGCGCGCCACCCCCAGCCCATAGCCGGTGGTCGCTTCTTCGGGCACCGATGCAGCCACGAAGTCGAGCATTGTGTCGAGGGTGCCCGGCTCGTCGAACAGCTGGCCGTCGGTCAGCGCTTGCAGCAGCTTGGCCAAGTCTTCGGTGGTCGTGATGAGCGCGTCGCCACCAGCTGGGCCCGCCATCGAAGGATCGACCTCCGTGATATCGACCAGCTCGTCTTCGATCGGCTCGTAGCCCCGCGAGCAGCCGTCGCAGCTGGCGTTACCTTCTTCTGGCAGTGAGCTGTCCCTCATCCCGGCGCGCGCGAATACGCGTTCCCGCACGATTTTTCGCCAGGATTCACCAGTGGCTCGCTCGATGATCTGCCCGAGCAGCACGTAGTCGGTGTTGGAATAGCTGAAGGTCTCGCCAGGCCGAGCGGTTGGCGGCAGCGCGAAGGCCAAGCCCAGCAGCTCGTCGAGCGCCCAGACATGGCGAGGGTCCTCCGCAACGTGGGCGTCGAACGCGCCATCGTCGAAGTCGGGAATGCCAGAGGTGTGATCCAGTAGCATCCGCAGCGTGACTTGCTCGGCGTCCGGTATGCGGGTGGCGATCTGGGCCGGCAGGAGCTCGGTGGCGTTGCTGTCGAGAGACAGCTTGCCCTGTTCGACGAGCTGCAGCACGGCGGTCGCGACGGCGGTTTTCAGCACGCTGCCCGCGCGACAGCGCTGGGACGGAGCGAGCGCCGCGCGCGTCGCGCGATCGGCAACGCCAGCTGCTCCCGACCAAGCGGCGTAGCCCGGCCGCCGAACGACGACGGCGACGCCCGGCGCGACGTCGGCTTCGATCACACCGTCGAGCGTGCCTTGCAGCTCTTGCGCCGCGGCCGCGGGTAGCGGCGGCGCCGTGTCGGGCTGCGACTCGTGGTCCTCTGCCGAGCAAGCCGGCAGCGCGAACAACATGAAAGCAAAACTGATGGGACGTAACATGTCATCTCCTTCGGAACGTCTGGTTCCGAAGCTCCGTGCCCCTCCAGACGCCGCTCGTTCAAAGCAATCTGCAGGAATTTGCTGGAGAAAACGGCCAAGTGTGACGTGACGACTGTCCGCAAGCGCGTGACTCGTGTCCGCCCGCGAAGGCTGGTCGCGAGCGGACGCCCCGGACGCTTCACCTGCCCTGCAGAAAAAAAAGATCAGCCGTGGGCGCGGGCAGGCTCCTTGTCGACTGGCATGCTGACCGTCAGCGTTCCCGTCATCGCGCGCTCATCGCGACACGAGACCACCGTCGCGGCCAGCTTCACTCATCCGCGACCGCCCGTTTTTCCGACAAAAACCGCTGCTTTCTGAGACCGACGGCTCGCCACCCAGGGCGCGCTTCGGGTCAGAAAATTGCGGGTGCGGTTTTCTGCACCTGCTGAGTGGAAAGGTTCAGGGAACGGGCGAAGAAAGGCTCGTCTTTCTAGAATCCGGGTCAGGGGCTAATTCACGAACACTGACTCTGCCGCGAGTCGGCGCTCCGAGGGCTACTGGAACTAGTTCCAACCAGCGTGCTGCCATGCAGGCACGCCGCATCTATCAGCTCGAGCGCCGTTCGTAGCCACGTTTCGCCCCGCTGTCCTTTTGTCGAGAGGTCGTCGTCATGAAAGAAAAACGGTTATTGGTTGCTCTGGGAGCACTCTCGGTGGCGCTAGCCGCATGCGGCTCCACGGGCGTCAAAGACAATACGGGTAGCCCGACCAATCCGGCGACGGGTGGCACGACCGGCATTGGCAGCAACACCGGCGGCACGACCACCAGCGTCGCCGGCGATTCGGGGCTGTTGCCGCCCGGGCCGTGCACGCCGGGCATCCCGGTCACGACGCAGATTCCGCGGCTTTTGAATCGCCAGTACGGCAACGTAGTTCGCGATCTCCTCGGTGTGACCACGGTGGACGGCAAGGACGTGGCCGACTCACTCGTCGGCGACTTCACCGGGCCGATGACCGCACCCGCCTGGCAGGTCTATCAGCAGGTTGCCGAAAAGATTGCCGCCGACGTGATGGCCGGCGCCAACAAGTCCAAGTTCATCGCTTGCGACCCCGCAGCCGCCGGCTGCTTGAAGACGACCATCCAGACCTTCGGCCGCAAAGCCTTCCGTCGCCCCTTGACCGACGAAGAGGTCGCAAGCTTCGAGACGTTGAGCAAGACGACGCCGGCCGGCACGCCCGCGCAGGTGGCGGAGGCAACTCTGAATGCGTTCCTGGTTTCGCCGTCGTTCCTCTTGGTCCCGGAGCTGAACACGGAGGCGGAGGCCAACGCCTCGGTAGCCGGCGCCATCAAGCTGTCTCAGCAAGAGGTGGCGACCAGGCTGTCGTTCCTGCTCTGGGGCTCGGTTCCGGACGACATCCTGAACGCCGCCGCCGACGCCAACCAGCTGGCCACGAAGGAGCAAATTCTCACGCAGGCCCAGCGCATGGTGGCGGTTCGCG
Organism: Myxococcales bacterium; assembly: GCA_040348565.1. Lineage (GTDB taxonomy): Bacteria > Myxococcota_A > Polyangia > Polyangiales > Polyangiaceae > PMG-095. The sequence continues at coordinate 3,368 of JBEQSW010000117.1, read as the reverse complement.
ATAAGACCGGGCCGCTCGTGTCGGCGTTCCACGACGAGTGGGCGCAGATGAACAACGGCAGCGCGCACTGGTTCAAGGGCGATCACGACCCGGCAAAGTTTCCGAGCTACGCGCCGGCGGCCAAGGTCAGCTACCAAAAAGAGCTGGATGCTTTCTTCGAGGAAGTGGCGTTCGCCAACGGCACCTTCCAAGACCTTTTGACCAGCAACGTGGCGTTCGTCAACAAAGACAACGCCGCCATCTACGGCCTCGATCCGGCGCAATACGGCGCGGATTTGGCCAAGGTCTCGCTCGACAACGCCGCCACCCCGCGCCCTGGCTTTTTGACCCGAGCCGGCTTCTTGAGCTCGTATTCGAACTACGGCGCGACCAGCCCCATCTTGCGCGGGGCGTTCATCGCCGCGTCTATCTTGAATCTGAATCCGGGCGCGCCCGTGCCCGGCGCCAGCGAAAAGACCGTCGACGGTACTTTCGCCACGCAGCGCGCGTACGTGCAAGCGTTGACCGAGCAAGCGCAGCCCTGCATGGGCTGTCACACCGTCATCAACCCGCTGGGCTACGTGCTCGAAAACTACGACGCGATCGGCAAGTGGCAGACGACGGATCTGCGAGGCGGCGCGATTGACGCCTCGGTCACGACCGCCACCGTCGACTTCGGTGACAACACCAAGAAGGAAATCACGTCACCCGTGCAGCTGATGCAAGAGATTGCCAAGATGCCGAAGGCGCAAGAGCTGTACGCGCAAGCGTGGGTTTCTTATGCCTACGGCCGCAACGCCAACGCCAACGATCAGTGCGTCGTCGACCAGATGAAGCAGAAGCTGGCAGCGAACGGCTACACCATCCTCGCCCTACTCGGCGATCTCACCCAAGCGGATTCCTTCCGTTTGCGCGTCCGCGGCACTCCGTGAAACCTGAGGAAATCCCGAACATGACCAATTTCAACCGCAGAATTCTCCTCAAAGGCCTGGGCGGAGCTGTCGTGGCTGCGCCTTTCCTCAGCTCGATTTGGGAGCGGAGCGCCAAAGCGCAGGCGATGACGAGCCCCAAGCGCACAATCGTGATGTTCACGCACTACGGCTGCATCACGAACAAGTGGTTCCCGGCCAAGCTCACCGGTGAGCTCACGGCGGCGGACCTGATGGCCACCAACTTGGCGCCGCTGGCCCCCTTCGCCAAGAAGCTGCTCATGCCGCGCGGCATCCGCACCATGAACGAGTGGACGGCCAACAACACCGGCGCCGGCAAGGGACGCGGCCAAGGCAACGACTCGCACACGCAAATCGCCGGCTCGATCTTCACCTGCCAGCCCGTCACCCCCAACAGCAACGAGCCCTTCTCCTTCGGAGATCCGAAGTTCAAGGCCATGCCGGTTGGTCCCTCCCTGGACCACGTGATGGCCAAACAGCTCAGCCCTTCGGGCACGCCTTTGTTCATGAACGTGGCCGGCGTGTCGAAAGAGCAACCCCAGTCGGCCATCTCGTACTCGGCCGGGGAGCAGATCTTCACGGCGGTGACGGCCACGCAGGCGTTCAGCGGGCTGACCAACCTGTTCAAGCAGGGCACGCCCATGAACGCGGACACTTGGGCCATCTCCAAGGGCAAGGCCATCACCGACATCGTGAAGGGCGATCTCAGCCGGCTCATGGCCAAGGACATGAGCAAGGCGGACAAGGACAAGCTTGCGGCGTGGATGGAGCTCGCCAACCAGGTGGGCTCGGTAGTGGCATCGGCCCAATGCACGCAAGAGCTGGCCATGACGCTCGGCGCTTCGAACAAGCTCGGCAGCGGCACCGGCGACGCCCTGACACGTAAAGTCAACGACACCATGGACAATGCCGACCTGTATTCGGCCATCGCGGCGCTCACGGCCGCGTGTAACGCCAACCCCGTCATTTTCCTGAAGTACCCGAACAACTTCACCTTCAGCGGCTTGGGCATCAACGCCGACTCGCACAACCAGTCGCATCGCTTGAGCGACGCCAGCATGCAGGGCCCCTGCGTGAAGGACGCGGTGGCAAATCTCGAGAAAATCGACTCCTACTACGCGCAGAAGTTCGCCAATCTGGTGAAGATGCTCGACAGCATGGCGGAAGACTCGGGCACCGTGCTCGACAACACCGTCGCGGTCTGGATGAACGAAATGTCGGACGGCAACGCCCACAATCTGAACAACGCGCCCATCATCCAAGCCGGCAGTGGCGGCGGATACTTCAAGACCGGCCAGGTCATCAATCTCGACGCGGCGTCCGGCGCCACGCCCGAGCAGATGCTGGGCCGCAGCCTTTCCCAATGCGTGGACGGCACGCCGCAAACCTCCAACGGCGTCAACCAAGGCACCGGTACCGACTCCAAGTACGGGAACGCGCCCGTGAACAAGTACTTCTGCAACATCATGAATGCCATGGGCATGAAGGCAGACGCTTCGGGCTTCCCGGCGAAGGACGGTCCCGCAAGCGAGGTCACCCACTTCGGCTACTCCGACAAAACCGAGGATTTTACCGGCGGCGCAGGGGCCGTCCAGGGAGCCACCATTCACAACCCCGGAGGGTTCACGGAGCTCAAAGCGTCCTGAACGCCGAGCCAAGCGTCGCGTCAAAGACCTCTCCGAAACGGGGGGTCTTTGGCGCTTTGTCAGTCTGCATGCGCGCGAAGTCTTTGCCCCTCCTGGCTGTTTCTTTTTTTCCGCTCGCTTGCTCGAGCGCACCGCAGGACCACGCTCTGCCCGACGCCGGCGCGAGCGGGAGCAGCGCTTTGGCGACGACGAACGCGGGGGGCAGCGCCAGCGACGCTACGCGCATCGCGCCAGAAGGGCTCACCGTGACGCCACACCCGGGCGGCTGTGGCGCCCTGGACGTCGTCGCGCTCACGCTCCGCGCGGGGCCGAGCAACGGAGAGCTTTACGCCGCGTTGAAGAACGAAGGTGAAACGCCCGCCTGCAGCCCGGCCTTCTCGGTGCAACTGTTCGACGGGACCGAGCAGATGCTGGCCAACGGGCTCGCCGGGCTGTTGGTGCAGCGCTTCTATCGATTGACCGACGGCTCGAACACCATCGCGGCCTGCGTCGGTCCCGGAGACACCACGATGGTGGCGATCACCGACTTGCCCGCCGACCTCGCGTTGACCGACGTCGCGCGCGTCGAATATTGGTGCAACTTCTGGGCGTTGGACGTCGTCGAAACCAGCGGCCTCCGCCTCAGCAACGTGCGGGCCGTCGCGCGCGAAGGCGGCGTCGTCTACACGGGCGCGCTCGAAAACGGCTTCGATGTCGCGCTCGAAAGCCCCTCCGTCGCTGTCTTTCCGCTCAATCGCGCGGGGCGCCCGCTGGGCGTGGCGCGCGGGCAAAGCGCGCTCGCGGTTCCGCCCGG
>JBEQSW010000113.1:0-4616 GCA_040348565.1 Myxococcales bacterium | reverse complement strand
GCGAGATGCCGTCGGCGCGGACCTCGACTTCTTGGTCGCCGTAGGCAGCCTTCAAGAAGATCTCGGCTTCGGTGAGCGAGCCGGCCGCGCGCATGCGGAACGTCGGCTCCAAATCGATCACGTCCGCGACCTGAGACAGCTCGGGGAGCTCGGCCCCGACCTCGAGCGCCACGCGGGGCAGACCATAGGTGATCATGCCGATGAGCTCGGACGAAGGCTCGGCGATGGTGGGGCTGCGCAGCAAGCGCCGCAGCGCTGCCGGCGAGACGCGATGGTCCAGTCGCCGCGCGACGCCTTCGCTGGTGTCGATGTGCCAGCCGGGGGCGCCCTCGAACCAGCCGCCGGAGGTGAGGCTGAAGCGGCGTCCGTCGCCCTGGCGCTCGAACGTGACCTTGGCCACGATCGTGTCGGAGCCGACCATTTCCAAATCGAAGCGGGGCTTCAGCACGTCTTCGATGAAGCGCAGCTGCATCAGCGCCGGCTCGAGCAGCACGCGCCGTTCCTTGAGCTGCGGCAAGAGCTCGGCCGCGTCCTCGCCGCGGATGTCGACGGCCGGGTGGCGCGGGTTGCCGCTTTCGAAGCGGGCCAGCACGCGCAGGGCGTTGCGGTCTCCGGTGGGGGAAAGCGTCTGCCAGGTCAGGGCGTGGCTGGGCAGCATCGGCGTGCGGCTGTCCACGTCCAGCACCGTGACGGTCAGGCCGCCCTGGCGCACGTGCACGCGAAACTCGAGGTTCAGCGTGCGGCGCGAGCCTTCGGGGGACAGCCAAGCCCCGATGCCGGTTTGGCGTGCACTCACGTCCACGGGCGGAGGTACGTAGTGCCCGCCACCACCACCGCCACCGCCGCCGCCGCCCGAGGGCGCCTGCACCGGAGCCTGCTGGCCCCCACGCCGCCGGCGATCACGGCGTCGTCCACCTTTGCCGGCGTCGCCACCGGCGCTGGCACCGCCCGCGCCATTGATGTTCACGTTGACGGCGTGGCTCTGGGGCGGGGGAGCCGGCGGCTGCGCTTCCCGCCGCGGTAAGTGGGCGCGGGCCCGGTTGCGCACCGTGATCAGCAAGGCGGCGACGTGCTTGCAGTGTTGGTTCGTCTTCTGAAACGCGGGGCAGGTGCAGTTGGAGGTGATGCCCTCGCCGCCGAGCCGAATCGTCACTTCGTACGGCTCGGGGTCGGAGCCCTTCACGCGGCCTTGGGCGTGCGTCTCGTTCAGACTGACGTCGTCGACGACCTTGCGCTTTTCGTAGTCGAGGCCGCGCAAGAACGTGCGCGCGCCCAGCAAGCGCCGAAGACCGCGGTCGGAGAGGGTGGAAAGAGCGTCTGCAAGTGATGACAACGTAGCCTCGTTTCAGAAATATCGAGCGTGGCCTAGCGAAGGAGCGGGGCCAGACAAAGAACGGTAAGAGCGAGCACGAGCGCGAGAGCCTCGACGCTGGAAGCCGCGGTGACACCCACGAGCTCCCCAAATGATTCGGCTTCGGCGGAAGCACGTGGCACGAGACCGGCGTCGCTGCTGCGCAAGCGCCGTCGCAGCTCGCCCAGCGTGGCCCGGGTCGCACGCCCGCCCAGCGTGAGCACCAGGCCGGCCAGCACCGCCGCGACGCCAAAGCCGGTCAGCGGAGAGCCGAGCGTTGGCGTGGCGCCCCAGTGCAGCAATGCGCCGAGCAAGAATGGCGCGACGAGCAGGCCGGCCAGCTCCAACACGGAGGCGGCGCGGGCCGCGTTGAGCGAAGCCTCCACGCAGCCTTTGTAGCTGGGGGTAAAGTCACTCGGCACCGTCGGCACGCCTTGCTGGCGCGGAAATTCGCGCAGTTGGCGCTCGACCTCGACGGCCACGAGGCGCGCGCCCACGACCGCGCTGCGCGTGGCCCGCGCCGCAAACAGCAGCACCAGAGCCACCCCCGTCACCGTCGCGAACGCTGCGAAGCCGAGCGAGCCGGACGCCGCTGGGGCCGCGCCACTGCTGAGCGAAAGCAGCCCCAACAGCAAGCTCAAGGCCAGCGCCAGCGTGACGTGGGTGGAGCCGGCGGCGGCGCCGAGGACGCCGGCGTCGTCGAGCCGGCTGCTACGGCGACGCGCTTCGACCTCGAGCCGAGCCAACGCGACGACACCCCGCGCGTGCGTGGTGAGCAGGCTGAAGCCCGCCATCGACAGCGCCAGCGGGCTGAGCGACAGCGCGCCGGCTGCAAACGTAACGAGCAGCAAGCCCGCGGGCGTGCCATGTGACAACGTGCGCTCGAGCAGCCCCACGACGAGCGCGGGCAAGATCAACGCCGGCCACAGACTGGCCAGCCCGGCGCTGGCACCTCTGGCAATCGTTGCGGCTTCTCCGCTGTTGCGCGCTTCGCTCAGCTCACGCGCCGCGGAGGTGCCGCGGCGCAGCGGAAACCACGACAATTGCCCGACCAAAGCGAGGGTGGCCAGACCGAGCGCGCCGGCCGCGAACAGCGGCAGCCAGTGCTCACGCTGCAGCCAGAAGAGCGCCGCCCCCAAGCCGAACAGGGAAACCAACAGCGCGCTCGCTTGCCCGCGCCACAGCGCGTGAAGCGGTGCTTCTTCGTCGGTGGCACGGGCCGCGAACACGCCGCACACCGAGCCGACCGCGCCGAAGCCGCGCACCAACACCACCAGCACCAGCCAGCTCAGCGCGCCTTTGCCGCCTTCTCCTCCCGACAGCGAAAGCAGCGCCACCGAAACGGTGGCGCTGAGCCCGCACACGTAGCTGGTCAGCGCGCGCGGCAACAGCTCTCCTGCCAGGTGACCGACGAGCTCGGCCAGTAACGCCGGGTCACGCGCATCGCGAGCGTCTTCGCGCTCGCTCGAGGCGTCGAAGGTGGCCTGACCGCCGCCGACCCGGGCTGCGGTCGCGGCGACGCTGCCCTCGCGCGACAACGCCAGCGACGCCACCGCCGCGCCCAGCGCGAAGGCCGGCAGCAGCCGCACCACCTCGCCGACCAGCGCCGTGCTTTCGCCGGTTGCGGCGAAGCCGCCGCGCACCGCGTACAAGCTGGCGAACGCTGCGGCCACGCCCCAAATTCCCCAACCTTCACCGAAAATCGCTACTGCCGCCGCTGCGCGCAGCAAGGGACGCATCGCCCGCGCGCTGCCCCGGGCGACGGCGGCGGCCGCGCTGGACGCTGCCCGCGTGCCCAAACCGAGGGCCAGGCGCGCCTGCACCAGGGCCGAGGCCGCGCCGGCCAAGAGCGCGACGACCAGGAACGCGGCGCGGCCGGGGGCGGGGATGCTGCCCTGGCCGCCGCCTAGCAAAGCAAAGCCGGTCAGGCCGACCGCCGGCACGCTCAGCAGCGCCAAGCCGCGCGCGGCGCCCAGCCGCAGCACGGCAACCGAAGCCCGCTCGAGCGCGCCCTCGGCCCGTTTCACCGTCGCCGACACCGGCCCGCGCTTGACCTCCAGCCGTCCGAAACCGAACGACAGAACGACGCCCATCAGGCTGAGTGCGAGCAGTAGCGCGAGCTGAGTCACGGGATTGATTAGGGGGCGATGGGCCTAGGCTCGGCGCTGCGCCACCTCTGCGCAGCAACGCCGTCTTCGGCTCGCCTCACGAGTCCTCGGGCCATGGCGGGCCCCCGCTGCTGGACACGTGCTGCCGCTGACTCAGGGACTTCGTGAGTGGACCGCGCTTCGATGTGCCCGCAGGTCTCGACCCACCATCACTAGCTTCGCGGAGCAGCGCCCGGCGGCAGGACCACCGGTGGCTCTCGGCACTCCCTCAGGAGTTAGCCTCGATGAGACGCACGGGTCGTACCACGCCCTCCGGCCGCACGGCAAGGCCCGATTGAACGCCCGAAACCGCGCTGCGCCGTCCACCCGGGCTTTGGTGGGTAGGCCCGGGTTCCTGGCCGGGCCATGCCCGGCACGCCGCGCCCAGCTGGGCGCGCAGGGTCAGGCACACGAGAGTCCGGGCTCGGCAGCCCGGACCTCCAACTCAGCTCAGCCCCCGACCTTCTTCGATTGGATGACCATCAAGTGGTACTTGCCGTACTCACTTTGGCCGAGGGTGAAGAGCACCTCCATCAGCAGACGGTAGGGCGTGCCCTTGTCCGCGATGACGATGGCTTCCGATGACGACGGATCGAGACCCTTGGCGCGGCGGACGGCGATGTCGGTCCGGCGTGCCGCCATCAGCGCGTTGCCGAGCGGCACGATGAACAGATCGTTCGGGCCGCTGCGCTTGTAACGGGCGTCGACACCGGCTTGCACCAGCGATTCACGGCCGGGCAAGCCCAAGATCTTTTCGTCGCCGACCAAGATTTGGGTCTTGGAGATGGTGACGAGCACGCCTTCCTGCGCCGGAGCCTTCTTCATGATTGAAGCGGGCAGGCGTAAATCGTCGCTTTGCGGCACCGCCGCGCTCGACTCACCCAGCGTCTTCAACAGGAAGACGAGGATGATGGTCATGATGGCGAGCATCGCGGTGATGTTCAGGAAGTTGATCTCGGGCTCGTGCGCGTTGCGACGGATGGCTTTGCGAAGCTCCGCCTTGTACGTGACGATGCCCGCCTGTTTGGGCGCCGGCGCGCCCCCACCCGGACCTTGCGGTTGACTCATCGGGCCACTCCGAATTTGATGTCCTCGAACAAGGGGTCGCCGGACGGCGT
>JBEQSW010000054.1:0-11549 GCA_040348565.1 Myxococcales bacterium | reverse complement strand
TCGGGCGCGTCCTGCAGCGGCGTCGCGTCGTGCGGGCAGACCTTGAAAGCGGCGGGGAAACGCCGATCACACGCGGGACAGTGCCGCGAATTGGGCATGCCTTCGGACAGCGCGTCCGAAAAGCTCGCCTGGGAGCTGCGCGCCGGTGTCATCACAGGCGCGCTGCCCAGCGGTGCGCGGGGACCAACCATCAGGCCCAACAGCGTAGCTCAAGTCCGCCCGCGGTAACCAGGTGCTGGGCTCGGCCGAGGTAGGAGTATTACTTACGCACGACCAAAAACACCGTGCCACCGCGGCGCTGCACCAAAAGCAGCAAGTCGCCCGAGGCTTTGGCGTACTGCTCCTTGAACTTAGCCAGCGAATCGACGCTGACGCGGTTCAGCTCCAGCACTACGTCGCCTGGCCGCAGGCCCGCCTTGGCCGCGGCGCTCCCGGGCGCAAGGTCGGTGATGACGACGCCGCGTTGCGAATCGGCGCTCAGGCCCAGCGTTCGGCGCGCTTCGGGCGTCAGCTCCTCGAGCGTCACGCCGTCGAGCGCGCCGCCGTTGGTGGCTTGAGGGGTGCTGCCTTGCGGGCTCACCGCGGCTTCACTGGCGTCTTCGGGCACCTCGGCCAGCTCGACTCCGAACGACTGCGCTTTGCCGTCGCGCATGATGTCGAGCGTCACGTGCTTCTTCGCGCCGCTGCTGGCGATCAGATTGCGGAATTGGCCGGTGGAGGTGACGGCTTTGCCGTCGACCTTTACGACCACGTCGCCGCGCAGGAGCCCGGCCTTGCCGGCAGGGCCATTGCCGCGGACCTCCGTCAGCAGCACGCCGTTGGGCCCGCTGAGCTTGAGCGCGGTGGCAAGATCGCGATCGACGTCTTGGATGCCGACGCCCAGGAAGCCGCGCGACACTTTTCCAGCCTGCTTGAGGGTCGCCATGATCGGCTGCGCCATGCTGCTGGGGATGGCCAAGCCGATGCCTTGATAACCGCCGCTGCGCGACAAGATGGCGGTGTTGATGCCGACCAGCTTGCCTTCGGTGTCGATCAGCGCGCCACCGGAGTTACCGGGATTGATAGCAGCGTCGGTCTGGATGAAGTCTTCGTACGCGGTGATGCCCAGATCGGCTCGACCCTTGGCCGAGACGATGCCCATGGTCACGGTTTGGCCCACGCCGAGCGGGTTGCCGATGGCGAGCACGACGTCGCCGAGCCGCAGCTTGGACGAGTCTCCCCATTCTGCGGCGCGCAGGCCGGTCGGCGAGCCCTTGATCTTGATCACCGCAAGATCGCTCTTCGGGTCGGTGCCGACCACGGTGGCGTCGAACTCGCGCTTGTCGGAGACCGTAACCTTGATTTCTTTGGCCTCGGCCACCACGTGGTTGTTGGTCAAGATGTAGCCGTCGGCCGAGACGATCACGCCAGAGCCGATGCCCTGCCCCTGCCGTTCGCTGGGCGGCCCGCCGAAGAACGGAAACATGGAGGGCTGCTGACGCTGAACGACGGTGGTGGAGACCGTGACCACGGAGGGGAGCACTCGCTCGGCCACGTCGGCGATGGAGACGCCGCCGCCAACTTGGGTCAGCGCGGGATGCGCCAGCACGGTCGGCTCGTGCCCTGGCTCGGGACTCACCTCGGCCTTGGACACGCCCGTGCGGGCACAACCAGCGGACGCCAAAGCCAGCGCAAGCGCAGAAACGAACCCGTAGCTTAGTTTCGACATAGGGGTTTTCCTCGACGACCGCAGCCTTTAGCTGCCTCACTCTGGGCCCTTAACCTAGCAAGGGTCGGGTTCATTCCTACCCCCCGTGCCGCCAAAACTCCGCTAGCCTGAGTGGAGGATGGCCGCGGGGCACCCAGATCTCGTCTTCGCGACGCTCGTGGAGGCTCGCCTGCTGGTTTCCTGCCAATCCAAGTTCAATCCCAGCGATCCGGAGTGGGACCGCTGGCTGGAGGCGGCCTGGACCCTCGAGCGCCGCGTGGGAAGCATGAGGCTGCTCGTCGCAACCGAAGGCGGCCACCCCACGAAGCCTCAGCTCGAGCGCCTTCGTGCGGCCAACAAAAGCAACCCGCCGACCGCAATCGTCTCGGCGTCCCTGGCGCTTCGGTTCCTCGGCTCGGCTCTGACGTTCGTCAACCCGACCATTCGCTGCTTCTCGCCAGCGGACCTGGAAGACGCCCTCGGGCACCTGGGCGTCGGGCCAATCGAGGGCAAGCAGGTGATTGTAACTTTGGACCGCCTGCGGCAGCAGCTGACCCGGCCGCTCACGGTGCAGGAATCTCCCTAGTGCCCCTCACCCGACGCGCGTCGCTGAGCCTGCTGTTGGCGTTGACCGGCTGCGCCAGCCAGGCCGGCGTTCCAGGCGACATGCAGACCTGGAACCGGCCATTTCCGCCCTACCGGGTGCTCGACGGCATCTACTACGTCGGAACCAACAAGATTGCGCAGTTTCTGATCGTGACGTCGGCCGGGCTCATCTTGCTCGACAGCGGCTTCGAAGCCTCCGTGCCCCAGCTGCGCGAAAACATCGCCGCGCTCGGCTTTCGCTACTCCGACATCAAGCTGCTATTGACGAGCCACGCGCACATCGACCACGTGCAGGCGCACGCGCTGGTGCGACGCGAGACCGGCGCGCGCGTCGTGGCGTCGGCGCTCGATGCCCCGCTCATCGAGCACGGCGGCAAGGGCGATCCGCTGTATGACGGCGTCTACGCCTGGACGCCCAGCCCGGTCGACTGGCGTGTCGGCGATGGCGAGCGCGTCACGTTGGGCGCGACGACCTTGACCGCGCACGTGACCCCGGGGCACACACTGGGCGCGTTGACCTGGACCATGCAGGTCGACGACGGCGGCCGGACCCTGGACGTGGTGTTCTTTCCCAGCGCCAACGTCAACCCCGGCGTGCATTTGCTCGGGCACGCGACTTACCCCGGCATCGTGCAAGACTTCGAGCGCAGCTTCGAGGTGTGGAAGAGCCTCAAATGTGACGTGTTTTTGGCGGATCATGGCGAGTTCTACGACATGGCCGAAAAGTACGCGCGGCTGCGAAGGGGCCAGACGCCCAACCCGTTCATCGACCCGACCGGCTATCGCGCTTTCATCGATGACGCCGAGCGGCGCTTTCGCGCTCGGCTCGCCGAAGAACGCTGAACGATTGGCGCTTTCGAGCGCGCAACTGTTTCAGAGTTTCGCCAGCAGATCGGCGATTTCGTTGAGCGGCAGGCTCTGACTGGCCACGCCGGCGCGCACCGCCGCGCCGGGCATGCCGTACACGACCGCCGATTCTTCGCTTTCGGCGATCACGATGCCGCCCGCCTCGATGATGCGCCGGGCGCCTTCGACGCCATCGTCGCCCATGCCGGTCAAGATCACCCCCACCGCGCGGCGCCCCAGGCCCGCCGCCACGCTGCTCAGCAAGCGATCGGCCGAGGGCACGTAGCGGTCGCGTTCACCGGGGGGCGTGACCTTTAGCTTCATGGTCCCGCGCGACGACACTTCGAGCTCCATGCAGTGGCGGCCGGGACAGACGAAGCCCGTGCCTTCGCTGACGATGTCTTGATCTTGCGCTTCGCTCACCCGGAGCGCGCCGCGCCGCGACAACCGCTCGGCGAAGGTGCGCGTGAACTTGTCCGGCATATGCTGGGCAATCACCAGCGCGTTGCGATAACTGACGGGAAAACGCGTGAAGATTTCCATCAACGCGCTGGGACCGCCCGTCGACGACGCCACCGCGACGACGTACTTGGGTGGCACCAGCTGCTTTTGGAGAGGCGGCTGCACCGGTGTCGGCGAAAGATCGAGGGCGCGGCGCGTAGCCGGCAAACCTAGCCGCACGCTGCGCGCCAGCAGCACCTTGCTCACCAGCTGCTCGCGAATGCCGCCCAGGTCCGGGTCGGAAAAGCGCTCGGGCTTGGCCACAAAATCGAGTGCGCCCAGCTCGAGCGCCTTGAACACGTTTTCTTTCTGGCTGTAGCTGGAGACGACCACCACCGGCGTCGGCATCTTAGTCATCAGAATGCGCAGGAACGTGAAGCCGTCCATGCGCGGCATCTCGAGATCCAAGGTGATGCAGTCGGGCTTGAGGTTGGCGACCAAGCGCAGCGCTTCTTCGCCGTCGGCCGCCTTGCCCACCACCTCGATCTCCGGACTCTGCGCCAAGATCTCGCCGATGCTGCGGCGGTTGAATACGGAGTCGTCGACCACCAACACGCGCAGGGGCAGCCCGGCCGCAGATCGCATCATGGTGCACCCGTCCGTTCGGCGCCGACCGGTTTTCGATACACGAGGTCGTCGCGCAAGTGCACGAGCTCGAAGGCGGTGCTCAGGTTCAGGAGAGACTCCGAATGCCCCAGCATCAAGTAGCCGCCCGGCGTCAGCCGCTGGTACAGGTTATCGATCACGCGCTTCCTGGATCGAACGTCGAAATAGATCAGAACATTACGACAGAAGATGGCGTCCACCCGACCTACCAAGTTGCCACGCCCGATATCGAACAGGTTCATCTGCCCGAATTGACACAGCTTTTTCACCGAATCGCTGACGTGGAAGCCGTCGCTCATCTCGAAAAAATAGCGCGTCTTGTCGCGAGCCGAGGTCGCCCGAAGTGAGCTTGCCTGGTAGATGCCGCGGCGCGCGTGCGCCACGCATTGCTTCGACAAGTCGGTGCCGATGACCCGTACGTCCCAGCCTTCGAAGCGCTCGGACTCCAAAATCAAAGCCGCCAGGGTGTAGGCCTCTTCCCCCGTCGAGCAGCCGGCGCTCCACACCAGCAAGCGCTTCGTGCGTGCGTTGGCCTGCTCGAGCCGCGGCAACAGCTCCGACTGGAAGGCGCGCAGCTGGTACTCCTGACGGAAGAAGTAGGTCTCCTTCGTGGTCAGCCGCTCGACTGCTTCTTCCATCTCTTGTTGGTTGCGCGCGTCGAAGCGCAAATACTTGTAGTACGCCTGGTAGTTGGACAGGCCCAACGCCTCCAGCCGCTCGCTGAGGCGCCGGTCGAACAGCATCATCGCCGACTCGTCGTACACCAAGCCCGCGTGCTCGTAGACGATGTCACGCAGCAGGCGAAAGTCTTCGACCGACATGCGTCGAAACTGCCCGGGGACGTGGCGCACGCTCACAGCTCTCCCTGAGGCCGGCGCGGCGGGCGACTGCGCCGTTGCCCGCTGCTCTCGAGCGCGCGGGCCAGGGCATCTTTGACCATCGGATCTTGCTCGACCGCGAGCCGGGCGCGCAAGAGCTGCGCGGAGGCATCACTGGGCGCGCGACCCAGCAAATCCGCAGCCAAGCGCCGCACGTCCCAAGCCGACTGGTCCAGACAGGCGCCCAAATGGACGATGACGCGCGGATCCGGCTCGGCCGCGATGGCCAACATGGACGCCTTCACGACCTCGGGCTCGGCGTGGTGCAAGCCGTCGAACAAGGACGACAGGCGCCGGGGATCGGCGTGGCGCGACAAGGCTTCCACGGCGGCCACGGCCACGCGCGCATCGTTGGAGCGCACCAGCGGGCCCAACACCGACAAGGCGCGCGGGTCGGACGATTCACCCAGGGCGCGCAGCGCGGCCAACAGCAGCACCGGGTCGCGCGCCTCGCTCACCACCTCCAGCAAAGCCGGCACGCCGACCACGCTCTGGTCTTTCCCTTTCAGCCGCCCGAGGGCCCGCACCGCTTCCACGCGCACGGCCCCTTCTTCGTCGGCGAGCGCGAAGCGCACGGCGTCGAGCGCGTCGCCCGAGCCGAGCTCGGCCAGCGCCACCAACGCCGCCCGGCGTTGCTCGTGCGAGGTGCTCATCAGCAGCCGCACCAAAAACGCGCTGAGCTCCGCGGGATCCAGCGAGCCCAGCCGGCTGCGCGGCGCCAACGCGGCAATGACCAGGGCCGCGGCGTGCGACAGCGAACCCTGCAGGCTGCCCAGCTGGACGAAGGACAGCGCGCGCTCGGGATAGCGCTGGCTGATGGCGACCAGCGCCGGCTCCACGCTGCCAACCAGCGATTCGTCGTCGAGCAGCCGCACCAAGGCGGGCATGCAGTCGGCGTCTCCGACGCGGGTCAACGCGCCGAGCGCGGCCCGCACCACGTCGGGTGAGGCCGACGAGAGCGCGCTCGACAAGCAGCGCCGCGCTTCCGGCGTCATCGCTTCCGGCGGCAAACGGCCGAGCAAATCGAGGCAAGCGGCGGCCTGCTCGGACTCGGCCGAGGTCGCGCCGCGCACGAGCGCGGGAATGGCGGTCGGACCGAGCAAGAACAGCGCGTGGTCGGCTTCTGAATAACAGCGCGCGTCGGCGAGCCAAGCGACGGCCAGCTCGGAGCCGGCGGCGATGCCCAACGCGCCCACGACCGACAGCGCCGCGCGCGCGTACTCGACGTCTCCGTCGCGGCGCTCCAAGCAGCCCAGCAGCAAGCTCTCGGCGCCGGCTCCGGCCCGAGCGAGCTCGGTCGACGCCGCGCGTCGCGCGCTCTCCGAAGCGCGCACGTAGTCGGCCAGCGCGCAGACAACCTCGGGATCTTTGCCGGGGGCGAAGGCGGCGACCAGCGGCGCAGCCGCCTGTGGCTCGCCCGAGTCGGCCGCCAAAGCCAGCGCCGCGCGGCCCAGCAGCGGATCGGACAGCCACGGCTGCACCGTCGCGAACGGAACTCCGACGCCGATCATGGCCAGCGACTCCAGGGCCGCCAACGTCTCGAGCGGATGGCCGGCGTCGAGCCGGCCCAGCAACAGCGGGCGAGCGTCGTCCGCGCGCAGTGCGCCGATGGCGCCGAGCGCCTCGAGCGCCGCCACGCGCACGTTCGGATCGGCGTCGGCAACGAGCGGCGCGAGCACGTCCAAGGCGGCGGGCTCGCCGGAGCGTCCGAGCGCTTCGATCGCGAGCTTCTTGCCGTTGGCGTCGAAGCCGGACATGCGCGCCGACAAGATTTCCACCGCCGCCGCGCCGAATGCTCCCAACGCCTCGACCGCGGCGTTGCGCAAGCCCACGTTGTCACCCGGCTCGAACACGCCGGCCAGCGCCGACAACAGCTCCGGCTCCGGTCCGAGCTCTGCGCTCAACCCCACCGCTTCCTTGCGCACCCGCCAATCGTCGTCACCCAAGGCCGCCAGCAGCGGGCCGACCCGCGAGGCGGGAGGCAGCTCGCCGATACGCGCCAGCGCGCGGCGGCGCTCTTCGGGATCCGCGGCACCCAGGGCGCGCGCGACGTCGTCTCCGAGACTCACCGACGCGCCTCGCTGGCACCCAGCAAATTGGCCTGCGCCAGAGAGCTCGTGAGCACGTCGAATTCGCCGACGTCCAAGATGAAGGTCAAGCCTCCGCTGCGGCTGACGACGCCCGAGATGCCGCGCAAATCATCGCCCCCGCCGAGCGCCGGGGCGGGCTTCAAATCGGCGCCGGCGGTGCCGAACACCTCCGTCACCCTATCGACGCACAGCGCCACACCGCGCCCCGTGACGTCGATCAAAATCCATTTGGCTCTTCGAGGATCCGGTAGCGCCGGCAGACCGAAGCGAACCCGTAGCTCGACCACGGGCACGATTTCACCGCGGTGATCGGCCACGCCGGCGATGGTCGGCGGGGCGTGCGGCAGCTCGGTGATGGGCAGTGGGTTCACGATTTCGCGCACGTGGTCGATGGGGACCGCGTACGCAACGTCGCCCACGACGAAGCCAACCAGGCTTTTCTGCGGATCGACACGCTCGGGACGGTAGGTCATGACGGAAGTCAGCTGGGCAAGATGGAGCGCAAGTCGAGCAAGACTACGAAGCTGCCAGGAGGCCGAGCGACGCCCACGACGTGCTCGGAAGCGTCGCTGCCGAGGGTGCTGGCCGCGGGCTCGATCTCCGAGGCTTGCAGGCGCACCACCTGCCGCACCTCGTCGACCAACAGCCCCACCGTCTCACCCGATTCGGACGTGGTGAGCAAGATGCGCGAGCGACGCCCGCTGGACGTCTCGGCCAAGCGCAGCTTGCGGCGCAAGCACAGCACCGTGACCAGCAAACCGCGCACGCTGCACACACCCAGCACCTCACGGCTGGAGCGCGGCACGGGAGTGATGGGCGGCGGGCTCAAGATTTCTTTGATGCCGGTCAGCTCGATGCCGAACAGCTCACCGCCCACGACGAACATCAAAAATTCGCGCAGGGGGGCGCTTTCGCTGCCGCGCCGCGAGAGGCGCGCCGCCGGGGCTCGGGTCAAATCAACCATGCATCAAGCTGGGCCGCTCGCGCGGCCCCTCCGCTCCGGACAAAACTTCCTCGATGACGGCACCGGAATCCAGCACCAAACCCACGCGCTGATCACCGAGCTCGGTGGCTCCGGCAAAGCCGCGCACTCGCGACAGTGACGAGCCGAGCGGCTTGATCACGATGTCTTCTTGCCCGAACAGGTGATCGACGACCAAGCCGAGCCGGCGGTTGCCGAGCGCCGCCACCACCACGAAGCGCCGACGGCGATCTTCCTGCGGCTCCGGCAAACCGAGCAAACGCCCCAAATCACAGATGGGCAGGGAGCTACCGCGCACGGTGATGACCTCGCGATTCTCTACGCGGCGCACCTGGCTCGGGTCGAACGACAACGCCTCGGACACCGTCGACAACGGGATCGCGAAGACTTGCTCGTGCACACGCACGAGCAGCGCGCTGACGATGGCCAGCGTGATCGGCAAGGTGATGGCCATCTTGGTGCCGATGCCGGTCTCGCTGTGCACGTCGATCACGCCGCCGAGCTTGTTGATGTTGGTCTTGACGATGTCCATGCCGACACCGCGACCCGACAGATCGTCGACCTGCTCGCGCGTGGAGAGCCCGGGCACGAAGATCAAGGCCAAGATTTCGTCGCGCACCAGCTCGCTGGCTTCGTGTCGGGCGATCTTGCCGGAGGCGACCGCTTTCTCGACCAACGCTTCTTCGTCGATGCCGCGGCCGTCGTCCTCGACCTCGATCATGACGTGGTTGCCTTTTTGGAAGGCGTTCAGGGCGATCGTACCGGCCAGCGGCTTGCCCACCTCCGCGCGCCGCTCCGCCGACTCGATGCCGTGGTCGATGGCGTTTCGGATCATGTGCATGAGCGGATCGCTCAGCTCTTCGACGATCAGCTTGTCGATTTCGGTCTCGGCGCCGGTGATGACGAGGCGAATCTCTTTGTTCAGATCGCGGCTGATTTGGCGCACCACGCGCGCCAAGCGGTCGAACACCTGCCCCAGCGGCACCATGCGCACTTCCAAGATGCCGTCTTGCATCTCGCCCAGCCGTCGGTCGAAGTTGCGGTGCAGGCGCATCAGCTCCGTGGCCAGCTGACGCGAGCCTTCTCCGCGCAGCCGCTCCGCGATGCGCGACAGCGAGCTGCGCACGATCGACAGCTCGCCGACGATGTTCATCAGATGATCGAGCTTGCGAATGTCGACGCGCACCGTTTGCGTCAGCGAGCGCAGCGAAGGCGCGGCGTCACCTGGCGCGTCCGCCATGCGATCCAGCTGGTCTTGCTTGGGCGACGTCACCGCGCCGGCCACGCTGCCGCGCACCGGTGGGACGCTGGGCGGCACCGAGCGACGCCGGCGCGGAATCTCCTCGATCACGATGTTGTCGGCGCCGAGCGAGCCTATCAGGGTTGCCAAGTCGTCGCGCGACGCCAACAGCAAATCCAGCTCGATGGCGTCGACGCCGGTGGCCTCGCCCGTCGGCAGGTAGGTGATGATCTCACCGTGCCGCTTGGCGCGCTCCTTCATGTCGTCGAGCGCCTTGTCGATCGTCGACAGGTCGAACTGCACCCGTAGCCGATAAAGCTTCAGGTTTTGCTCGATGTTGGAGCGTAGCCGGTGCTCTTCGTACTCGGTCAGCACCGCCAACATGCCCGGATCCAGCTCGTAGTCGCCGACCGGGCTGTGGCCGCGCTCGACGGCCGCACCCAGGCGATCCAAGCGCCGAAACAGGTCGTCGACGCTGGGCAGATCTTCGTCGCGCCCCTCTTTCTCGATGGTGAGAATGCGACCGTAAGCGTCGACGGTGGAGAACAGTACGTCCAGCACTTCGGGCCGGAGCTCCATCCGGCCGAGCCGCAAGTCGTCGAGCAAGTCTTCCAGCCGGTGCGAGAACGCGCCCAGGCGCACCGCGCCGAACAATCCCGCCAAACCCTTCAGCGTGTGGACGGCGCGGAAGGCCTCGTTGATGAGCGACGGGTCTTCCTTGCCGGACTTTTGGGCCGCGTCGAGCGCCAGCAAGTTGCGGCTCAGCGTCTCGATGATCTCCTGCGCTTCGGAGAAGAATTCTTCGCGCGCCTTGTCGGTTATCTCAGGCATGCGCCCCCGAAGCCGACGCTGCTCCCATCTGCTCCAGGACTTGCTCGGTCAGCGCCTCGGCCGTGAACGGCTTGACCAGATAACCGCTCGCCCCCAAGGTCATGCCCCGTTCGCGGTCCCGCTCGGAAGAGGCGGTAGAGATGATCAAGATCGGGGTCGTCTTGTGGGCTTCGCTCTTCTTGATGAACGAGATCAGCTCCAGGCCATTGATGTCCGGCATGTTGATGTCGGTGATCACCAAGTCCCAGACGCCCCGTGGCAGCAGACGCAGCGCGTCGAAGCCGCTCTGGGCCTCGGCGATCTCCAGCTCCCCCAGCGCGGCCGACGACGTCAGCGCCGCCCTGACAAAAGCACGCATGCTGGCGGAGTCTTCGACGAGCAGCACCCGGCGCATTGAGGGTCAGCATACCATCCCCCGCCATTTCCAAGCGCCTTTGTGGCAGGGTGCGGGCCGTGGCACGCCCCGTGCCTCTTTCTCGTGGGTCGGTGGGTCCCTAACCCTCGTTCTCGTGGGTCCGTGGGTCCCTAACCCTCGTTCTCGTGGGTCGGCGGGTCCCTAACCCACCTCCTCTTTCTCGTGGGTCGGTGGGTCCCTAACCCACCTCCGCTTTCTGACTGACCGCTCTCACTCTTGGTCGCCTCGCTCCCCGCTTGCAAAACCCTCATGGCCAAAGCAACCGCGATTATTGGCGCCGGCTCCTCGGGCTTGACGGTGCTGAAGGCGCTCCGGGAGGCCGGGCTTCCGGCCGTGTGTTTCGAACGAGGCTCCAAAGTCGGCGGAAATTGGGTCTTCGATAACGACAACCAACAGAGCCGCATCTACCGCTCCCTCCGCATCAACACCTCCCGAGATCGCATGCAGTTCTCGGACTTTCCGATGCCGGCCGACTACCCTGACTACGCCAGCCACGAGCAGGTCGCGCGCTACTTCGAAGCCTACGCCGAGGCATTCGGTCTCAAGAGCAGCATTCGTTTTCGGACCGCGGTTTCCTCGGTGGAGCCGCTTCCGTCGGGCGCCGGCTATCGCGTGAGGCTGGGTGACGGAGGCGAAGAAGAGTTTGGCGCGGTCGTGGTGGCCAACGGTCACCACTGGGACCCGGCGTACCCGGATCCGGTGCCGCCCGGGCCGTTCGAAGGGCTCGTCATGCACTCGCACGACTACGTCAGCCCCGACGAGCCCCAGCCGCTGCGCGGCAAGCGGGTGGTGGTGGTCGGCATCGGCAATAGCGCCGTCGACATTGCCAGCGAGCTGGCCCAGCACGGCAGCGAGGTCACGTTGTCG
>JBEQSW010000050.1:0-3155 GCA_040348565.1 Myxococcales bacterium | reverse complement strand
CCGCCGTCGTGGGATGCGCTGGTCGCCAAAGGCCAATTTGCCGAGGTGGTCAGAGAGGCCGAGACGCTGGGCATCGACAGCGTGACCGAACGACGGGGCCCGAGCGATCTCAAGGCTCTGGGCCAGGCGGCGCGCTACGTGGGCAAGCGCGCGCTGTCGCTACGCGCCTTCTCGGCTTTGCGTGAACGCAACCGTGGCACCGACGCCGCGCGCCAAGCCGCCTTCTTCTTGGCGCGCCTGCAAGAAGAGCAGGGCAACCAAGCCGAGGCGCTGCGTTGGCTGGGCACTTACGTGAGCGAGGCTCCGCGTGGGGTGTACGCGGCGGAAGCCTACGGCCGCCGCTTGAATTTGACCGAGCGGCTGCGCGGCCAGGCTGCGGCTCTGCCGTTGGCGCGAGAATATCTGGAGCGGTTCCCCCAGGGCGCCTACGCTCAGTCCGCCCGTGCCCTCGTCGAGCATCGCTAGCCAGCTTTTCGTTCGGCTGCGCGCGGCCTCCGCATTGTCGGGGGCCCTCACGCTCGCGCTGGCGGGGCCAGCCTACGCCGAGGCTCCGCGCGTCGCTTCGCCGGCCGATGCCGCGCCGCCGCGCGTCCTGGTGACGGCGCCGGCCGACGCCTCCGTGCTCCTGAAAGAGTCGCTGGTGCGCGCTCAGGGCGAGCTGTCCGCGGTCGGGCTCGGCGCTGACGTCGAGTTGCTGCCCAGCGCGCCGCGTGTTGCGCATACGCCCCCCGGACTGCGCGACGGCGTGTACGGGCTTTTGGAGCTCGAGCAACACGGCTCGGTGCTTTCGATTCACGCCTGGGCTCCCGGCGCCACCGAATCGCTCGACGCGCGCGTCGACTTGGCGGGACCCGGCGTGACCTCGGAAGTGATAGCGGTGCGCGCCGTCGAGACGCTGCGCGCCGCGATGTTGCAGTTTGCGGAAGCCGAGCGAGGCGCCGTGCCCGAGGCCGTGCGCGGCTTCACCCGATTTACGGCTCCGGTCGCTGCGACACCTCCGCCACTTCCCGCCAAGCCCCAACCCCCGTCGCCTCGCTCACCTCCGCTCGCGTTCTGGGCGGGGCCCGCGCTGTCGCTGCATCCCGGTGTGTCGCCAGATCTGGGAGCGCAGCTGGGCATTCTGGTGGGCCCTAGTCGCGTGTTCGCCGCCGCCGCTTTCGAGACCACGCTCGGTGACTTGCATTTGGAGGGTGAGCACGGCAGTGCCGACGTGCGGCGCCAAGCCGTCTGGCTCCAGCTCGGTTTTCGTTTTCGGCCCGCCAGCTCGTGGGAGGTCGCAACTCGCGCCGGCGCCGGCTACGTCGCGTTCGGCATCGAAGGCGTGGGCGACCCGGGCTACCACGGCGCCGAGAGCAGCCATGGCAGCTTGGGTTTGATGCTGGGGGTGAGCAGCGTCTACTGGGCGACCCGCGCGTTCGGTCTGTACGGCAGTGTGGGTGGACGCATCGCGACCGACGCGCCGACGATTTTGATCGCCGAAAAGCAAGTGATCACGCTGGATAGGCCTTCGTTCGTGCTGTCGTTGGGCGCGAGCGTGGGCGTGTTCTAAAAAGCGCTCAAGCCTGGTCGGGACTCACCGTTCAGGTCTAGTGATGAGCTCCGTTTCGAACGCGACCAACATGGCGCAGGTGCAAATCAGCGTCGCCAAAATGCAACTCGACTCGATGGAGCAGCAAGGCCGCGACGCCGTCTCGCTCATCAAGTCGGCCGCGGCCTCGCCCGCGTCGGCCACGCCCGCCAACACGGCGCCGGGCGTGGGTATGAACGTCAACTACTCCGCCTAGAACACCGATCGGTTTGACCGCTCGGCGTTCTAGCTCCGAGCGCCTCAGCCGTTTGCAGCCGCTGCGCTCTAGGGCGGGAGCCGAGCGCCTAGAGCTTGCCGTTGAGCGGATCGTAAGCGCTGCCGCCGGTCTTGAAACCGGTCGAGCCCTTGCCGGCTTTGGCGGAGGGCTTCTTGGCCGCAACGGCGGCGCGGGCCGCTTTCTTCGTCTTCACGGTCGTGGCTTGCGTCTTGTCCTTGTTGAGGAGCGCTGCCTTCATCTCTTCGCTGAAGCGATCGGTGCTCTTCTTCGCGGTGTCGTCGCTGTCGGCGGCTTTGGTCGGGCTGTCGGCCTTGGGCTCTTCCTCTACCTTGGCGGCCTCGGGCTTCGGCGTCTCGACGACGGGCGCCGCTACCGGCTTGGCCGCCGGCTGCGAGTTGTTCAGGTTCGACATCGTGAGGCTGGCTGCGCTGGCTTGGCTGGCGCTGTCGACGTTCAGGTTCGGTAGCTTGATGCCACCGCTCTGCACGACGGCGAAGCCAAGGCCGCCGAGCGCGAGCACGGCCAAGCCTGCAACGATCTTTCCGGCGCGGCGCTTCGGGCGCATCGCCATCATCTCGTAGTCGTCGTCGAAGGAGAGATCGTTCGACACCGGCGCGATGCTGCGCGGCATGACCATGGGCGCCACGCTGTACGGTGCTGCCGGAATTACGCTCGGAGATGCCGCCACGCCCCAAGCAGGCGCCGCAGCGCGCGCTTGCGGAACCGGTTGCACGACCGATTGCGCAACGGGAACGGGCGCTGAAACCGGTTCCTCGTCACTCAGCCCTGCGACCTCACCCAAGGTGAGCCACTCGGAGCTGCCCTCGAGGCACACGTACGTGTTCTCGTGGATCAAGCCGGCGTTGAAGGCGGCGTCGAGTTGATCGAGCGTGAACAGGCGCACGTCGCCTGCCTCGATCTGCGTGTGATAGCGATCCTCGGTTTCGTCTTGAGCAACGGCTGCGTAGGACATGTAGGGAACCACGTTAGCTTGGGATTTGTGATCGAGCCAACGCTCTCAAGCAGCAAATCACCTTACAAAACCGCTCAATCCGCAACCTCACGGTACTGTTCCATGAGCATCGGATTCCGGTCCTGCAATTTTCTCCGCTGGCCGGTTTGGCGAAGGTTGGTAAATGTCCCAACCTTACCGGCTCGTATGCGCCCGCTGAGCGTCAGCTGCAGCTGATGGATGAGTGAGCGGCGAGCGCGTACGACAAGAAGGCGGCCGCGTCGCCGACCGTGCGATGCAAGCGGCGACGGTGCCACGCGCGGCGATTCCAGCGCGCTACCAAAGCTTGGTAGTCGCGAAGCTCTTTCCAGCGCACTTGGTCTTCGGCGTCCAGCAGG
>JBEQSW010000049.1:0-5993 GCA_040348565.1 Myxococcales bacterium | reverse complement strand
GTCATCCGCCACGGCGGCATCCCGCCCTATCCAGAGACGCAAGACTACGTCGTCAAGGTCATCGGCTACTACCGCACGTACCGCGGAACCTGACGCGCGACGTGAGTCTTCAGCACGGAGCCCCCACGCTGGACCAGCTGGCGCACAGCTGGAACGTGAGCAGCAAGACGTCCGCGTCCCCCGACGCGTTGACCACCTGAACTTGGAGTGAGCTCGTTAGCACCGAAGCCTCGTTGGGCCGGTCGTCGAGGCGGCGCCCCAGGGAACCCGTCCAGACCACGTTCGCCGCGTCGGTGTAAGTGAGCCGGGAATCCTCGATGATCAACCGGGGAAGGCCGCCATCGGCGTCGGCCGCGAGCGCCAGCGACACGCTTTGACCGCAACTCGATCGAACGCTGACGTGCGCCGACTGGTCTACCGCACACGCGCTGACCCCGTCGATGTTGAAGCTGAGCCGCTCGCTGCTGTCGCCGAGCGCGACCGTCACCCCCAGCCCCGTGTCCGAGCAGCTGCAGCCATCTTGCGGTGCCGCCGGCACGGGCTCGGTCAGCGACGGGTCGACGTTCAAGGCAGGCTGCCCAGCACCAGCGCCAGCACCGGCAACGCTGCCCCCAGCACCCGACGCGTCTCCACCCGCAGATGCACCCGCGCCACCGTCATGCGCACTTTGGCCACAAGCCACCAACAACCCTGCGAGCAAGCCCAACCAGGCCCGAGGCGAACGGTCCATCATGACTGATACCCACACGCTGCCCGATCGATCACGCGCTTAGTTTACCCGACCTGGCACCAGGCGAGCGCGCTCTTGCCCGTTGGTGCCAGCCGTCGCCCGCCCAGACCCCAAATGAAGGCGTAGTTGCGGGTACTTGCGCTCGTGTTGCCTACTCGATGACGCGGGTCCAGCTGAACGGACCGAAGGCGTCCGGACCATTTGCCGCGTTTGCGCCCGGCGTGACGGTGAAACGCAGGTACTCGACCGGAAGCGTGCTGCCGTGGACCACGATGCGGTGGAAGTTCGGCACGTCGTAGCCGGGGTGCATGTACGCGAGCGAGTCCGCGGCCGACAGCGGGTTGTGCGACTGGTACACGTGCGAGTCGCCGTTGAACATCAACACCGGCTTGCCGAACGCGCTGGTGTGCGCCGCAATGTTGGCCACGAAGGGCTCGAACAGCGCTTGATGAGCGACGCCCTTTTCCGGATCCCACATGTCCGCCTGAGCCGTGATCACGACGGCGTTGGCGCCGCTGGCGCTGGCTTGAGCGAAGGCCGCGTCCAGCCAGCGCAGGTCGGCGCCGGTGCGCTCCGTGATCTCCCGCGCTTGGGCCGCGCTCTTGGTGGGGGTGCCGTACCAGTTGTCGTCGTCGTTGTTTCCGCCGCCGGGCAAGTTGATGGTGACAAACAGCGTCTGCGCGTCTTGCCACATCACGTTCTCGACGTAGTTGGCGTCGGTGGGGTGCGCCGCGTCGAAGTACGTCTTTTGCGAGACCACCCGTTTGCCCGCCATGCCGAGGGTCGCGCCGGGCGTGGCAAAGAAGATGGAGCGCACCAGGTCCAGGTTGGCGATCGGATCGCCCTTGGCGTAGTCGACGGGGTTGCCCGCAGCATCTAGCTGGTAGGCGATCGAGTCCGTGGCCGCGTTGTACAGCCCGCCGCCCTCGGCGACCTTGTGACAGTCGGCCCATTCGTTGTCGCCCGGGGTGTAGACGAGAGAGTCCTGAAAAGCGCTCCACAGGCCGAAAATTTGTTGGTCGTAGGCCTCGGTACAGAACTGCTTGCCGGAGTGGATGTCCCCGACGTGAATGACGAGAGAGACGTCCGCGTCGGCGTTGATGGACGCGATGAACGCGGGGGTGCCGTTCGTTTGCGCGACGTCGGTCGGGCTGGTGCCGTAGGGCGCGTCGCCGTAGACGGCCATCGTCAGCGGCGCGCTCGAATTGCCCGATCCGGGCAGGCTACAGTTGACGCTGATGGTGCCGGTGTCGGCGCAGCTGGCGGTCGTGTCGCCGTCGGAGACGGTGACGCCGAGGGTAGCGGTGCCGGGGCTGGTGCAGGTGAAGGTCGGGGTCTTGGAAGTTGGCTGCGACAGCACGCCGCCGGTCGCGGTCCACTGATACGACAGCGCGGCGGGGCCAGCGTCGCTGTCGTGAGCTTCCGCCGAGAGCGCCAATGAAGCGCCGACCGTCACTTCGCCCGGGTTGGCCGAAATGCCGTCCAGCACCGGGCACACGTTCAGGCTACCGCTGACGGCCACGCTGCCGGTGCGAGCCCCCTCGTGGCACGCCAGGTGAACCATGACTTGGCTCGTGGAGTGAACCGTGACGCTAAAGGTTCCGGAGCCCGAGCAGCTAGTCTTGCCGTCCGCGGAGCTGGCGCTGAGGGTGACGCTGTAGCCATCACCCGCCGGGATACCGCCGATGGTCGTCGCCACGGTCTTGCTGTTGGCGACGTTGATGGAGCCTGTTTTGGCGAAGCCGCCGGGGCCGGTGATGGTGAAGGCCACGGCGTCGACCCTCGTGCCGGGCGAAAGCTCGAGCCCGAGCCCGACGCTGCCCACGCTCTCGGCCGAGGCTTGGCCTTCGCCTTCGCCGCCGTGGGCGCGGTTCGAGCCGCAGGCGCTCAGGCCGATCAAGCAAACCAGAGAAGCAAGAGAAGTCGTATAGCTCGTCGTCTTCGGCATCGGGATTCACCTTCGCCCCGGCGCGAATGCGCCGCCGGCAACGGGACCATCCCTCCGTGGCTAGAGCCTCGTCGAGCAACGATTCGACGACGCAGGAGGCGCGCGCGTGACGAACGCGGCACGCCGAGGTTGAGCTAGCTCTTCTTCTTCTTGGCTTCGGCCTTGGCAGGCTTTTCGGCTGGGTAAAGCGCAAGCGCGCCAGCCAACTCCGCGCGTACCCGTTCGATCAGCTCCGGCGGCTCGAGCACCTTGGCGCGCGCGCCCCACTCCAGCACCCAGCTGACCACCTGGGTCAGGTTGCCGATGGTCATCGTCAAGCGCACGCCTCCGCCCGCCACCGTGGCCAGCCGTTGGCTGGCGTGCACGCGCCGGGCGCGGATGTACTCGGCGGCGTGGGCGTCGAACTCGATGACGACCTTATTTTGCCTTGGATCACGCCAAATACCGAACTCACCCTGAAAGTACTGATCGATGTGAAAATCCGCCGGCAGCTCGAAGCGCTCGCTGAAAACGCACTCGGTGTCGCGCATGCGGTCGAGCACGAAAGTGCGAATTTCTTGGCGCCCGGTGTGAAAGCCGACGCAATAGATGGAGTCGCGGTGGAGCACCAACGCGTACGGGTGAATGGTGATGCGCTCTTCGTCGGAGCGCACCGCGCTTTTGTACAGCAGAGAAAGCGGGCGCAAATCGGACACGGCTTGGAACAAGTCGTCCAGCTCTTCGGTGCGCTCGGCGTAGTTCTTGGGCGCGTGCGGCAAATACAGAAAGCGCTCTTCCAGCCGCACGTCGGCCAGGCCCGCGTTGGGACCACGCCCAGGGCGCTGCGCCAGCGCCAGAAGCTTCATCACCGCGTGGTCGATCTCGTCGAACAAAGCCGAGCCGCGCATGGGCTCGAACAACCGGCGCGCGGCCAGCAAGGCGTACGTCTGGGTGCGACGCAGCTCGACCTTGCGTGGCATCTCGTTCGGGCGCAGCCGCCAAAGCAGGGCCGCGCCGCCGCGCGTCGGCACCGACTCCAGATCGGCTTCGCGCTCGATTTCTTTCAAGTAGCGCCGCATCGAGCGCACGGTGACGTTGAGCGCGCCCGCCAGGTCGTACAGCGACAAGCCTTTGGGATGGCGCTCGAGCAGCTCACGCAGCTTGTCCAGCCGACGGTGCTGGGTGAATTTGCCTTTGGGACGGCCGCGCGGCTTGTCCATTTCGGGCTGTGAATCAAAACCTACTTCGACGAGGATTGGCAAGCCTTGGTCACGCCTTCCGCGCTCAACCCCGTCGAATTCTTGCGCCACAAGCGCGACGGCGGCGAGCACGCCCCCGCTGACCTAAAGGCGTTCGTCGACGCCTTCGTCGCAGGAGACGTCGCCGATTACCAGGCCAGCGCCTGGCTGATGGCGGCGTTCTTGAACGGCCTGTCGAGCAAAGAGACGCTGGCCTTGACCCAAGCCATGTTGCACTCGGGCACGGTGCTGACGTTGCCGAGCGTGAAGCGCGCTCGCGTCGACAAGCATTCGACGGGTGGGGTGGGCGACAAGATCAGCCTGTGCTTGGCCCCGTTGGTGGCGGCCTGCGGCGTGGCCGTGCCGATGATCTCGGGGCGTGGTCTCGGCCATACCGGCGGCACCCTCGACAAGCTCGAGGCCATTCCCGGCTTTCGCGTCGACCTCGACGCCAAACGCTTCCAAAGGCTCGTGCGTGAGGTGGGCACCTGCCTGATCGGCCAAACCGCCGAGCTGGCTCCCGCCGACAAGCGCCTCTACGCGCTCAGAGACGTCACGGCGACGGTCGAATGCATCCCGCTGATCGTCGCCAGCATTCTGTCCAAGAAGCTGGCCGAGGGCATCGACGGCCTGGTGCTGGACGTCAAATGCGGCGGCGGCGCCTTCATGAAAGACCTGAAGAGCGCGCGCGCGCTGGCCCAGGCGCTGGTCTCGGTGGGCAAGGGCGCGGGCAAGCGCGTCTCGGCGCTGATCACCGACATGTCCGCGCCCATCGGCCACACCATCGGCAACGCGCTCGAGACGCGCGAAGCCATCGAAATTTTGCGCAACCAAGGGCCCGCCGATACGCGCGCCCTCACGCTCGAGCTGGGGGCCGAAATGCTGGTCGTAGGCAAGCGCTGCAAGAACCGCGCGGCGGCTCTACCGCTCTTGGAGCAAGCGCTGGCCGACGGCTCGGCGCTCGACGTCTTCCGCCGGCTGGTCAAAGCGCAAGGCGGAGACGCCCGTGTCGTCGACGACTCGTCACGCTTGCCGCAAAGCAAAGTGAAGCGCGTCGTGACGGCGGCAAAGTCCGGTTTCGTGTCGGGCATCGACGCCTACGCCCTGGGCGTCCTCGCGATCGAGCTCGGCGCCGGTCGCACCCGCGCCGAGCAAGCCATCGACCCTGCCGCCGGCTTCGAGCTGCACGCAAAGGTCGGCACGCGCTTGGCCAAGGGCGAAGCAATGATCACCATCCACGCCCGCAGCCTCGCTCTGGCCAAGCTCGTCGAGGCGCGCGTCGCCGCCGCCTTCGCCATCCAAGCACGCGCTCCCCGCCAACGCCCGCTGGTGCTGGCGCGACTCCGCTAGCGGCGACGCGGTCGTTCTCGTCAGCGCCGCCGCGCGGCCTACCGCCTCAGTGAACCCGATGCCCGGGCTTGGCGCCGCTGTCGGGCTCGAGCACGTACACTTCTTTGCCACCGGCGCCGGCGGCGACGACCATGCCTTGCGAGACACCGAATTTCATTTCGCGCGGGGCAAGGTTGGCGACGACGACGACCAAGCGTCCAATCAGCTTCTCGGGCTCGTACGCGGCTTTGATGCCGGCAAAGATGGTGCGGATGTTGTCGCCGCCGAGCGACACCGTGAGCTTCAGCAGCTTCTTCGCTTCGGGAATGTGCTCGGCGTTGAGCACGCGCGCGACGCGCAGGTCGACCTTGGTAAAATCGTCGATGCTGCACTCGGGAGCGAGCGGCTCGGCCGCCAGCGCGGCGCCGTCGTCGACGGGGGCCGAGGTAGCGGCAGGAGCGGCAGCTTCGGGGGCTGCGGGCGGGGCTTCGGGCTTGCTTTCTTCGATCATGGCTTCGAGCTTCTTCGGGTCGACACGCTGCATCAGGTGGGAAAAGGCTCCCAACTTGACGGAAAGGTGGTGGGTTTTGGCCTCGTCCCAGCTGACGAGCGGCGCGGCCAAGAGGTCGCGGCTCTGCTCGACCAACAGCGGCAACACCGGGCCGAGGTAGATCACGATCTGGCGATAGAGGTTGAGGATGATGGTGCAGACGTCGCGCAGCTCTTCCAGCTTTTCGGGCTGTTTCTTCAGCGCCCAAGGCGCCTTCTG
>JBEQSW010000047.1:0-16727 GCA_040348565.1 Myxococcales bacterium | reverse complement strand
CGCCGAACCGGCTGATGGTCGAAACCGACGCGCCGTTCTTGTTGCCGCGCGATCTGAAGGGTGCGAACGGTCGCCGCAACGAGCCGGCCTACTTGCCCCACGTCGCCCGCGCCGTGGCGCGCTACGCCGGCCGTGACGAAGCCGAGCTGCGAAGGAGCACGACGGCCACGGCGTTCGAGCTGTTCGGGCTGGCGGCGCGCTTTGCGACGCCCGCCGGCTAGAAGGCGTAGCCGAACGCCACCGATACGATCAGCCCGCCGTGGAACACGGGTCGGATCTCGTTGAATGCGTCGACGGAGCCGGAGACCTGTTCGGCGTTTTCTTTTTTGAGCAAGATCGAGTAGCCGGTCATGGCCGTGAAAACGAAACCCTCGGTGCCGGTGTAGTTCGCCCCGACGCCGAACTGAGCGAACGGCGAGCCCGATACCTTGTACTCGGCCTTTTCGCCGCGTGATTCGTACTTGTTGACCTGGTCGCCGCTGCCGGCCGCGTACGACATGCCCGCCGTCACGAACGGAGTCCACTCACTCGTGAGCAGGTTGGCGCGCAGTCGCCCGCCGATACGCAGACCGGTGAGTGAAATTCCCAGGCCGGTGTCGAGCGCGAGGTACGGCACGAAATGGTAGCTGAAGTTGACGCCCAACCCCGCCAAGCCGTTCCAACCTAGCTCGCCACCGATGAAGAACGGACGGCGCAAGCGGATGGGGCGCAAGTCGTTGTCGCGCGGCGGCGGCGCAGGGGGCTCGACGTAGCCGGCGGGCGCGGCAGCAGGTGCGGGGGTTGCGGCCGCCGGCGGCGGCGCGGGAGGCGGCGGCGGGATCGGTGTCTCGGGCGCTTCTCCTGGAGCTGCTGCCGGCGGCGCCGCGCCAGGCGCGGGCGCGGTTTGCGGAGCCGGTACCGACGGCGGTGAGGGGCTGGCAGCGGGCGCCGGAGCGGTCGGGGGCGGTGGCGACTCACCCGGGAAAGCGGCAGTGGGTGCCGGCTTGGGAGCCTGCGCGAGGGCTGCCGTCGCAAGACAGCAGCTGTACGTGACGACTACGGACCCAACCAACCAACGCATGATCGCTCTCCCGAGGACAGACTTCATCAGTTGCTTCGGCTCGTAAAGCTAATCTTTTGCCGAAGTGTGAAAGGTCGCTTGGGGCTCCAGCACGACTTGGTCACTGAGCGGCCGGGCGATGGAGCGCGTTACCTGCCAACCCGCTTGGGCCGCGAGCGGCGTGAACACCGACAAGCCGCGCGGCTTGGTGGCGGCGGTGCTCGTCAGCTTCAGCGTGTTGATGATTTCGTCGTCTCGCGTTACCGAGCCGACCACGAACACGCGGCTGGTGGCGTCGCTCGGCAACGCGCGCAAGTTTGCCACGATGTCTTGGTCCGAGCCGTACTCGAACAGCCCACCCTCCGACGAAACGGCGATCAGCGCGTTCTCGTCACGTGCCGCCGCCAGCGCCCGGTGCAGCGCCGAGACGTCGCGCCAGTCGTAGCGCTTGTGCTCGAAGGTAACGTCGAGCCCGTTCAGCGGCGCGCCTGGCTGCTGCAGCGCGGACAAAGCGCGCGCGCCGAAGGCCGGGCCCGCGTCGTCGCCGTCCAGCACGCAGAGCACGACGCGCCGCTGTTCCAGCAGCGCGGGTTGCTCGCGCCGGAGCAGTAGCAGAGCGTTGAGGCTGTCCACGGCCGGACCGCCCGCGATGTTGATGAAGTGCAGCGGACGACCCGCGTCGGCCGCCAGGCGCGGCGCCAAGCCATCGGCCAGCAGTCGCGCCATGTCCGACAGGCGCAAACGCACCGAAATGGCCGGCAAAGACATCAAGATGCGGCTGTCCACCGGCACCGCGTAGGAGCCCAGGTTCTTGGGCCCAAGCTTGAACAGGTACGTCGTCATGCCGTCGAGAAAGGTGCCCTCGGCACGGCGCAAGCCTTGCCCAATGCGCGAGCCGCGCATGAAGAAGCGCAGCAACAAGCTGCGCAACGGCTTGGGCATGCGGGCAAAGCGACGCTGCTCCGCCAAAAAATGAGCGACCAATGCTTGCTGCCGCTCTTCATCGAGCGTGAAGACGAAGGCCGGGTGCGTGAGATCGACGACGGGCAACTCTAGCCCGTCGTTCGTGACGGCGTAGCAGACGCCGGGCTTCTTGTTTCGCTCGGCGCGGCGAATTTCAGCCATCGCCAGGCTACTACCACGCCGCTCAGACCTCGATGGAGCCTTCCAGATACAGCGTGACCTGGCCGGCGATTCGCACGCGATTTTCGGCGCGGCGGAGCTCGCACCACAGCTCGCCCCCACGCGCCGAGACCTGGCGAGCGAAGAACGTGGTTTTGCCGAGCCGCTCCGCCCAAAATGGCGTCAAGCGCGTGTGCGCGGAGCCGGTAACCGGATCCTCCGGTACGCCGGCGCTGGGGGCGAAGAAGCGCGAGACGAAATCGCAGTCTTCACCCTTGGCAGTGACGATGATGCCGTGGATGCCCGTTTGCACGATCCCGGTCATATCCGGCGCCAGCGCCCGCACTTCTGCTTCGGTTTCGTACAGCGCGAGCCACTGGTAGCCGGCGTACAGCTCGCGAGGCGCGCGACCCAGCGCTCTCACCAACGCTTCGCTGGGGGGCGCGGGCTCCAGCGCGTTGGCCGGAAAGTCCAGGACCAAGCGCTGTCCCTCTTTCTCCACGGGCAGCAGGCCGCTCTTGGACGAGAAGACCACTCGCTCGCGGGTCGGCTCCAGCCGGTTGAGCACTACCCACGCCGAAGCGAGCGTGGCGTGCCCACACAGCGACACTTCAACGGTGGGCGTGAACCAACGGATGTCGTAGTCCGCGCCGTCGCGGCTTGGGCGGATGTACGCCGTCTCCGAAAAATTGTTTTCGGCCGCGATCGCCAGCAACGTCGCGTCGGGTAGCCAGGCATCGAGCGGAACGATCGCCGCCTGGTTGCCACCGAAACGACGTCCACTGAAGGCGTCCACCTGCCAAATCGGAAGCTTCATGGGCCCTAAGCCTAGCCGTCAGCGTAGGTTAGTGGCGGCGCAGCTCGGGCTCCAACCAGACCGATCAGATGCGACTCGGGGTGAAAGCGTTCGGCAACGCGCCCAGCCGAAGCCTCAGCAGTTGCTGGCGCGCCACTCGATGAGCGCCGGGCGGTACTTGGCGCGCAAAATGAACTTGGCCTCACCACGGGCGAGCCGGCGCTTGAAGGTGGAGACGGTCATGTTGCAGGTCTGGGCGGCTTCTTCCAGGGAAAGCCCCTCCAGGCGATGCAACAGCAGCGCGATGCGCTCCTCGGGCGGCAGGCGATCGAGAATGGCGCCCACCTCTTTCGCGACGTCGGCTTGCGATTCGACCAGAGGCGCGGGGTGGTCCAGCAGCTCTTCGAACGGGTGGAATGTCAGCCAGCGCCGGCGCCAACGCGCCCGCAGGTTGTCGCGCACCCGGCCGACGGCGATGCCGAGCAGCCAGCTCTTGAGCATGGCTGGGTCGCGCAGCTTGTGAATGGACGTGATGGCAGCGACGAACACGTCTTGCACGACGTCGTCCAGCTCGGTGTCGGCACCGAGCACGCGATAAACCATGCCGCGTACCTTGGGTGCATAGCGATCGTAGAAGCGCGCGGCCGCGGCTAGGTCCCGAGCGCGCAGGGCTTGGACGAGCATCGCGTCCGGCTCGATGAGCGTCCCGGAAGGCGCGCGCGGCCGCAGCGCCGAGCCAGCGACCGGTGACAGGGGCTGGGCGGGCAGAAGCTTGGCCACATGCAGGTGAGTGCCTCGCGGGGCGCGTCTTCGTGCGTAACGGGGCAATGATTTTCGGTGCCTGACGATTTGTGAGCCAGTTGCTTTCCGGCCTGGTCCCTCACCCCCGAGGACAGCCGGTGACTCGAAGAACTGCGCGCAATTTGCAAATTGGTGCGGGCTCCATCCAAGCCGGCCCGGCCGCCACCAAGCCTTTCTGTGGGTTGGCGCTGCTGGTAGCGGCTGGGCTGCTGGGCCTCGGGTGCACGGGAGGGGCGGGCCCCGCCAACCCTGGCGAGCCTTCCAATCCGGCCGGCACCGCCGGCGCGGCCGGCACCCCCACGAACGCGAGCGGTGCGGGCACCAGTGGCCTCGGAGGCAGCGGCACGACGCCGCCCGTCACTTGCACCGAGCCAAACCCGGGTGGCGCCCCGATTCGGCGGCTGACCCGGTTCGAGCTCAACAACACCCTCCGGGACCTGCTCGGCGACACCACCCGCGCTGGGGACCAGCTTCCGCCCGAGGCGAAGGGCAACGGCTTCAGCAACGACGCCGCCATCCTCAGCAGTAGTCGCGTGCTGATCGACGCGTACCGCACGATCGCCGCCGGCGTGGCCGCTACCGCGACCAAAGACGCCGCCGCCCTGGCCAAGCTGTCGAGCTGTGACGTGGCCGCTCGAGGCGAAGAGGCTTGCGCCCACGACTTCGTAAAAGACTTCGGACGCAAGGCCTTTCGCCGGCCGCTCACCGACGCCGAGAACACGGCTGCCTACGGCGTGTACGTGGCGGGCAAAGAGGGCGCGACGCACGCGGCCGGGCTCAAGGCCGTCATCGAGATGATGCTGCAGTCGCCGCAGTTTCTGTATCGCGTGGAGCTGGGCACGCCGGTGGCCGGCAAAGCCTTGCGCCGGCCGACGTCGACCGAGGCTGCGACGCGCCTTTCGTACCTGCTGTGGGGCTCCATGCCGGATCCGGCTTTGCTCGATTTGGCAGCGCAAAACCAGCTCGATACGCCGGAGCAAGTCAAAGCCCAAGCCGAGCTGATGCTGAAAGACGCGCGCTCGCGCGACGTGGTTCGCTACTTCACCGACACGCTGTACGGCATCGGTGGGCTGGACGGGTTGGAGCGCACCGACGGGGTCTTCCCGACGTTCAACGCCAGCCTCGGTCCGCTCTTCCGCCAAGAGACGGAGCGCTTCATCGAGGACGTGGTGTGGAACGGCGCCGGCGATTTTGCGACCTTGTTCAATGCGCCCTACACGTTCGTCAACGGTCCGCTGGCGACCTTCTACGGCCTCCCCGGAGTTACGGGCGACTCGTGGCAGCGCGTCGAGCGCGATCCGACCCAGCGCTTGGGGCTGCTCACCCACGCCAGCGTGCTGGCCGCGACGACGCCCGGCAGTCGCAACAACCCGGTGGTGCGCGGCAAGTTCATCTTCGAAGAGCTGTTTTGCGGCCATGTGCCCAGTCCACCAGTGGGGCTCAACGTCAAAGAGCCGCCCGCTGATCCAACGCGCACGACCCGTGAGCGCTTCGCTGCTCATCGCGAACAGGAGCCGTGCAAGACCTGCCACGTGATGCTCGACCCCATCGGCTACGGGCTCGAGAACTTCGACGGCGTGGGGTTGTGGCGCGACACCGAGAACGGCAAGCCCGTCGACGCCAGCGGCGAATTTCCGGCTGGCATGGACGTGTCCGGTCCCTTCGCGGGCCCGACGGACCTGGCGAAGAAGATTGCCGGCAGCATGACCGCCCAGAGCTGCTTCGCCGACAAATGGCTGAGCTTTGCCTATGGCCGCGTCGCGGGTGACGCCGACGCCTGCAGCAAGAACCAGCTCGAAACCGCCTTCAACGAGGCGCACGGCAACGTGAAGGCGCTGCTGTTGGCAGCCACGCAAACCGACGCCTTCCTGTACATGCCCGCCGCCACGCCCTGAGCCGAACATGATTACCTCGAAGAACCGACTCACGCGTCGCACCGTGCTCCGAGGCGCTGGCCAAGTCGCCATCGCCTTGCCGTTCTTGGAAGCAATGCTGCGGCCGCTCGAGACGCACGCGCAGGCGGCCACCGCGCCCAAGCGCTTCGTCGTCTTCTACTCGCCCGGCGGCACGCTGCTCGACAAATGGCGCCCGACCGGCAGCGAGACCCAGTTCACCCTCGGCGACATGATGTCGCCGCTCGTGCCGTACCAGCAGCAGCTGCTGTTTCTGGACGGCTTGAACCTGTCCGTTACCGAGCAGGGCGTCGGGCACCCGCACAGCCGCGGCATGGCCGGCGTGCTCACCGGAGCCGAGCTCTTGCCCGGTAATTTCGTGACCGGCGGCGGCAACGCGGGCTTTGCCAACGGGCCTTCGGTCGATCAAGTCATCGGCGAGCGCATCAGCGTCGGGCGCAAGTTTCGCTCGCTCGAGTTCTCGACGGCCTGGGCCATCTCCGGCCGTTCGCTGATGGATGGCGCGGTGGCCGAAACATCGAACGCGGCCGACCAAATCACCTACGCGGGCGCAAACAAGCCGCTACCGCCCATGGTCAATCCGAAGGTGGCTTTCGATCGCGTGTTCAGCGACGTGGGCACGCAAGACGCCGCGGCCGTTCTCGAAAACAAGAAGACGGCTTCCATTTTGGACGCGGTGAGAGGCCAGTTCGATCAAGTCTCGGCGCAGCTGGGCGCAGAAGACCGCGCCAAGCTTCAGGAGCACCAGGAGCTGATTCGCCAGATGGAGCTGAGCCTGGGCTCCACCACCGGCGGCGAGAGCTGCGCCGTGCCCGGTGCTCCCACCGACGCCGACGCCAAGGACGTGCCTACCAAAGGCAAGACCATGACCGACTTGCTCGTGACCTCGCTCGCTTGCGATCTCACGCGCGTCGGCACGATGCAGTGGGCCGACAGCGAGTCGAAATTTCCCCTCAATTTCGACCCGCTGCAACTGCCAGACCACCACCACGGCTACCAACACGACAGCGTCTACGATCCGAACGCGCTGTTCAAAATCTACAAATGGTTCGGCTCGAACTTCGCGTATTTGCTCGAGCGCTTGTCGGCGGTTAAGGAGGGCGACGGAACGTTGCTCGACAACACCGTCGTGCTCTGGGTCTCCGAAATTCAAGAGCCGCCCACCCACAACCAAACGAACATGCCGTTCATGATCGCCGGCGGTAAAAACCTCGGCATCAAAACGGGACGTTGGTTGAAGGTGGCGTCGCAGCCGCACAACGGCCTTCTGGTCACCTTGCTCAACGTGTTCGGTGGAACCGACACCGCGTTTGGTCGCAAAGAATACAACAAGGGCGCGTTGGCAGGACTGACATGAGCACGTTCAAATGGCGGAGCTTCGGGGCCGCGGCAGCTCTCCTCTCGATTTACGGATGCGGTGACCAAAGCACGCCTACGCCGTCCGCGAACGGTGGCTCGCCTTCATCCGCTGGGAGCGCGTCGAGCGCGGGTACGGCTGGAACCGCAGTTGCTGCCAGCGGCTCAGGCGGACAAATCTCCACTGCCGGCAGCCAAAACGGCAGCAGCGGCGGCCCCGCGGCAGGAAGCCCCGCAACTGCCGGTGGAAGCGCCGGAGCCGCTGGCACGAGCAGCGAGGGCGGAGGAACGAGTGGCGGGGCAGGCACGAATGGCGGAGGAGGAACGAGCAGCGCTGGTGGCACCGCTGGCGGGACGGGCGGTGCGAGTGGCGGCGGTTGGGTTTCGATTCTGCCCGCCGACGACAAGCTCACCGGCTGGGTCCCCTACGTGAAGGGCTATACGCCTGGAACCGACCCGCTCAAGACCTTCCGCCGTGATGCTGCGACGGGCGCATTGATGGTCACGTATCAGGATTACCCGAACGGCTCCTTCGACAACCACTTGGGGCTCATCTACTACGACAAGAAGCTCACCAACTACAAGGTGCGGTTCGAGTACAGCTTTCAAGAGCCACAAGCCAAGAACCCGGTGTCGTGGGGCAAGAACAACACCGGAATCTTCGTGTTCGGCACCGACCCACATCAGATCAGCGGAAACCCGGACTTTCCGACGGCGATCGAAATCCAAATCCTCGGCAAGCCGAGCGCCGGGGGCTCGGTGAACGCGCAGATTTGTCTGAACAGCACCGTCGGGATGTACCCGGCCCTGATCGGCACGAAGGCCATCACTGGGCCCGGCGGTTGCTTTGCCTCGACTCAGAATGCCAACGATTTCCAGACCGCGGCAACCTGGACGACCGTCGAGGTCGAGGTCGACGGCGCCGCGACCGGGGTCACGAAGATCTATCAGTACACGCAGGATGGGATGAAGCCCGCGACGCCGATCCAGACGTTCACGGGTCCGGTGAAGACCGGCGGTCAGACGGTGGGCAGCGGCTGGCTGTCTTTCCAGTCCGAGAGCCAGCCCTGCACGTTCCGCAAGATCGAGCTGATGGAGCTGCCGTAGCCAATAGCTCCCTCGAAGTGCCGAAGCGGGGCCGAATCTTGGCGCCGGTCTCGCTACGGCACGACGGCCCGGTAGGTCAGCGACCCAGAGTCCACCCGAGGCCGAGCAAGATGTGCTTCTGGCCGAGGGTAGCGTCGCTCAGATCCGCGTCGACCTTGGCGAAGTTGGTGTAGAAGACGCGACCTTTGCCGGGCGTGCGGTACCACGACACCGCCGTGTCTTTCATCGCCCCGCCCGACCACTTGCACTTGACCAGCACCTTCGTGTCGTCGGCAACGTAGTCGGCGTTGTCCAGGTTGCCAGTGAAGTCGAAGGTTGCGGGCAACATGGCCGTCGTCACGTGCGCTTCGGCGGTCGTGGTGCACGCGCTCTTGCCGTCGAAGTTGTCTTTGCCCCCGCGCCCGCCGAGCAGGACATTGTAAGCGTTGGGTGGACTGGCCGATTGGAAAGTGACGCTCGCGCAGTGGGTGCCGAACAGGCCGCCGCCGTCGTTCTCTACGAAAGCTTTGAGCGCGGCCGTTTGCGCCTCACCGGTTTTACCGGTGCCGAAAGGCTCGAAGCAGGTGTTGATCATCGCAACCCCGCCAAAACGCGCCAAATTCGCGGTGCTGATGTCCTCCGGCTTCACGCTGTCTTCGACCTCGTAGCCCCACGTCATCAGCTGATTCTTGAGCAGCGTGAGCTGCGCCGGCACCGAGGCGATGGTCAGCGTGCTGAAGTGGTACAAAAGCACGCGCTTCGGCAACGTCGGGTTCGCGGCCCCACCCGAGCCACCGGAACCGGCCGAGCCGCCCGGGCTTTGTCCGCCGCCGCCCGCCGTGGCCGCACCGCCCGAAGTGGAACCGCCCGAGGTGGTGCCGCCCGTCGCGGCGCCGCTCGTGCTTTGTCCGCCGCTGCCGGCAACCGTAGCCGCGCCGCCCGTTCCGGCGCTGGTCGCGGTTCCGCCGCTGGCAGTCCCGGCCGTCGTGGCGGCCGTCCCGCTCGAACCAGCGCTCGTGGTCGGAGCACCGCCGTTCGCGTCGCCCGAACCCGCGCCGTCGCTGCACGCCCACGCGCAGCTGGCCGCACCCAGCAACGCCCACGCACGCGTCCGTCGCTTCATTCCCGAAGACTACTCTGCGGCTCGCGATTGTGCTTGGAACCAAGCCGCGTTTTCTTGCAGATTCTCCGCAGTTCGCTCAGTCCTCGGCGGTAATTTTATGCAGCACGCGGCACGGATTGCCGGCTGCGACGACGCCGCTCGGTATGTCTCGAGTGACCACGCTGCCGGCGCCAATCACGGTTTTGGAGCCGACCTTCACGCCGGGTAAAATGATCGCGCCTCCTCCGATCCAGCAGTCGGAGCCAATCTCGATGGGCTTGCCATACTCGACGCGTCGGCGCTCGGAGGCATCGAGCGGGTGCGTCGCGGTGTAGAGCTGCACGGCCGGACCCAACATCGTGTGCTCGCCAATCGTCACCTCGCACACGTCGAGCACCACGCAGTTGAAGTTGAAATAGACCTTTGGGCCGAGCCGAATGTTGGAGCCGTAGTCGCAAAAGAACGGCGGCTGAATCCAAGCCGAATCGCCGCCGCTGCCCAACAGCTGCTCCAGCAGCGCGCGCCGCTCCACCTGCTGAGACTCCTGGGTGGCGTTGAGCGCCCAACACAGATCACGGGCTCGCTCGCGAAGACGCACCAGCTCTGCGTCCAGCGACTCGTACGGTTCTCCTGCCAACATCTTCTCGAGCTCGCTCTTCACGCCACCACGTCTACTATGGCTGCCGCCAACGCCGGGCCGGCTCGGCGCTCGCTCGCGATGGCGGACGGGCCACGCCTCCTTTAGGCATCGCCTACTGTGGCGCCACCGCTCGCACCCCGAGCACAGGGCCTCGGGTAACGCCCGGTGACCCGCCGCCTTAAGCCCCGCCCCGTCGAGTCGTTCCAGTGACAGGCGTCATGGGAGCTCCGACACGGCGAGAGCGCATTCTGCTCGTGGACGACGAGCCGCAGCTGCTCCGCGCGTTCGACGACGTGCTCGGCGAGGATTTCGAGGTCATCGTCACTCAGCTTCCCGAGCAAGCGCTGGAGCTGGCGGCGAACGACGCCGAGCTTGCCGTCGTGCTTTCGGACCAGACCATGCCGGGCATGACCGGCGACGAGCTGTTTCGACGCCTGCGCCGAGTGTCCGACGCCAGTCGCGTGCTGATCACCGGTCGCGCCGACCTGCATACGGTCGTACGAGCCATCAACGACGGCAACATCTGCGCGTTCGTCACCAAGCCATGGCTCAGCGAAGACCTGCGCCTGAAGATCGGCCTGGCCGCCGAGCAATTTCGTCTCACCCGCCAGCTACGCACGAGCGAAGAGCGGCTGCGGTTGGCGTTCCAAGCCTCGAACGCCGGGCTGTTCGACTGGAACATCGATACGGGCGAGGTCGTCTACTCCATCAACAGCAACGACCAGCAGCGCGCATTGCCCGACGTGAAAGACGACTTTGCGACGTTGGAGCAGCGCGTCCACCCCGACGATTTGCCCGCGCTTCGCGCCGCCGTCGAAGCGCATTTGAAGACGCGCCAACCCTTCCAGGCCGTCGAAATGCGCGCGCTGACCGCCGACGGCAGCGGTTACCGTTGGTTCGACCTCAACGCCCAGGGCGCCTGGGACGACTCGGGCAAGCCACGACGCTTGGTCGGCTCGGTGCTCGACATCGACGACCTGCGGCAGGCGCAGCAGCGGCTGGTGCAGGCCCAAAAGCTCGAAGGCATCGGCCAATTGGCGGCCGGCATCGCCCACGAGATCAACACGCCGACTCAGTACGTTACCGACAACGTCAGCTTCGTCCAGCGAGCATTCGTCAAGCTGCGCGCCGTGCTCGACGCGCAGCACGCGGTCGCCGACGCCGCGCGGCAGGGTCGCGATCCGAGCTCGGAGCTGCAAGTGTTGGACGCGGTTCTGAAGGCGAGCAAGTTGCCATACTTGTTGGAGCAAGCGCCGCGCGCGCTCGAGCAGTCGCTGGAAGGGCTGGCGCACGTGGGCTCCATCGTCAGGGCGATGAAAGAGTTTTCACACCCGAGCGGCGCCGAAAAGCAGCTGGCGCACGTGCACGAGCTCATCGAATGCTCGAGCGCGGTCTCGAAGAACGAATGGAAATACGTCGCCGAAATGAGCTTCGAATTCGATCGCAGCCTGCCGCCCGTGCCGGTGCTGAGGAACGAGCTGTCTCAGGTCTTGCTCAACCTGATCGTGAACGCGGCCCACGCCATCGCCGACGCGCGCGCGGCCGACTCCAAGAGCCTCGGCAAGATCACGCTCTCGACCTGCAAGCTCGCCGACAGCGCCGAGATCCGCGTCCGCGACACTGGCTCCGGCATTCCCGACGCCATCCGCTCGCGGATCTTCGAGCCCTTCTTCACGACCAAGCCCGTCGGCAAGGGTACCGGTCAGGGCTTGGCCATTTGCTATTCGGTGATCGTCGACAAGCACCGCGGCGACATCAGCTTCGAGAGCGCGCCGGGCCGCGGTACCACCTTCGTCATTCGCTTGCCGTTGAGCTGAGCTTCACCAGCTCACTTCGTCGATGTAGACGTCGCCGGTGAACGCCGCGCCGGTATTCAAGAACTGCACGCCGACGCGCTGGATGCCGCCGGCCAAGATCTCGGCAGGAATGGTGTACTTGAAGTGGGTCCAGCCGTTGCGGGTGATGGTCGCGGGCGGCAAATCGGCATGCCACACGCCGTAGTTGTCGGACTGCGAGAAGCCTTGAAATAGCAAGGCTTCGCTGCCGGTCGGCGTCCAGACGTTGAAGTCGACTTGGTCACTGCAGTACGCGTTGGGCGCGTACGCGAAGACGCGACGTGGCGTGGCCGCGTCGACGGTGCCGGCCGGCAGCGCCGTGAACGAGACCTTGAGCGCGCCGGTACCAGCGTTGGCTTGCGTGGTGGACTGCGCGATCACGGTGTCGGGGTCCGCGGGGCTGGCGGGGTTGCCGTCGACGGCCCACGGATCGATGACGGCGGTTTCGAAGTCGTAGTTGCCGCTGCCGTTGCCGGCGCACTCTTC
The DNA here is from genome assembly GCA_040348565.1 of Myxococcales bacterium. GTDB lineage: Bacteria > Myxococcota_A > Polyangia > Polyangiales > Polyangiaceae > PMG-095. The sequence continues at coordinate 4,551 of JBEQSW010000047.1, read as the reverse complement.
GACGCCGCCGGTCACGGTGACGGAGTCGACGTAAAAGTCGGCGCCGGCGAAGGTTTGGCCCGTTCCCGCGCCGACTTGCACGCCCAGTAGCTGTAGCCCACCCGGGAACGTTTGCGGCACGGTGTACGTGATGGTCGTCCAACCGCCGCTGACCACCGTGATGGGCTGGGTGTTGCCGTTCGTGTCCCAGACCTTCCAATTGTTCGACTGCGTGTACGCTTGGACGTAGAAGCCGTCCACGGCCGGCGTCCAGACGTGAAGCGTGACGACGGCGCCGGGCCACAGCCCCGGCTTCTCGACCGCGACGGTGCGGCTCGTCTCCGAGGTGAGCGCCGGAATGGTGAACTTGAGCGACTTGCTGCCGGTCACGAACTCGGTGGCATCCGAAGCCACGATCACGTCGGCCTCGCTGCCTTTCCAGCCCTCGACGTCGGTTTCGAAGTCGTAGAGCAGCCGGCTGCCGTCACCGGCGCCGCCTTCGCCGCCTTCGCCGCCCTCGCCGCTGGCGCCGGAAGCATTGTTGTCGGTGCCGGCGGTCCCGCCATTGGTGGCCGTCCCGCCACTGCCGCCGCTGGTCCCGCCGTTGCCGGAGACCCCAGTGGTGCCCGCGCTCGCAGTGCCGGCAGTGGCGGTGCCGGTTCCGGCGGTGGCGCTACCCGCGGTGGCGCTACCTGCGGTCGCGCTGCCTCCCGACGTGGAACCGCTGCTGCTCGTGCCGCCCGTCGTCGTCGTTCCGCCGACGCCAGGAGTGAGCGGGCTCTCGTCGCTACAAGCAGCGAGCACGAGGGCGCTCGAGGTCACGGCGAATCCAACCCGAGTCAGCAATCTAAGCTTCATGACGAAGCTAGCTAGCGAGATTGCTCACGATGGTAAAGCGCGCAAGACGCGCGGCGAGGGAAAGACGGCTTACTTGATGGTTATCGCACACCAATGAATCGCAGCTCGACGTCTCTCTGCACCATCGCGCCCGGCCCTTCATCGGAAGAGCGCGGGCGCGTTGGTCGATGCTGCGGCTAGCCGCCGTGAGTGTCGTTACTCCGCGGCCACGGGCTCGGGCTCTCCGTGATGGTGCTCTTCCGGCGCGGCCGCGGTGACGGTCGCGAACTTCGCGCAACCGAATAGCACTCCCGCCACGCCCAGGTAGGCGATGGTCACGAGCGGTGATTGCCCGATGCCGATCGCTTCGCCGTGCATGAAGCCGAAGAACGTCATCCCGCCGGCGACGGCTGCGAACGCCGCCGCCTTGGTGAAGGCGCGATCGATGACGAAGGACGCGATCGCGCCCAGCATCAAACCGCCCAAAATCGAGCCGCCGCCCATCACCTCCAGCCCGTGATAGAGCACGCCCACTTGCCCGAGCTTGTCGAAGCCGAGCGCGTGCGCGCTGGTGCCGGCGGCGCCCAGCGAGTTGTCGATCAGCAGCTTGCCCCAAGCCGCCAAGTGCGGCGTGAGCGCGAGCACGATGGCGGGCGCATGAGCGCGCGGGCTCTCCTGAAAGGCTTGCGAGCCAATCAGCATGCCGATGTACAGCAAGATGGGCGAAATCGCGACGACCGGAATCAGCGACGACATCACCGAGATGATACCGAGCCAAGCCAGCACGATCACGGTGACGCCGGTGGCTGCCGAGTAGCCGATGCGGCCGCCCATGGCCTTCCAACCCGGGTGACCGATGTACACGGCGTTGATGAACGGATTGCCCATGCAGCACCCGATCAAGCTGACGACACCGTCGGCGGTGAGCACACGCGTGGTCGGAAAATCGTCACCGGCGACGGCCGCGCTCTCCACGTTGTCCAGCGCCTCCACCAAGTCGTAGATGCCGAACGGAATCGCGGTCACCAAAATCACGCCCAAGAATTTGAAGCCGTGAAAGACATGGTCGAACGCTGGTAGCGGCACCGAAAAGCCGAAATTGGCGAACGAATCGCCCAGATTCTTCACCGACATGCCGCCGAAGTTGTAGCCCAGCGCCGTCGAGCCCCACGCGATCAAGCTACCCACGCCGATGGCGACGAGACCGGCCGGAATGCCCTTGAAGTAGCGCACTCCGCCGAACCAGCTGGCCAAAATGATCGTGAAGCAGATGAGGCCAATCACGGGAGTCATGAACATCTCGAGCGCGGGGCGCATGGAGATGAATGAAACCGACACACCGGCCAGCGTTCCCAGCAGCGCCGCCCGCGGCGTGATCTTGCGGATGATGGGAGCGATGAAGCCGCCCGCCATCAACACGAAGCTCTGCACGAACACCCAAGTGAGCCCCGCTTCCCAGCCGGCGATTGGGTCCTTCATCTTGCTCGCGATCGGCAGCATGATCACGAACACGACCACGAACATGTGCGGCACGCTGATGCCCGAAGGCAGCGCGCACACGTCTTTTCTACCCGTCTTTTGCGCCAGCTTGTAAGCGAGCCAGGCGTAGTAAATCGTGCTCATGCACAGCATCAGGCCCGTCGCAGGCAAGATGCGTCCGAACACGATGTTGTCTGGCATCTTCAAAACGAAGCGAAGCAGCCCCGTCAGCACCAACAGGTTGACGAGGATGTTCGTGCCGAACCCGAAGTAAGCGTTCCAATCTCCGGGTGTCCACAGCTTGGGTTTCGTGCTTTCAGTCATGGCAAATCCTCCGGTTTCGGCGCACGTGCGCCTCCGCGCTTCGCGAATGTTTCGAAGCGTTTTCGGCTTGTTGTCAGCGTGATGCGCGCGAAGGGCGCAAAAACCACTACGTTATTTGGTGTACGCCGCTCACTCACCCACGACTAGCGCCAATCCAAGAGCACCCCGCTCTCAAAATGCGCTCACTCTCAATTACCGCCCCGCGCCCGCGTCATCATCGCTTCGTGATGTTCGGGGCTGCCAAGCTGCAGCCCGCATCGCAGAAGCTTTCGTGGCGTCTTCAGGCAAATCCGCCCGAAAGCGCGCTCGCGTCTCGGTTGCCCTCACCCGTCGCGTCGCGTTCGCGTCGCGCGCGTCGCGTTCGCGTCGCCGTTGCCCCCATGCGTGACGTCGCCTTCGCGGGCCGCCGGTCGCCCCTCCCACACGCGTCGCGTGGCGATCGCGCGTCTCGGTTGCCCTCACCCGTCGCGTCGGCGATCGCGCGTCTCGTGCCCCTCGCCCGTCGGGTCGTGGCGTTTGCTTCTCGTGCTCCCTCGCACCTTGCGTCGTGGTGATCGCGCGTCTCGGTTGCTCTCGCCCGCGGCGTTCGCACGTCTCGATTGCCCCTTCGCACGTCTCGATTGCCCCTTCGCGCGTTTCGAATCGTTCTTACGAATGTAAGCAAAATTCGCGAATGATTTCGCGGGGCCGTCGCACGGATCCAAGTTTCTCCAAAGTGTAAGTAACTGTTCGGCCACGCGAGGCGGTCCTTACCAATTGGAGTATCGGCGTTTTCCCGTCGCGTGCCGCGATTTCATTCAGGAATTTTGGTTACATTTGTAAGACGAAATCGCATTGAGCAAACGGTGCGGGCGGAGGGTGCGGAGGCGCAGAGGTGCTGACACGAGGAGCTGCGGGTGCCAGCAGGTTGGTTCGCGAGCCCCGGGTTGTCGTGCTGCGGCAAGGCTAGAGCTCTTCGAAGATGGCGCTGAGCTGCTCGGCGAAGGCGGCGGCGGCCACCGGCAAGACGCGCCCGCGCCGGCCCGCGAGGGAAAGGCGAGCTTCGGCCAATCCGGGGTCGCTGAGCGGAATGGCGATCATTCCCGATACATCGGGCTTTTTTCCGATTTTGAAGGAGAAGCAGACGCCGCCGCTGGTGCGGGCGAACATCTTCGTGGCTTCGATGGAGTTGGAAAGCAGCGCGGGCTCGAAGCGAATGGAAGCGCCCCCCAGCGCGCCGTCGATCAGCGAACGCGCGGCCAAAGTTTCGTCGGGAATGGCCAGAGGATAGGCGACGCATTCGCGCAAACGCAGAGACTTGCGGGTGGCGAGGGGATGCTCGGGTGCGACCAGCGCGCAGAGCGGCTGTGGCACCTCCGCGAGCACGTTCACCTCCGCGAGGTCGACTTTCTCGTGAGTCAGAATCAGATCGACTTTGTCGCGCGCCAACGCTTGTGCAAGCTCGCGCGGGCCACCGACCGTCACCGAAAAGCCGACGCCGGGGTGGCGCTGATGGTACTCGGCGATGGCGTCCGGCAGCATGCGACCGGTGACGGACTCGGCCACCGCAATGCGAACGCGGCCGTGCACCAACCCGCGTAACCCGTCGATCTGTGCCTCGACCAAGCGGAGCTCTTTGAGCGAGCGCCGCACGTAGGCCAGAAACAACTCGCCCGCCGCCGTTGCGCGCACACCGCGCGGCAGTCGTTCGAACAACGGCGAGCCGACGTCGGCTTCCAAGTCCAAGATGCGACGGTTGAGCGCCGAGGAGGCAATGTGCAGCGCTTCTGCCGCCTTTCGGATCGAGCCGTGGTGGGCGACTGCGTCGAGATACGAAAAGATGCTGGGCGGCTGCAGGCGCCAGCTCTGGGTGCCCGCAAGCGCAGGAGGCGAGGGCTTGGCCGGGGTCGAGCGTCGCTGCGAGCTCACTTCCCGGGTTTGACGACTGGTTTC
>JBEQSW010000398.1:0-10553 GCA_040348565.1 Myxococcales bacterium | reverse complement strand
CGCCGGCTTCAGCTCGTTTCGCGAGCCTATCGCCGACGACAAGGTCCGAGGCAAGCCGGAGAAGTTCGCGGAGCATTACCAGCAGGCGGCGCTGTTCTACAACAGCCAGACCGCCGTGGAAAAAGCGCACATTTTGCGTGGCTTCCGCTTCGAGCTGACCAAGGTGCAGACGCCCGCGATCCGCGAGCGGGTCGTAGCCACGCTCGCCAACGTGGATGCCGGCCTCGCCAAGGCCCTCGCCCGCGAGCTGGGAATCGCCGTGCCGAAGCCTCTGCCCAAGGCCGTAAAATCGCCACCAAAGCCGGAGGTCACGGCCTCGCCGTCCCTGTCGCTGATGGCGCATCCTGGCAATGGCACCATCCGCACGCGCCGCATCGCCATCTTGGTAGCAGACGGCGTGGATGGCGAGTCGGCGCAAGCACTGCACGAAGGTTTGACCGAGCAGGGCGCGGTGCCGCGCTTCGTCGGTATTCGGCTGGGCACAGTGACCACGGCCGCGGGCGATACCCTGCAAGCCGAGGTGACGCTCGAGACCATGCCCTCGGTTCTTTTCGATGCGGTCGCCGTGCTGGGCGGCAAAGACGCGGTGGTGGCGCTGGGCAACGTGGGCCACGCCCTCGAGTTCATCAAGGACCAATACCGGCACGCCAAGCCGATCTTGGCGCTGGGCGAAGGCGCGGACTTGGTGGAGAACGCCGGCGCTTCCGCCACGTTGCCGTCGGGCCAACCCGACCCCGGGATGATCGTCGCCAAGCATGGTCGCGCGCGAGAGGCCCTGCCCGCGTTCGTGAAAGCCATCGCCCGCCACCGCCATCACGAACGCGAGGCGGACCCACCGCCGGTCTGAGTCCAGTCGAAAGAAAATCATGAATACCAAACAATTCGAAGAGCTGCTGCTGCAGTCGCTCGAGCACGAGCTGGGCGGCGTCGAGATCTATTCGAGCGCGCTCGGCTGCGTGCAGAACGGCGAGCTCAAGCAAGAGTGGCAAGAATATTTGGAGCAAACCCGCAAACACGTCACCGCGCTGCGCGACGTGTGCGGCGCGCTCGGCGTCGACGCCGACGCCGAAACCCCCGGGCGACTCGTGGTGCGGCTGGTCGGGCAAGCGTTGGTGGCAGCCATGAATCAAGCGCTAGCCGCCGGTAACCCGACGGCCGCCGAGCTGGTGGCCTGCGAATGCGTGGTGCTCGCCGAAACCAAGGATCACGCGGATTGGCAGCTGCTCGGCAAGTGCGCCGAAGAGCTGCCCGGACCTGCCGCCCTCGTCCTCAAAGAAGCCTACAATCGCATCGAGGACGAAGAAGACGAGCACCTCTATCACACGCGCGGTTGGTGCCGAGAGCTGTGGCTGACCTCGCTCGGTTTGCCAGCTCTCCTGCCGCCGCCCGAAGAGCAGCAGCACGTCAAGACCGCGATGGGCGCCGCGCGCGCCGAGCAAGCCGGCGAAAAGCTACGGCTCGAGAGCCAGCGCGCATCTGAATGAAACCGGGCGCGCTTTCTGAAGGCCCTGCCCGCCGCGATTCGCGAGAATGCGCGGCGGGCGGTCTCCTCGTGTCAGGCCTTGGCGGCGCTGCCGGGCTTAGCCAGTTTGGCGTGTTGGTCAGCCAACATTCCGGAGGGCAGGACGTTGGAGATGGCCTGTCGCAGCTTGTTGCCCCAACCTGCCACGACGTCGCCGTCGCCAGCTTGCATGGCTTCGAAGCCGATCTTGGCCACCTCGTCGGCCGGCTGCTTTTTGGAAGCGCCGACCTTGGTGTCGAGCATCTCGGCCGTCTCGAAAAAGTCGGTTTCGGTGGCGCCGGGCATGAGACACGTCACGGTGACGCCAGTGTCTTTGAGCTCGGCGCGTAGCGCGAACGAGAAGGAATCCAACAGCGCCTTCGTGCCGTTGTAGACCGCTTGGTAGGTGCCAGGCATGAAGCCGGCGATCGAGCCCGTGATCAGAATGCGCCCCCGGCCGGCGCTACGCATGTCCTTCGCGACGCGGTGAATGAGATACAAAGTGCCCGTGACGTTCGTGTCGATGACGCGCTGAATGTCCGACCAGCTTTGGTCCAAGAAGGCATGGCCGAGGCCGCGTCCGGCGTTGGCCAACAAGGCTGCGACTTGGCGGCCACCGATGGCGGCGTACAGCTCGTCGACGCCTTCTGCGGTGGCCAAATCGGCCTGCACCGCCTCGACGATGGCGCCGCTGGCGCGCAGCCCGAGCGCTACATCGTGAATTTCGGGACCATCGGCGCAAATGATAGCGTCATAGCCACCGTGTACGCAGCAACGCGCCAGCTCCAAGCCAATGCCGGAGGACGCGCCAGTGATGATTGCGAGGGGTCGAGCAGCGGTTGCCATCTATGAGCTCCTAGTCATGGGTCGTACGTGAAGCGGGTTGCCAGGGGGCCTGGGCCGCCTGGTTCCGCGCCGTGCAGCCCACGTGCCAGCCCCCTGTGGAGGTCGAACCCGGTCGGCGGTACGTCGGTTGCTAAGCGCTTCACGTGTCTCCTAGGAACGCCGCTGCTGAGCGCACGAAATGGGGCCTGCCACAGGCCGATCCGCCGCCAATTGTCCCTGCCAGGGAAAGTCGCCTCACGCCTAGAAAGCTCCCATGACCGACGACGAATCGTCTGCCGTTGCCCTGCTCATGATCGACGTGGTGAACGCCTTCGACTTCCCAGATTGCGAGGGCATCGTCCAAGCGGCCGCCCGCGCCGCCCCTCACATCCTGGCGTTGCGCGAACGCGCGCATCTGGCCGGCATCCCGGTCATTTACGTCAACGACAACTTTGGACAATGGCGCTCGGATTTTCGCACCACCGTCAGCGCTTGTTCGGCATCCAACAAGCCCGGCCACCAAGTCACGCGCTTGTTGGTGCCCACAGACCGAGACTACTTCGTGCTGAAACCGCGACACTCTGCGTTCTACTGCACCACGCTCGAGGTCTTGCTGGAGCGCTTGGAAGTGCGAACGCTCGTGCTCGTTGGTTTCGCCACCAATATCTGCGTCCTGTATACCGCCAGTGACGCGCACATGCGCGGCTATAGCGTGGTCGTGCCCCGTGACTGCACCGCCTCCAATACCCAAGAGCTGACGGATCAAGCGCTGGAACAGATGCGAATGGTCACCAACGCTCGCACGTCCGCCTCGTTGGAGCTCGATTTGTCCGCCCTTTGCCAAGAAGCAAACCGCGGCACGGCTGTTGCTACGAAGTCGTCACCGCCTAGCGGCAAAAGCTAATGCAAATCGCCAACCCCAGCCCCGCCGAGACATCCGCAGTTCGCGCCAACACCGACGCCGCTCCCTTGGCTGACCTCGTGGGCCGACTTGCCGACGACCTCAAGCTTTTGGCGCGGCAAGAAGGCGAGCTTGCCAAGCGCGAGCTGAGCGAAAGCTTCGACAAAGCCAAGCACGAAGCGGCGGGCCTGGCCGTGGGCGCGGGCGCCCTGTTCCTTGCCATGTCGACGTTCGTGGCCGGAGCGGTGCTGCTGCTAGCGACGGTAGTCGCCGCTTGGGCGGCCGCTTTGCTGGTGGGCGCTGCCATGGCCGCGCTAGGTGTGGCGTTGCTGCTGCGCGCTCGCGCCAAGTTGTCGCGCCTGAGTATCAAACCGCAAGAAGCAGCCCAGAGCGTGGAAGCCGACATTGCCGCGATCAAGAGGGCAGCCCAGTGACCGATAAGAAGCCCGAGCCCACGACAGAACAGTTGGTCGCCAATGCCAGCCTGACCCGACGCCACGTCGCCCGGGACGTCGAGCGCCTGGCGGAGGCGTTAACGCCAAACCGGCTCATGCACCGCGCCATGGGACACGCCGAGGATTCACTGCAGCGCTGGGCCGCCGACGCGCTCCAGAGGCTCGGCCAGTCCGCACGCCGACTTGCGGACTACGCCCGCTCTCACCCCGTCGCGAGCGCGACCGTCGTCGTCGGAGCCAGCGCCGTCGTGTGGAGGCTGAGCGTTGGTCGACGGCGTTAAGCCGTCGGAGCACCGCCTAACCAGCAAAGCACCGTCCGGTGCCGACGACGGTTTCGTCGTCGTGCGAGGCGCGCGAGAGCACAACCTCAAAAACGTCGACGTTCGGATCCCGCGCGGCCAGCTGGTGGTGTTCACCGGCGTTTCTGGCTCTGGCAAGTCGTCTTTGGCGTTCGGCACCCTGTACGCCGAGGCCCAGCGTCGCTACCTCGACTCCGTCTCGCCCTACGCGCGCCGCCTGTTCCACCAGCTGGGCGTGCCCGAAGTCGACGAAATCAGCGGGTTACCGCCGGCGGTGGCGCTCGCGCAACAGCGCGGAGGCGTGACGGCGCGCTCTTCGGTCGGCAGCGTGACCACGCTCTCCAACCTGCTGCGCATGCTGTATTCGCGCGCTGGCGACTACCCGAAAGGGCAGCCGATGCTGTACGCCGAATCTTTTTCGCCCAACACTCCCGAAGGCGCGTGCCCGCGTTGTAGCGGGCTCGGCCGCATCTACGACGTGGACGAGAAGCTGATGGTGCAGGACGAGTCGCTCACGATTCGAGAGGGAGCCGTCACGGCCTGGCCCCGCGCCTGGCAAGGCCAGAACCTGCGAGACATTCTGACGACGCTCGGTCATGACGTCGACGTTCCCTGGCGAAACCTACCCAAGCGGACGCGCGACTTCATTCTGTACAGCGACAAGCAACCCACGGTGCCCGTTTACGCCGGCTACAACCTGGCGGAGGTCCGGCGCGCCCTCAAGCGCAAGGAAGAACCGAGCTATCAGGGAACCTTCTCGAGCGCGCGGCGGCACTTGCTGCATAGTTTTGCCACCTCGGAAAGCGCGCAGATGAAGCGGCGGGCGGCCGCGTTCTTGAAGGCCACCGATTGTCCCGAGTGCCACGGCAAGCGGCTGAAGCGCGAGGCACTGTCAGTCCGGTTTGCGGGCCGTGACATTACGGAGCTCGGCCGGCTGTCGTTGAAACATCTGCGTCGATTGCTGGAGCCGTTCGCGCGCGGCCAAATCATGGCCGGAGCCCAGGCTCCCGAGAAGACGCTGGTCGTCCACCGCATTGCCCAAGACCTCGACCGTCGGCTGGGCGTGTTGCTCGACTTGGGGTTGGGCTACCTGGACGTGGAGCGCAGCACCCCCACGCTCTCGCCGGGAGAGCTGCAGCGGCTGCGGCTTGCCACCCAGGTCTGTTCCAGCCTGTTTGGCGTGGTGTACGTGCTGGACGAGCCATCGGCGGGCCTGCACCCTGCCGACACCGAAGCCTTGTTGCGCGCGCTCGAGGGGCTCAAGGCCGCGGGAAATTCACTGTTCGTCGTCGAGCACGAGCTGGACGTGATCCGGCGGGCGGACTGGGTCGTCGACGTCGGGCCCGGCGCCGGCCAACATGGCGGCCAAGTGCTGTATAGCGGTCCGCTCGACGGCCTGGAGGGGGTGGCGGGCTCCGAAACGAGCAAGTACGTGTTCGGCAAGCGGGCGTCGCGGAAGCGAGCGCCGAGAACGGGCCGGGGCTGGCTGCGCCTGGCCAACGTGACGCGCAACAACCTGCAGGACCTCAGCGTCGAGTTTCCGATCGGCGCGTTCACGTGCGTGACGGGTGTCTCCGGCTCCGGCAAGTCGACGCTGGTCAGTCAGGTGCTGGTGGAGCTCTTGCTCGCCGCGCTGGGGCAACGGCAGTCGCCGCCGGACGACGAGGGCGACGAGCTGGAACGACGAGCGCCCCCGGCGCTCGGGGTGGCACAGCTGTCGGGCCACCAGAGCATCAAGCGCCTCGTGCAAGTCGATCAGAAGCCGATCGGCCGGACGCCTCGCTCCAACCTGGCCACCTACACCGGCTTGTTCGACGAGGTGCGCCGGCTGTTTGCCAGCACCCCGCAGGCTCGCAAGCGCCACTACGACGCCGGGCGCTTCTCTTTCAACGTCGCGCGCGGCCGCTGTGAGACCTGCGAAGGCGAAGGCTTCGTGATGGTGGAATTGTTGTTTCTGCCCAGCGTTTATTCCCCCTGCCCCACTTGCAAAGGCGCGCGCTACAACGACGCGACGCTCGAGGTTCGCTACCGGGGGCGTAACGTCGCCGAGGTTCTGGCGATGACGGTAGACGACGCGCAGGAATTTTTCGCCGACGAGGCGGCCGTCGCGCGGCCGCTCGGGGTGCTGAAGGAGGTGGGCCTAGGCTACTTGCGGCTAGGCCAGCCAGCGACCGAGCTCTCGGGCGGTGAAGCCCAGCGCATCAAGCTGGCCACCGAGCTCCAGCGCTCTCAGCGCAGCGGGGCCTTGTACGTCCTGGACGAGCCGACCACCGGCCTCCATCCCGCCGATGTGGAGCGCTTGCTGACGCAACTGCAGACGCTGGTCGACACAGGCGCCACCGTGATCGTGGTCGAGCACGATCTGCAAGTCATCGAGCAGTGTGATCACGTCGTCGACCTTGGGCCGGGGGCGGGCGAAGAGGGCGGCCAAATCGTCGCCAGCGGCCCTCCCGAGCGCGTCGCGCTCTCACCAGCCAGCAGAACGGCGGAGTTCATGCGACACGAAAGCGGCCGGCGGCTCGTGCAAGCCGGGTCGAACGACGGTGGGGCGTAACGGTAACGAGCGCTGGCACGGGCGTTGCTGGCGATTCGTTCGATGTCGGTCGATTGGAACCCGAGGCATTGGACGCCTAAGCGACGGCGACGAGCCCTGATCGCCCTGGTCCTGGGTCTCTTGGCCTACCCGGTCCTGGGCACCCTTGCGCTGTGGACGGGCTTCGTCGAATGGGTGATCCAATCCGAAGACGTGAAGGTCGAAATCGACAACCCCTCGTACACCATCTTTCCCGGGCGCGTGCATCTCAAGCACGTCAAAGTGTACGTGAACGGCGATACCCAGTTCATTCTGGAGGGCAGCGATTTGCTGACCGATTTCAGTCTGTTCGGCTTCTTCCGCCACCGCGTTCACGTCACCACGCTAGCCGCGCACGACGTTCGCTATCAAATGCGCGTGCAAGTCAAAGACCAGACCGGCATGCACGAGCGACTGGCGGCTTACCCGAAGCTCGAAGGCTTGCCGGGCAAGAACGTGATCCACGAAAAAGTCGCGGACAAGACCGAGACCCGCGAGCCATCTTGGACGGTAGCGGTCGAAGGCTTGGACGTTCGGGTGGTGGAGCTGTGGTTCTTCGAATATCGCTATCTCGGCAAGGGCGAGCTCCACGGCGGGTTTCTGGTCGGCCCGCACGTGATGAAGGTGACCACGGCCGTTCAAGACATCGGCCCCGGCGAGCTGCGCTTTGGCGAGAAGGAGCCGATCGCGCGAAATTTCCGCGGTCAAATCACGTGCAACATTCCCGAGATCAATCCGGAGGAGCACGCCGATGCCAGCTTCACCGAGTTGGTCGATGCGCGCGTCAGGCTCGACATGGACGTGCTCAGCCTGGTCAACGTGGGCGCCTATTTCGACGCCTTCGACGTCAGCCAAGGAGCGGGCCCGCTCTCGCTCGACCTCTTCATGACGAAAGGCTACCTGGGCCAACGCAGCAAGCTCAGCTACTCGACCGATCTGGTCCGGGTGAAGGGCGACGGCTTCGGGGTCGCTAGCGATTGGCGTTTGAATTTCGACGCGTCCGGCGAGCATGGTCTCCCCCTCGGCCAATCCGACGCGAAATCGACCTATGTTTCGCTGGCCAAGCAAAACCGCGAATTTACCGTGCAAGTCCACGGTCATCATGAAGAAGCGGCGCTCGACACCATCCGGCTCGGCGGCGCCACCGATCTGAAGCGTGCGGCGCTGCGCATGCCGAACATCGTGTCTACGGATCTGGATGATTTGAACGTGGTCTTTCCAGAAGCATCGCCGGTGCGGGTGCAAGGCGGCGAGGCGCGCGCCAGCGTCAGTCTGGATATGGATGAAAAATATTGGATCCGTGGTCCGCTCAGCGCCGAGATCCTCCGCTCCCAGCTGGACGTCGCGGGCGTCCAATTGAGCGGCAACACGTGGCTCAAGGCCCACGCGCGACTCAACCCCAAACTGAAAACCAACTATCTCGAAGATCTCACGCTTCGGCTGCGAAACGTGGGGATGCACGTCAAGAATGACACTGTGGATGGCTGGTGGATGGACCTGAGCTCGAAGCAACTGGCATTTTGGAACACGGCGCCTTCACGCGCCCAGGGCAGCATCAGCATCCAAACTAAAAACCTGCAGCCGGCGCTCGAAGCGCTGGCCGACAAGGACGTGGTGAGCGACATCGTGCCCATGCTCACCCGCCTCGACAATTTTCGCGCTAAGACCACCTTCCGCCGCGAAGGCAAGACCACCGACGTTACCCTCGAATCGGAGAGTGACGTATGGGATGCCGCCGGGCGCGTCTACTCGAGCCCCAAGCAGAGCTTGATGGCGCTGGTCGTGGGCGGGCAGGCGGTGTCGCTCGGCGTGGCCAACATGGGCGACGGCCTGACCTTGCGGCCCTTCGCCAAAACCGACTGGCTCAACTCACGCTTGGCCGAGTTTCCGAAGCCCCTCGTGCAAATGACGCCCGACAAGCCCTGACCATGCGCAACCGTCTCATCCTCTTCATCGCTGTGTCTTTGTCCAGCGGCGCCTGCGGCGGGGGAGCCGAGCCTCCCGCCCATCCACCTCCGACGAAACCGGTACGTCCTACCGTCGAGAGAGCCCCGCCCGCGCCGGCTCAGGGTCGAGAAGGACCCAAGCGCGATTGACGGCGATCCATCAGAGGTACCGGGCCAATGGACGATGGCTCTTCGTACAACAGCCGGTCCGAGGCGTGCCACCAACCGCCGTCCACGACCCGGGGCGCACCCTGGCCGATGGCGCGCAGAAACCCGGCGTAGGGCGTCTCTTGCAAGCGGCCGTCGACGACGGCAAAGGCGCCAGCTTCGTAAGAGCATGGGCCTTCGACGACCAAGCGGTCCCAACCGTAAGAGCCCAACAGAGCCCACGCCGTCACGGCTTGAACCGGCGCGCCCTCTGCGCGCGCTAGCTCGGCCGCCTGCCACAGATACGAAAACCAACGCGCTTGCTCCTCGGCCGGACCGGCCAGATGCGCCTCGGTAATGGCCAGCGGGGTTCGATACCGTTCGAACGCATCCAGCAACAACGGCGCCGGGCCCACCAGGCCGTCGCGACAGATCCGTATCGCTTCGACGTCGGCGTAGCGTTGCCGGCCGTTGCCTCCGACGACACCGGGCGGGTAGAGCTCCACGCGGCTGTCCAGAAACCGCTCGCCCGTCACGTAGTAGTTGAAGCCAAGCACGTGAGGCACGGTGGCGTGCTCGCAAAACAGCGCCAGCTCCGCCTCCGTGGCGCCAAAACGCCGTAGGTAACGGTAGAGCCCGTGCGAGCGATCGACCCGCCCGTAGAGCAGGTCCAAGCCCAAGAACCGCCGCTCGTTTTCGAAGTTCGCCTGGTAACGCAGGTCGGGCGTGCTGCGAATGAAGCCCAGATCTTCGGTTTGGATGAGCTCGGCGTCGGAGTTGACGACCCGTACCGCTCGCATGGCCAGCACCGTGCCCCAAGTCTGATTCAAGAGCGCGCGCACGAACGCGCGGTCGCTGCGCTCGTGCGGATACCAATGACCGTACAAGCCGCTGAAGCGCGCCGTGGTCAACGGCTCGTTGACGGGAGTAAAGCGCCGCAGCCACGGAAAACGCCGGGCGACGGCCGAAGCGTAGCTAGCGAGCTTTTCGGGAAAAGCCGGATCCAAAAGCGAGGTGTAGGTAGGCCCGCTACCGTGATGCAGCAGCCCCGCGATGGGCTCGATGCCAAGCTCGCGAATCAGCTGCAGGCGCTCGTCCGCCCAACCCAAGTCTATTTCGTCGAGGCTGCGCGGCGCCGCCGTCTCCCACAGCACGGGATAGCGCAGGGCTTTGAGACCCAGCGAACCCAATGCTTGGATGTCTGAGCCCCGCCCGGCGTGACCCGAGAACTGCAGCTGATCATGGTAGCGACCGCCGACGCGATTGAGCGTGCACTCAATTCCCCCCCACAGCTCGAGCGATTGCAGATTCATGTACGTCCTCGTGCGCTCCATTGATGGTCGGCCTCTCGCGGTCACGCAGCCGCGAAAACAGCGACAGAGCCTGCGCCACGACCTGGTCCATATTGTAGTACTTGTACGTCGCGAGCCGGCCGACGAAGTGAACGTTGGGCACAGTAGTGGTCATCGCCTTGTACTGCTCGTAGAGGGCGTTGTTGGCGGCGCGCGGCACCGGGTAATAGGGGTCACCCTCGGCTGTGGGTATCTCGTAAACGATGCTGGTCTTTTCGTGCTCTTGACCAGTCAGGTGCTTGAATTCAGTAACCCGCGTGTACGGGTGCTCGTTCGGAAAATTAATCGTGCCCACGGCTTGAAAGCGCGGCGTGGACTTGGTTTCGTGACGAAATTCCAACGACCGGTAGGGCAGCTTGCCCACGCGATTGTCGAAAAACTCGTCGATGGGCCCAGTGTAGACCAACTGCTCGAACGGGATGGCCTTGATCACCTCACGGTAGTCGGCGTTTAGCAGCACCTTGATGTTGGGATGCGCCAGCATCTTCTCGAACATGCGCGTGTAGCCGAGCTTCGGCATCGCCTGATACGTGTCGGTGAAATAGCGATCGTCGC
>JBEQSW010000034.1:0-6148 GCA_040348565.1 Myxococcales bacterium | reverse complement strand
GCGGCGCCGGCCGATGTGAAGCGTGCGGCGGCGCCAATGAGCCGTGCTGCGCGGATCGCACCTGCCCGACGGGTGTGTGCGTCGGCAACGGCAACGGCGAGTGCCAAACCGCTTGCGGTGCCCCGACCCAAGACTGCTGCAACAACGACCAATGTGGCACCGGCGCGGTGTGCGGCCAAAACGGCAAGTGCGAAGCCTGCGGCACCGAAGGCAAAGCTTGCTGCCCCGGCGCCGGCGACGGCTGCCCCGGTGACCTCCGCTGCCAGGCCGACATCTGCACCGCCTGCGGAGCGGTGGGCGAAGCCTGCTGCACCGGCGTCCAAGCCTGCGCCCAAGGCAGCGCCTGCAGCGTTGACGACAAGTGCGTCGCCTGCGGTGGGCTGAATGAAAGCTGCTGCCGCATCGGCAACGTGCTGTCGTGCACGGGCGGCCGCACCTGCAACCAAGCGCAAAAGTGCGTGGCCAACTGACTCCGTTCGTTTCTCCGTAACCTAGACCCGTTCGTTCCCCCACCCCGAAACCCCGCCTGCTGCACCCCACGGCAGGCGGGGTTTCACTTTTGTCAGCGCGGGCCCACGTACAACGCGCTCGGTCGGATCAAGCGCCCGCCCTTTCGTTGCTCGGCGTAGTGCGCGGCGTAGCCGGCCACGCGCGCGCAGGCGAAGATCGCCGTGAAGGCCTCGCGCGGAATGGCCAACGCTTCCAGCAACAGCGCGGTGTAGAACTCCACGTTCGCTTTCAGCGCGCGCTCGGGATACCGGCGCGACAGCTCCGCCTCGGCCGCCGCCTCTACCGCGCGTGCCAGCACCAGCCGCGCAGAGCCCCCGCCATCACCCCGATACGCCGTGAGCGCTCGCTCGAGCACGAACGCACGGGGGTCACGCACGCGGTAGACGCGATGACCCATGCCCATGATGCGGCGCCCTGCGTCGAGCTCGGCGCGCACGTATTCGCCGGCGCGCTCCGGCGAGCCTACCGCGTCCAACATGTCCAGCACGGGCCCGGGCGCCCCGCCGTGCAGCGGTCCCGAAAGCGCTGCCACCCCCGCCACCACTGCCGCCACCAAGCTGGCGCCCGTCGACGCCGTCACGCGCGCGGCAAACGTCGAAGCGTTGAAGCCGTGCTCGGCCACCGTCACCAGATAGGCGTCCAGGAGCTTCCCGGCATCGCCCGACACCTCACCCCCGCTCAGCATTCGCAACAGGTCGTGAGCGTGGGATAGGCCTGGTTGAGGGGCGGGCAGCTGCCCGCCCCGCGCCGCACGGATCCAGGTCGCGCTGGTCACGGCCGCCATGCCCAGCAGATCGAGCGGCGTTGCGTCCTCGGGCAGCAAAGACAGCGCGCTCCGCAGCGTGCCCATGGCGTCCGGCGTGGCCACCGCGCCATAGCGGGTACTGAGCCGTTCGTGGGCGGCGACGCGCGCCAGACCCAACTGCGCTTGCAGTTGCCGAAGGCGCGCTGGCTCCGGCAACGCGCCGTCCAGCAACAGGCCGCACACCGCCTCGAACGGCACCGCCGACACCAGCGACTCGATGGCACGCCCACGTAACGTGAGCTGCCCGCGCTCGCCGTCGACGAGCGACAGCTCCGTACGCGCCACCAAAACCCCCGCCAAACCTTCGAATACTTGCGGCTCGCTCATGCCCCATACATTGATCCCATCAAGGTCATGATCAATGTTGATTCGACAATGCAGCCAACCGCTTCCTTGAGCGCGAAGGAAGCGGCAGAGGCGCTGGGAGTGAAGCCGCAAACGCTGTACGCCTACGCCAGCCGCGGCCTCTTGCGACGCCTCGGCGAAGGCAAGCGCCGTCGCTATTTGCTCGAAGACGTGGAGCGGCTCCGCACGCGGCAGCGCGCGCGCTCCGGGCACGGACCGGTGGCCGCGGCGGCGCTCCGTTTCGGAGAGCCGGTGCTCGACAGCCGCATCACCGGCATCGACGAGCGCGGGCCCCTCTATCGCGGTCGCCCCGCCGTGGAGCTGGCGGCGGCGGGGGTGAGCTTCGAAAGCGTGGCCCAGCTGCTGTGGACGGGCGAGCTGCCGACCGAAGCCCCCGCTTGGAGCGCGCTCGAAGCGCCCGCGCGCGGCTGGGGAAACCAGCGCACGTCGCTCGAAGATTTGCTGCTCGCGCTGCCAGCGCTGACCTTGGCCGCAGCCGAGCGCCACGCGCGCGCCCGCGACGCCGAGCTGCTGCTCGCGCCCCGCCTGGTGCGCAGCCTGGCCCAGCTGCTCGTCCCCGAATCCGCGCGTCGTGCCGCTGGCAGCGTGGCCGAGCTGCTCGCGCGCGGCAGCAAAGCCCCGCCAAAGCCGGCGGGGCGCGCGCTCGATCTCGCGCTCGTGCTCTTGGCCGATCACGAGCTGAACGCCTCCAGCTTTGCCGCCCGCATCGCGGCTTCCACCGACGCGAACTTGCTCGCGTGCGTGACGGCGGCGCTGGCCACCCTGAGCGGTCCTCGCCATGGTGGCGCCTGCGATCGCGTCGAAGCCCTGCTCGACGAAGCAGCTACCCTCACGCGCCCCCAAAACGTGATTGAAAAGCGCGCGCAGCGTGGAGACCCCCTGCCCGGCTTCGGACACCCCCTGTATCCGCAAGGCGATCCGCGCGCGCGCCTGTTGCTAGAGCAGGCAAAGACGCTCGCGCGGCGCAGTGCCGCCCTGCAAAAGCGTCTCGCACCGGCGTTTGCGCTGGCCAAGGTCATGCAGCAACAAGGCTTGCCGGCGACCGTGGACTTTGGCCTGGTGGCGCTGACCCGCGCTCTGGAGCTCGAGCCCGGCCGCGCCGCCCTGCTGTTCGCGCTGGGTCGCAGCGCGGGCTGGATTGCGCACGTGCTCGAGCAGCGTGAAAGCGAGGCCGTGCTGCGGCCGCGTGCGCGCTACCTGGCTTGAGCGCTTGAGCCGCAGCGGCGGCCCTGAGACACTACAGCCATCATGCGAAACCTGGCGCTTTGGGGTGCGGCCTTCGCGGCGACGCTGATGGGCTGCAGCAGCTCCGACAGCCCCCCGTCGAACGGCGGCCAAGCCGGCAACGCGGGCAGCACGTCCAGCGCCGGCAACACCGGCAGCGCAGGTACCGGCACCAGCGGCGGCAGCGCGTCACAGGCGGGCGGTTCGAGCCAAGCCGGTAGCGCGTCCCAAACCGGTGGCGCATCCCCAACCGGCGGCACCAGCCAAGCCGGAAACGGCGGCAGCCCTGCTGGCACCAACGCGGGAGGCAACGCGACGGGCGGCGCCGCCAGCTGCGCTGCGGGCACCCCGCTGGTAGCACCCACGCCCACGGTTTGTCCGGCCGGCACCCCCGCTGGGCCGCCCGCCACCGCGCTCGACATCGTGAACGATTTACGCGCGCACATGGGCCTCGCGTGCATGTCGCTCGTGCCCGAAATCAACACCTCGGCGCAGAAGCACTGCGACTACTACCAGCAGAACACCGCCAACAAGACCTGCATCGCCAACGCGCACGAAGAGGTCGACACGTGCGCCGGCTTCGTCGCCAAGAGCTTTGCCGATCGCATGACCGCCGCCGGCTACAAGGGCTCGCCCCGCTCGGAGGTCATGGCCTTCAGCGGCGACCCAGCAAGCGCTATCGGGCAATGGATCAACAGCGTGTACCATCGCACTCCGCTGCTCAGCCCGTGGTTGGCCGAAATGGGCTACGGCATGACCGCCGACTGCGACACCATCGACATGGGTCTCGGCCCCAAGGCGCCCGACGACATGACCGCCGTCTACCCGTACCCCGGTCAAGTCAACGTGCCGCTCAACTTCGACGGCAGCCATGAAGGGCCCACGCCGCCCGCGCCGCCCAGTGGCTGGCCCAGCGCGTCGCCCGTGCACCTGTACGTCAAGGCCTACACCGTCACGTCGCACGACGTGTTCGTCAAAGGCACGTGCGAGCCGCTGCCGCACCAATGGCTGCCGGACAAGGAGCAATACATCCTCTACCCCGACAAGCCCTTCGCCAAAAACACGGAGTACCGCGTCGTCATCCGCGGCACCAAAGCCGGCAAAGCGCTCGACTTCGACTGGTCTTTCACGACCAAACCCTGAGTCACCTGGCAACCGCGGGGGCGGTGCTAGGCTCCGCACATGTCCGGCTCCGACTCCGCGCGTCTGCTCAACCTCGAAGAAAAGAACGCCTACCAAGCCAAGACGATCGCCGAGCTGAACGACGTCGTGATCTCGCTGAACCGCGAGGTCACGTTGCTCAAGGGCCGGCTCGAGCAGGTCGAGCGCCTGGTCGGCAGCGAGCTGTCGCGCCGAGAGATGCCGAACGAAAAGCCGCCCCATTACTGAGGTGAGCGCCGGCTCCCACCCCTCGACCTCCGGCCATTGAATCCCCTCTGAAATCTTGTCGCGCCGACGTAGCAAAATCCGAAAGAAAAGGCGTTTTCAGGCACTTTGAGAGGTACCCGGCGGGGCGCCTTGAGTCATGCTTGGCGGCGATTTCCGTGATGTCACTTTCCAGCTTGGTGCGCTCGTTGTTGCTTGTTTCGGTCGCGTTGGTCAGCGGTTGCGGGGGCGCCACGCCCGACGCCGAAGCCCCGGACGCCGAAGCTCCGTCCAAGCACGCCCGCGTCAAAGAGCCGCCGCCGCCGAAAGAAGAGCTGACCGCCGGTGAGGTGGTGGTCAAGCTGCGCGGCAACGAGACCGACATTCGCCGCTGCTTTTTCGCCAATCCAAGCGCGCGCGGCTCACTGTCGTTGTCGTGGAACGTCAACACCGAAGGTCGCATCGAGCGGCTGAAGCGCGAGCGCTCCACCCTGACCGATCCGCGCGTCGAGCAGTGCTTGAGCGAGAAGCTGTACGACGTGCATTTCGATCCGCGCGCCAAGCCCGCCCACGCGCGCTGGACGTTCGTGTTTCGCTTGGTCGAGCCGCCCAAAGATCGTCGCGGCCGCGTGAAGAAGCTGACTCGCCGCGACCGCGACCGCGCCGAAGCCGGTGATCAAGGCGTACAGCTCGAGAAGGGCTCGCCGGGCGTGCTCGATTTGGCCCAGGTCGACGACATCGTCGAGTCGGGCTTCCCGCTGTTCGCACGCTGCTACCGCGACGGAGTGCAGCGCAACTCCAATCTGGACGGCGCGGTGCGCCTGCGCTTCGTCGTCGGCGAATCGGGGCACGTCACGGTCGTGGAAGACGGCGGCTCCGATCTCACCGATCGGCAGGTGATCGACTGCGTGGCGGAAGGCTTCTACGCCTTGCACTTCCCCGAGCCGCAACGCGGCGACGCGCACCTCGTCTACCGCATTCATTTCGACGCCGGCTGAGCCTACCCGCCGGCGCTTGGCCCCGGACGGGTTGCGTTTCGACCGCCAGCGGCCCCATATGTCGAGGCAGACGTCGCCATGACCGCCAGCATCAGCATCGACCTTTTTTCGGATTTCGTATGTCCCTGGTGCTTCATCGGCGGGGTGCGCCTCGAACAAGCGCTGGCCGGGCTCGCGAGCGAAGTCACGGCCGAGCTCGCCTACCATCCGTTTTTCCTCGACCCAACGACGCCGCCCGGCGGCGTCTCCATCCCGAAAATGCTACGCGAAAAATACGGCGCCGATCCAAAGCAGATCTGGGCGCGCGCCGAAGCCGCCGCGCGTGATTCGGGCATCACGCTCGACCTTTCCCTGCAACCGATGATGTACCCCACCGCCGCGGCGCACACGTTGATGCGTCACGCCGAAGCCAAGGGTACCGAGCGGGCGCTCGCCGCCGAGCTGTTTCGGCTCTATTTTTTGGAGGCGGTGAACATCGGCGACACCAACGTGCTGGCCGGCATCGCCGCTCGCCACGGCTTCAGCCACGACGAAGCGCTGGCCCTCCTGGCTTCCGAAAGTGAGCTCGAGCTAACGCGCGAAGCGGCCATTTCTGCCGCGCAAGGCGGCATCCGCGGCGTGCCGTTCTTCGTCTTCGACGGCAAGCTCGCGGTGTCGGGCGCGCAGAGCGTGAGCGTGCTGCAGTCGGCCATTCGCCAAGCGGTAGCCCAAGCCGCCCCCAGCGAGCCGCCACCCGTCTGAAGCTGCGACTTGCGCTTCCACCGCGGCAGCGAAACAATCGCGTCCATCGTGGTTTCGCCAACCGCCGTCTCCCCCACCACGTTTCGCTGCACGGCTTGTGGCAACTGCTGCCGCTCGCTGCGCGTGGCGGTCACGGCGC
>JBEQSW010000625.1:0-30980 GCA_040348565.1 Myxococcales bacterium | reverse complement strand
GCACCCGCCTCGGCGCCTTTGGAGTCGAAACCGGTCGAGTCGGTGGCGTTCGCGACCGCTCCCGAGCCACAACGCACGCTGGCGGATTCGCCGGATGCGCGCGCGGCGGCGGCAGCGGCTCAAGCCCAAGCGGGGTCGCAAGAATCGCGCATCGCTTCCACGGCTCGCGAGACTCCGCAGGCGCGCGGTCACGAAGGCAAAGTCATTCCGTTCCCCGCGCGGCGCGACGACGAGCCGGCCCCCGTCGAGGCGCCCGGGGCCGCCGCTGCTCCCGCTGCCGTTTCGCCGCCCGAAGAAGAGCAACCCCCCATTTCGGCGGCGCCCAACACGCCGCCCATGCCGCACGTGCTGGCGTCACAACAAGCCGCGACATCGCCGAAGAGCGACGCGGCTCGTTCCGTTGCGCCGGCCGAGCCCACCGTGCGCGAGCCCGCGCTCGAGCGGAAGCGTGAGCGCGAGGAACGCCTCGTCGGTGGTCAAACCCTCAACCTGGGCAGTGGCGTCCCGCCCTAGGTCTCCGCCGGCAATCACGACTTGCCCGCAACGCCGGGACCCACGCCGCCCGCGCTGCCGCAGGGCACACAGCGCTTCGGCACCGGTGGCACGCTGGACATGCGCGCCGGCGCCACGCCCGCCGCCAGCGCCGCGCTGAACAATTCGCGCGGCCAGGATGCCGACAAGCCGAGCCCCGCGCGCGGCCGGGTCGAGCCGCCGCACGAAGCGCTTCACGACGACTTCTTCGATGCTGGCGAGCAGGGCCTGTACGAGGGCGGTCATGCTCCCGAGGGCCGTCACCAAGTGCTCGACGACGAGCTCGAGCACGACGCGCCGCGCATCGTCGTGCGAACGCCCGAGCAAGAGATGCGGCGCAATCGCATGATGCGCGTCGTGGGCGTCGTCGTCGGCGTCGTGCTCGGCGTGCTGGTGTTCGCGGTCGTGCGTGGTCGCGGCACCACCGGCGCCAACGTCGACGACGCGAAGACTCGCGGCGAGCACCCCGTCACGCCGCCCGCGCCGGTCGAGCCGCAAGCGCCCGCCGTCGTCGCGCCGCCGCCACCTCCGCCTCCGCCGCCGGAGCCGGCCGTGACGGCGCCGCCCGAGCCGGTCGCGCCTCCGCCCGAGGCGGCCGTGCCTGCCGAGAAGCCTGCAGAAAAGCCTGCGGTCGCTCCTCGTGCCGAAGGTGCGGCGCCGGCGCCTCGCCCGCGCCCGGCCACCGGGGGTGATGCGACCCCGCCGGCCAAACCCGCTCAGCCGCGGCCAGCGGGACCGGTGCCGCCAGCCATTCCCGCGGGCAAGCCGCCCACGGTCTCTTTTCCGGACTGAACGGGCACCACGCGGCGCGAGCCGGCGCCGCTGCCGCCGGGCGCACCGATGCGCGGCGCCGTCACCTCGGGGTAGGGCCCTTCGCCGTGGTTCTCCGACGGCGTGGCTTCGGGGCGCGGCGCGGTTGCTGGTTCGCAGCTCAGCACGCGCAACGGCGGTCGCGCGCCTGGCAAGGGGCCGCCCAGGCTGGAGCAGCCGAAGCACAGAGCCACGAGCAACGACGTTAAAGCGCGCGGGTCGAGCATGCTTCGCGGAATCTAGGCGGAGGGTTCCACCCTGGCCCAACTTCCGGGCAGGACGGGCGCGACTTCGTTAACGGCGCGACGCGACTTCGCTAACTGTGGCGCGGCTGCTCAACGTGCTTCGCGCAAGAAGCGCCGCACGGCGTCGGCTAGCTCGCGCGGGCGCTCTTCTTGCGGCGCGTGCCCCGCGTCCAAGAGCTCGAAGCGCGCACCGCGGATCTCGCGCGCCAGGCGCTGCCCCACGCTGACGGGCAAGAGTCGATCCTTGTGGCCCCAAATCACCAACGAGCGCGTTTGAATGCGGCTGGTCTGAGCGGCCACCGGTCTGGTGTCGACGGTGGCGCGCAGTGTGGCCAACGCGCTGCCCCGCGCGGCGGGAGTGTTGAAGGACTCGTAATAAATGTCCAGCCTTTCATTGGTGATAGCGGCCCCGTCGCCCAAAAATAGCTCGCGAAAATAGGCCCCGAACAGGCTGCGACCGAGTAGCTGTTTGAATACCAGGCTGCCGGCGATGGGCAGGTGTGCCAGCCGCCCGTACAGCCACGGTTTGGCACCCTCCGCCAATGCGTCGACCACGACCAGCTCCGACACGAGCTCGGGGTGTCGCGCCGCCAAGGTGAGCGCAATCGCGCCGCCCAAGCCGTGGCCTACGACGGCTGCGCGCCCCAACGACAGTGCCGCGTACAAATCGGCGATGGCGCTGGTGAAGGCGTCGATGTCGTAGGCGAAGCGGCTCGGCGCCGGCTTCTCGCTCTCGCCGTAGCCGGGCAGATCGGGGGTGATGACGCAGAAGTCGGAAGCGAGCTCTGCCGAGACCGCGTTCCACGTCGAGTGGTCGACGAACAAGCTGTGCAGCAGCACCAGCTTCGGTCCGCGGCCACGCTCCACGACGCGCAACCGCACGCCGCTGGCGGTCACGTCACGCGTCGTGGCGCCCGCGTCTTCGAACGGTGGCTGGGCAGGGCGCTCGGCCATGGGCGAGGGCGAGCCTACTTCAATATGTCCGGCCCGTAAGGGGCCAAGCGCGGCCGATTGCTCGTCCGGCGCTCGCCGCCTGCGCCACGCCCGCGCGCGGCTAGCAAAGCTCGCGTGCGCGGGACAAACGCCTGGCGCTTCGTATTTTCGGCGGGTGGTGCTGGGGCACGTTGGCGTGAGGCGCCGCCGCTCACGGCACCCCTACTTTTCCGTGTGGTTCCATGTGCGCATGGACGGCGGATTAGCTCCATGGACGACAGCTTAGAGATGACAAATAATGTCCGCCCTGAGCGCGCTTGTAGCGTCCATGGAGCTTCTCGCGGATCCGCGCAAAATTTCGTGCATAAACTCCTTTGGCGGATCCACTCAGTAGAATATATTCGCGCAGGTCAAGGGAGCCTGGCCGCTTGCTTCAGCAAGTCGCAGGGCACGCCTTTCCATGATTGACGCCGAAACCCTCACCCAGCTCGAAAAAGCCCACGCGGCGGGGTTGTCTTCGGCCGAAATCTTGGACGTCTTCGCTCGGCACGACGTGCAGTTGAGCGAGGCCACGCTGCGCAAATACGTTCAACTGGGCTTGCTACCGCGCAGCGTGCGGGTCGGTCGCAAGGGCAAGCACCAGGGCTCGCAGGGCATCTACCCGGTGAGTGTGGTTCGCCAAGTTCTGCGCATCAAGCAGATGATGGCCGAGAGCTACACCATCGAGCAGATCCAGCGTGAATTCTTGTTCATCCGTAGCGAGGTCGAGCAACTCGAGTCGATGCTCACGCGGATCTTCAGGACGCTGGACGGGGTGCTCAAAGAACGAAAGGCCGAGCGCGTCAGCTCGGCGGTGCAGCGCGATGTCGGCGATGCACGCAGTCTCAGCAAAGAACTGATGGCCCGTCTCGAGGCCATCGAAACCAAACTCACGACTCGCTCCAGGTTGGAGAGCGTCTCCTCCGTCTCGGCTGGTTAGCCTGAGCAGAGGACGAACGGCATGCGACCTGAGCGGGTCGAACGGGATAGCTACGTCTAGGGAACGAAGCGGAGAAGCGCCATGAACGAAAACGAGCTCGAAGGCGGAATCGAATTGGAAAACGAAACCGAGGCAAACCTCGGTGTCGACGGCGCGCTGGCGCTCGATTTGGAGCCTGAAATTACGCGCGAGCAACGCCGTTCTCGGCGCAAGCGTGACGTGCGCGCCCGCACCATCAGCGTCAAGCGCATGACCAAGCGCGAGCTCGAAATCGGACGCTTGTTGTTCCCCGAGACGGACTATTGGAAGCCGCGCAATCGCGCCGAGTGCGCCGAAGGGCCGCGCCCGTGCCCGTTCGTTTCCTGCAAGCATCACCTGTTCATCGACGTGTCGCCGCGCACCGGCGCCATCAAGCTCAACTTTCCGGATCTCGAGGTGTGGGACCTCGGCGAATCCTGCGCGCTCGATGTGGCCGATCGTGGCGGCACGACGCTGGAAGACGTGGGAGCCATCATGAATCTGACCCGTGAACGCATCCGTCAGGTCGAGGTCAAGGCGTTGGCCAAGCTCGAGGCGCTGAACGACATGTACGCGCTCCGCGACTACGTGGACGAGGGTCCGGTCGGCAAGCGCCGCCTGCCCACGCTGTCGAAGGAAGAGCTAGCCGGCGGCAAAGCCAAAGCCAAGGTGAAAGCCGTCGTGGCGGTGGCCGAAATCGACGACGAGGACGAGGAAGACGATTTCGAGAGCGACGACGACTTCGAGGCGGAAGAGGCCGAAACGGTCGAGGCCGAAGCGGTCTGACGACTCGCCTGCGTTGATGACGAGGGCCGCCGAGCGCGGCCCCGGTCGCAGCAGGCCAAGGTGTCGTCGGTTCGCGTGGGCTACGGTCCGGCGCCGGGACCGCTGTTGCAGTACTCGTCGAAGCGGTTGCCGCTGGCGCTGTAGGCGCGTCCGCTGGTGGCGGCGGCCGTCCAGGGAGCGGCCTTGTCGATGTGCCCACCGATCGTGGATTCACGAATGACGGCTTGGCCATTGGGTGTCGGCGTGATGCTGCTGGTGTCCCAAGAGCGGCCGAGGTGGTTCTTGTTGGCGGGCGCGCCACTGTCGGCCGTGAAGTTGCAGCGAACTATCAGGAAGCCCAGGTTGTTGGAGACGGAGGTGCTGGGGGCGAAGATCACGCCCGCGCCGCCGCCCTTGCGCGTCGAAAGATAGTGGATGGTCGAGCCTTCGATGACGACGGTAGCGTTGCCGTAGATGTAGTCGGTGTCGCCCTCGATGAAGCTGTCTTTGACGTAGACGCGGCTGACAGTCGTGGGGCTGGCGGCTTGGAATTGCACGGTGTCTTGAAAGCCGTGAAGCCGCACGTTTTGCAGCACGATCTTGTCGCCGTTCGTGAGCAGGGCCAACGCCTGGATGTTGTCGCCGCTGGCCGGTGTCGGAAAATCGTTCGACAACGTCAGGTTCATGAATTGCATGCCGTTGGATTTGGCGGTGACGGTCTGGCTTGCGCCTTGCGACGCGGGCATGTTGTGAACGATGACGACCTGCGTAGCGTCGGTGCTGGCCCCGTAGAGGGTGACCGGTGTCGAGCCGGAGTAGGTGACGGTCTCGCGGTAGGTGCCCGGTTTGACGAGGATGTAGCGACGCGCTGCGCCGCTCACAGCGTTGAGCGCTGCCTGCACCGTCGTGTGCGTGCCGCTGCCGTCCGACGCCACCGTGAAGTTGGGAGTGAACGCGCTCGCGCTGCCGAGGCCGGCGGTGGGGTCCCAATTGTCGGTCGTGAGTGAGCCGAGGGGGCCGGCTTGCGCCAGGTATTTCGCGACCGTGTAGTTGGCGGCTTCCGCGCTCGTCAGCTGTGGCCGAGTCGAAGTGCTGGCGCGGGCAGGATTGCAGTTGCCGCTGGTTCCCCCGCTCCCGCCGCTGCCCGCACTGCCCGCCGCGCCGGCGCTGCCCGCGGAGCCGGCGCTGCCCGCGGAGCCGACGGTCCCTCCGATTCCGCCGTTGCCGGTGGTTCCGGCGGTGGTGTTGGTCGCGCCGCCCGTCGCGCTGCCGCCCGCGCCCGCGCCCGCGCCGGTCAGACCGCCAAGTGTGCCGGCGCTAGTTCCGCCCGGGGAGGTCGCGCTGCTGCCACCGGAAGGGGCCGTGCCGGCCGAGGAGGGATTACCAGCGGCCCCGACCTGACCACCCGCCGCGGCCCCGCCGCCACCGCCCGGGTCCCCGCCCGCTTCGCCGCAGCCAATTGCAAGCGTCGAAAATATCGCGAACGTTGCGAGTCGCCGCCTCGGCGTCGAGCTGTGGGGCTGATTCCAGCGGGCGGTTGCGGCGTCAGGCATCGTGAAAGAGGAGTTGCGTGACGGCGGGATTGCCCGTCATCAATTGCCTGGACAGGCTTGAGCCGGCGCCAAGTGCTCCGCTCAATGCAATTTTGCACTCTCGAGAGATCAGCCGCGCACGGCCTGGACGACGCGCAGGAAGTTCAAACCCAGAACCTTGCGGATGCGCTGCTCGCTCCAGTGGCGGTCGAGCATGGCTTGGGTGAGGCGAGGGAGCTCCAGCACCGTGGGCATGTCACGCGGTGTGACGATGGAGCCGTCCCAGTCGCTGCCGAGCGACACGGTGTCTTCGCCCGCGACGTTGATGACGTGCTCGATGTGGCGCACGATGGTGTCCAAACGACCGCCGAACAGGCGATCGCCCAAAAATTCGGAGTGGTACATGATGCCGACGGTGCCGCCGCTGTCGGCAACCGCGCGCAGCTGAGCGTCGTCCAGGTTGCGCCAGTGTGGGAACACGCCGGAGACGCCGGTGTGAGTGACCACGAACGGTACCGTCGGGTCGTGGGCAGCGATGGCGTCCCAGAAACCGGCGGGCGAAATGTGGGCTAAATCTACCAAGATTTTGTGGGCGTTCAGGCGCCGCACGTAATCTTTGCCGTAGTTGGTGAGGCCGAAATTGCCGCCCAGTGGCGAGCTGGTGGCGCCGAGGCGCGAGCTCGTGAGATGCAAGATGGTGACGCGCAGAATGATGCCAGGCGAGAGGCGATCGATGGCGTCGAGCGAATGCGCGAGCGCGTTGCCGCCTTGCACGCCGATGAAGGCGGCGTGGAGCCCTTGCGCGCGCGCCGCGCGGTACTCGGCGGCGCTGCGCACGACGCGCGCCGCTGCTTCCGGCGATTCGAGCAGCGCCGTGAGGTCGCTCAAATTCTCGAAGAACTTGGCTTCGCGATCGCGCGCGTCGCCGAG
This sequence comes from Myxococcales bacterium, assembly GCA_040348565.1. Lineage (GTDB taxonomy): Bacteria > Myxococcota_A > Polyangia > Polyangiales > Polyangiaceae > PMG-095. The sequence goes on along the minus strand of JBEQSW010000625.1, from coordinate 24,237 downwards.
CGGGTTGGTGGTGATGACCCACGTGGCGCCGTTCAACCCCGCCTCCAAGGCGCGCGGTAAATCGAACTGGCTCATCATCACGCCGCGCGTGAACGCGCCGTGCCGCCGCCTGAAGTCGTAGCCGAAGATGCGCCGCCAGATGAACGAGTCGACGTGCAGATCGATGACGTCCGCATCATCGTGCAGCGCCCGCGCTTCTGCAGAAACCGCGAGTCTTTCCGGCGCTCGAGATTGTTTCACAGGGAGGACGGGAGGACGGGAGGATTGATTGGCTCGAGACGAGCGGCGTCGACAGTAGCCCCGAAGTGGCGTTGCGGACACGTCCGTCTCGAACCCCTAAAACCTCCCGTCCTCCCGTCCTTCCTGTAAGAAAATCTCGGGACTTGGAGTGACGTCAGGATCTGGGGGGCGCCCAGCTGGGCGCCCGTAACTCGGCCTACCCCTCGGAAATGCTCAGAGGCCTTTGGGGACCGTTTCGAGGTTCACGGCGCCGAGGGCGTAGCGGATGAGGGCGCTGCGGTTGGCTTTGGTGAGGCCGCGCGCCTTCAACGAGTCGACCATGGTGTCGAGGCGCTTCAAGTCCTCGGTGTACATGGAGATGCAGATGACTTTGTAGTGCGTCGGCTTCTCGCCGTTCGCCTCGGCCGGGCGCGAGCCGGCGCCGGCCGCGGTGGAGTAGTACGTTTGGGACAAGACGCCGTCGACGTCCGTCGGATCGAGCACCTTGGCCGTAGCCTGTCGCAAGTCGTTACGATCGCTCATTTGACACCTCCAGCCTGCTCGGCGGCCTGCGGCGAAGATGCTGCGGCAGTCGAGGAAAGTAGTTTTTCCACCACGCGCCAGTAGTCTTCCGTCGCGGTCGAGGTTGGCGCGTACTCGAACAGCGTTTTTCCGACAGAAGGCGCTTCTTTCACGCGGCTCACGTAGTGGACCGGCGACAGGCAGACTTCTCCGAAGTTTTGGCGCAAGGTCTCCAGCGCTTCGCGGCAGATGCGCGCGCGTGTGTCGAACTGCGTCGGCAGCACGCCCCACAGCTGGACCGCGTGACCCAAGATGCGGTTGACTTGCTTGATGGTGCGCAGCACCTGGCGCACGCCGACCAGCGACAGGTAGTCGCAAGCCACCGGGCAGAGCACGGCGTCGGCGAAGGCCAAGGCGTTTTGATTCATCAACGACAAGCTCGGCGAGCAGTCGACGATCACGTAGTCGTAGAGATCGCGCGCACGCTCGAGGCGTTGGGCCAGGATGCGATCGCGGCGTTTCTGGCCGGCTAGGTACAGCTCGGCGGCGGCGAGCGTCTCGTTCGAGGGCAAGACGTCCAGGTTGGGGCGCGCCTCGATCACGGCTTGCTCGAGTGACAGGCCCATCACGATGACGTGATAGAGCGAGCGCTCGGAGGTGAGGGCGAGTGACGTGGCGACGTTGCCTTGGCCGTCGGTGTCGACGAGCAGGACCTTGGCGCCCTTTTCAGCGAGGCCGGCCGCGACCTGCACCGACGTGGTGGTCTTGCCGGTGCCGCCCTTGTGGTTGAAAACCGCCAAGACTTGGGGCTTTCCGGGGCGCAAACGGCGCAGGTTGGTGCTGCGGCGCTGGCTTTCGGCGGGTGGCGGCAGCGACTCGAGCCGCGGCGGCTGAACGGAAGGCGGCAGGGCGGGGGGGACCCGGTCGGTGAGGCGCATGCTGTCCGAGGGCTCGGGCAGCGGCTCGGCGTCGCCGGGCAGATCGAACTCGCTTTGGCGCAGCTCACCGAGCCGCACGCTGCGCACACCCTCGAGGATGCGTGCCCGGCAGTCAGGGCTGCAGGCGTAGTGGCGCTGGCCGCCCGTGAAGAGCACGTGAGCAGCGAGCTCCACCGTGAAGCGCGTAGCGCAGGCGTCGCACGGCACTTGGCCGTCGGAGCGCTCTTTGTGGCTCGCTTCCAAGCAGCGCTGCGAGCAGTAAAAGGCGTAACGAGTGACGGACGCGCCGCCCTCGGTCAGCTCGCTCCGCTCTTCCATTTGGTAACGGAAGTGCAGCTCGAACTCGGTTTTGCAGACGTCGCAATTTCTCGGGATGACGACCATGAGCTGTTATCGAAGTACTTCTCATGCCGTCTCGACTCGGGCCAAATTTGTGCGAGCAGTTTTCGACATCCGATCGGTAACTACCGGGCGGCGCGCGCCGTCCTTGGGTTTTGACCGGCCCCGTTGCGGGTCTTCACGTTCGACGAATGACTTCGCATGCGAAGTGATTTTCGAAACGCCAAAGGGCAACTCCGCTGGTGCCGGCCCGAGCTCGCAAAAACGCGCGCGCAGGCGGCCGCGGACGAGATTCGACCCGCGGGTGCCGCCTAGAATTTACAGTAAAGGAGAGGTGCTAAGTGGTCGTAATTGTTTGCGTCTAATTGGGCTCGCTAGTCGCCCTCTCGTGCGACGCCTCAGGTCACACTTCGCTGGGGCATCGCCCCAGCGAATGGAACCACCTCGGGGTCTTGGCACGATCAGATCACGATCATCCCGAGAGACCGGGGCCGCGACAAACCGGCGAGGCCGGAGCAATTACCGCCACCGGCCGCGACGGACGCAAGGCACTCAATGGCAGCGCAAATGAAAACCAAGACACGTCTTGGAACGATCAGATCACGATCATCCGAGAGACCAGGGCCGCGACAAACCGGCGCGGCCGGAGCAATTACCGCCGCCGGTCGCAACAGACGCAAGGCAATCAACGGCAGCGCAAACGAGACCAAGAAAAAAGCCAGCGCAAATGAAAACCAAGACACGTCTTGGCACGATCAGATCACGATCGTCTCAGAGACCGGGGCCGCGACAAACCGGCGAGGCCGGAGCAATTACTGGCACCGGCCGCAACAGACGCAAGGCATTCAACGGCAGCGCAAACGAGACCTAGAAAAAAGCCAGCGCAAAACAAGACCAAGAGCATTTCAGGCACTCAGTGCCTGAAATGCCGCACGCCAGTGAAGATCATGGCGATGCCGGCTTCGTTGGCGGCGCGGATGACGTCGTCGTCCTTCTTGGAGCCGCCCGGTTGAGCGATGGCGGCGACGCCGGCGGCGGCGGCGGCTTTGACGCCGTCGGGGAAGGGGAAAAAGGCGTCGGACGCGAGCACCGAGCCCTTGGCGCGGTCACCGGCTTTGTCGCAGGCGACCTGCACCGCCGTGACGCGCGCGGTTTGCCCGCCGCCGATGCCGATCGTCTCGTAAATGCCGGGGCTCTTGCCGGGGGCGGCCAGCACGATGGCGTTGCTCTTCACGTGCTTGCAGACCATCCAAGCAAAATCGAGCGAGGAGAGCTCGGCCGCGGTGGGCTGGCGATCGGTCACCACGCGGCCTTTGAGCACCTCGCCGCCGCCGGTGGCGTCGCGCTCCTGGATCACGAAGCCGCCCCCGACGCGTTTGAATTGGCGAGCTTGGTGGGCGGCACCGAGCCAGCCGCCGGTCGACAGCAGCCGCAGGGCTTGCTTGGCGCGCAGACGCTCGAGCGCACCGTCGGCAAAGCCGGGGGCGATGATCGCTTCCAGGAACGTCTCGGCCAAGATGGCGGCGGTGGCGTCGTCGACCTCGCGGTTCAAGGCGATGATGCCGCCGAACGCGCTCATGGCGTCGGCGTCGCGCGCGGCGCGGTAGGCATCGGCCAGCGTGGGAGCCGTGGCGACGCCGCACGGGTTGGTGTGCTTCACCACGACGGCGGCGGGGTTTTCGAACTCGCGCACCGCGTCCAGCGCGGCCTCGACGTCGACCAGGTTATTGAACGACAGCTCCTTGGAGCCGCTGCCGACGCTTTCGGTCCGGCCGAGCGAGCCGATGGGCGCCTTGCGCTCTTTATAGAAGGCGCCCGACTGGTGCGGGTTTTCGCCGTAGCGCAGTGGGTACGCCTTTTCGAGAACGAGCGAATAGAAGCGAGGATAGCCGTCCGCTTCGCCGCGCGCCGAGAGCCAACCGCTGATGGCGGCGTCGTAGGCGGCGGTGTGCGCGAACACCTTGGCGGCTAGGCGCTCCTTCGTGAGGCGGCCGACGTCTCCGTCGCGCTTGAGCTCATCGAGGACGGCGGCGTAGTCGCTGGGATCGCAGACGACCGTCACGCGGTCGTGATTCTTGGCCGCCGAGCGCAGCATGCTGGGGCCGCCGATGTCGATGTTCTCGATCAGCTCCTCGAAGGGCACGCCGGGCTTCGCCAACGTCTCTTCGAACGGGTACAGGTTCACCACCACCAGATCGATCGGCTTGGCGCCGATGCGCTCGAGATCGGCGTCGTCGGTACCGGCGCGAGCCAGCAGCGCTCCGTGGATCCGAGGATGGAGCGTCTTCACGCGACCATCCATGACCTCGGGCGAGCCGGTGTAGCTCTCGACAGTCTGCACCGGAATGCCGGCGGCGGAGAGCGCTTTGAAGGTACCCCCGGTGGACAAGAGCTCGACCCCGCGGGCGGAGAGCGCGCGGGCTAGCTCGATCAGGCCGGTTTTGTCAGAAACAGAAAGCAGGGCGCGGCGAATGGGCATGTATCCCGTCGGGGTATCCAAGCAAGCGGGCGCCGTCAACGGCAAGGCGAGTCTCCCTAGAAAGCTGCGACAGACGAGGCTACGATGCCGCCTGATGTTCGCCCGGATCCCTTTCGCTTCGCTTTCTCCGTGGGGGCGCGCCTGCCTGCTTTTGGCGTGCCTGGGCCTGCCCCTGTACGCCAGCTGCACCGCCTCGGAGGACACGGAGCCGTTCGTCCCGGCCGCCCAGGGGGCGGTCCAGCCGTCCGGGGACGGAGATCTGGTGTCCGAAGACAAGGCCTGCGCGCGGCTGCTGAAGGCCGCCAACGCCGCCTACGATCGCTTGGGCTGCCCCGCTCCCAGCTTTCCAAAATGCCCGGCGTTCCTGCGACCGGGCGGTGGCAGCGGTTGCTACGATTACTACGACGACAGCGTGTCGGCGTGTGAGCAGGCTTACGAAAGCGCGCCCACCTGTCGCGAGCTTTCACCGTGCCTGGCGACCGCGCATTTGAATGAGGATCTGGCGACGTGTGAGACGGTCGGCGTCGTGCCCGCCGGCGGCGCCGCGGGCGTTGCCGGTGCGGGCGCTGACGGCGGGACGGGCGCGTTGGCCCCCGTCGGTGGCGCTACCGGCGCGGGTGGGCTTGGTGGGATTGGCGGCGCGCCGCCGCCCGACGGCTTTGGCGGCGCAGCGGGCTGAGCTCAGCTCGCGGCTTTGCGATAGAGCTGAGCGTAGCGCCGCGCGACCCGCTCCCACGAGACGTCGAGGCGCATGACGCGGCGACGCAGCCGAGCATGGCCGGGAGAGCCGTAGGCCGAAAACGCGCGAGTTGCGGCGCCGATCAAGGCATCTTGCTCGGCGCTGTCGAACAAGAACCCGGTGCCGGTTTCGAGCTCGGCATCGCAATCCACCAGCGCGTCGACGACGGCGCCTTGACCGAGCGCGACCGGCACGGCGCCGTAGCGCTGCGCTGCCTGCACGGATGCGGGCGTGAGCGAGCCCGAATCGAGGCAGATGGCAAAATCTGCCGCGGACAGCGCGCGCCTTCGGGCGGCGTCCGAGCCGTCCTTCAGCCTCGCCAAATCGGCCGGGTAGTCGCCGATCAGACGCTCCAGCTCTGCCACCGAGCTTTGCGGCACCGAGGCCACCACGGCGATGTCGTTCTTGAGCAAGAGCGGGAGGGCTCCGAGCAGCAGCTGCGCTTCGCCCGCGGAGCCGGCCAGCGCGAACACCAGTGGGCGATCCAGCTCGAGCTCGAGCGACAGCTCGGTGAGCACGGCCGACTTGCAGCGGCCCTTGTTCGAAGCGTCCTCCGCGTCGAAGCGCGAAGGGATGGCGGTGTCGGTCGCGGGGTTGAACAGCGCGTAGTCGAGGCCGGAGCTGACGGCGTTGGGGCTGCGCTCGCCGACCAAGCTAGGCGCCAGCGCGCCCGAGACGCGCGGCGTTCCGAGCTCACGCGCGGCGTCTTCCGAGCCGGCCACGACCAGCTGGGCGTTGCCGAGCCCGAGCTCGAGCAGCGACAACGAGTCGCCGATGTTGCCGCGCAAGCCGGGGAAAGCCGAATGGGCGCCGCTGGAGAAACGGCCCGGGCGCTCGGTGTCGAGGACGGTGAGCAAGGTGGGCAACGCCAGCGCGGGCGGCTGCTTGAGCAGAGCGGGCAGGGCGGCGGCCGGAGCGTCGAAGGCATGGACGACCTCGAACGGTTTGCCCTGCTCGGCCCGCAGCTGGGCGAGCGCGGCCGCGCCACGGCACAGCACCGCGAAGCGAGCCAGGTTGTCTTCATAGCCTTCGCCTTCGCCGTACACCGAGGGCCGGTCGTACAGCGGGGGATCGTCGAACAACGCCAGCTCGACCCCGGAGGCGAGCTGCCCGTCGAGCACGGTCAGGTCGGCGCCGCCGATGGAAAGCGGGGTGAGGCGGCGCGCCATGAGCAAGCCGCCCGCTTCGAAGCCGGGATGCCGCGGCAGAGCGAGGGTCACGCGGTGGCCCAGCTGGCGTAGCGCCTTGCTCAAACCAGCGACCACGTCGCCTACCTCGCTGGCGCGGGCGTAAGGAGAGAGCTCGGCCGACACCATCAAAATATCCATGGAGGGTTCGCCTAGCATGGGGTGGCTGGGAGCACACCTGCCGATTTCACCTTTTGGCTTCGTTTTGGCTGCGCTTCGGTGTGGCCTGCGCCCGAGCTTTGCTCGGGCTCGGGACCTTCGCCGCTATGCGGCTTCGGTGCACGTACTCAAGTACGCTCCGCTCCGATGCTCGCCAAAGCCTCGCCAAAAGGCGAACTAGGCAGGTGGTGTTTGGGACCACCCCGCAGTTCATTCGCCACCAAAAACTCCTCGCCTCCCTGTTCTTTCGCCCCATGCTCCTGCCGGCGCGGGGAAATTGCGCTATAGCGGCGGGGAAAATGGACGAGCTCGTCGAGAAGGCCAAGGTTTTGCACGAGGCGCTGCCCTACATTCAGCGCTTTCAGGGACGCACGTTCGTCGTGAAGTACGGCGGGCACGCCATGGTCGACGAAGCCCTGAAAGAGAGCTTCGCGCGGGACGTTTGCCTGCTGCGCTACGTCGGAATTCGGGTGGTGGTGGTGCACGGCGGCGGACCACAGATCAACAGCATGCTGGAGCGGGTCGGCATCAAGTCGACCTTCAGCGGCGGCCTACGCGTGACCGACGACGCGACGATGGACGTGGTCGAGATGGTGCTCGGCGGCGCCGTCAACCAGGAGATCGTCGGCTTGATTTGCCAGCACGGCGGGCGCGCCGTCGGTCTTTCCGGCAAAGACGACCAGTTCATGCGCGGCAAGCGCCAAGAGCTGGTGAAGACCAAAGACTCCAGCGGCGCCGAGGTGATGGTCGATCTGGGCCGCGTGGGTGAGGTCGCCAACGTCGACGCCAAAATCGTCGAGCAGCTGATCACCAGCGGCTTCATCCCCGTGATCGCCCCCATTGCCGTGGATCGCGAGGGGCATTCGCTCAACGTCAACGCCGACACCGCCGCCGGCGCCATCGCCGGCACCATGAACGCGGCCAAGCTGATGTTGATGACCGACGTCGAAGGGGTGAAGACCGGCACCGGGGAGCGCTTGAGCTCGCTCGACGCCCACGAGGCCGAACGCTTGATCGCCGAGGGCGTGATCACGGGCGGCATGATCCCGAAAGTGCGCTGCGCGCTGGACGCCGTGTCCGCCGGCGTCGAGAAAGTGCACATCATCGACGGTCGTCGCCGTCACGCGCTTTTGCTCGAGATTTTCACCGATTCGGGCGTCGGTACCGAGATTCATCGCGCCAAGGTGCGCGGCTGAGCGGTTCGGCGCGGCGGAGCCTGCATGAAGCCGCGCGAATCGTCGCCCGCTGAAGCGCCGCCGGTCCGCCCGCCCGGCGTTCACGAAGACGCCATCCTCAAGATCTACCGGGTGCCGGCCGAGTGCGCCGGCATGCGCTTGGACGTGTTCATGCGCACGCAGCTGCGCAACACCAGCCGCACTCGGGCGCGCGCCATCATCGAGCAGAGCGCGCACGCCGCCGACGGTCGCGCCCTACGCGCCAACGACCGCGTCAAGACCGACGAGCGTATCGCGCTGTGGCGCGCGCCGTTCGAAGAAATCGACGATATTCCGCTGCCGGTCGTGTACGAAGACGACCACTTGATGGCGATCGACAAGCCGCCGCTCGTCACCGTCCATCCCACCGCGCGTTACCATCGCAACACGGTCATCGAGCGGTTGCGCAAGACGCGGCCGGGCGCCTTCTTGGCCCTGATTCACCGCATCGATCGCGAAACCAGCGGCGTTTTGATGCTGGCCAAACACATCGAAAGCGAGCGCGCTTTCAAGCGGCTGCTGGAAGAGCGCTCGCTGGGCGGCGGTGACGCGGTGAAAAAAACGTACGTCGCCGTGACGCACGGCGTGCCGGACGTCAGCCTGTGCGAGCTGCCGGTCGAGCTGGACAGTGAGAACCCGTTGCGCGTGAAGATGCGCATTGCGGCGCCGGGCAACGGCCTGGAGGCGCGCACCGGCATCGAGATCGTCGAGACCCGCGCAGGCTACGCGCTGTGCCGCTTGGCCCTGCACACCGGGCGCCAGCACCAAATTCGCCTGCACTTGTCGGCGCTGGGCTGCCCCGTGGTCGGCGACAAGCTGTACGGGCCCGACGAGCGCATGCTGGCGCGCGCCGCAGACGGTGAGCTGACGGACGAAGACTGGCAGTTGCTCGAGCACCCGCGCCAACTGTTGCACGCCGAGCGCTACGACTTCACTCATCCCATGACCGGCGAGCCGCTCCGCTTGGTCGCGCCTTTGCCGCAAGATTTGCGCTCATTTTGGGAGTCACGAGCATGAAGCGTCGCGCTGCGTTCCGGCTGTGGGTGTGGCTGGTGTGCGCGGCCTTGCTGGGTTGGACGCGCGCCGCGGCCGCCCAGACCCTCGAAGCGCCGGTAGGCGGGGCCGCCGTGGTGCTGGGCGCGGGCAAGGTGGCCTGCACCGTGAGCGGGGGCTGGTCGTTCGATGCGGGCGGTACCGCGGTTCGTCCACCGAGCGCCGAGACGGCCGCGGGTAGCAGCGTGGTGGTGCGTGTCGCCCCGAGCTTGGGTGCATGCCTGCAAAGCAAGGAGCAGCTCACGCTGCTGGCGACCGGACCATTCCCGAGCTTCGACCCGGCCAGCGTCACCTTGTTCGCCGACGAAGCGCGCGTCGAAGCCCGTGGCCGCAATTTGAAAGGCGCTCAGCTGCACTGGCTCGGAGCCGGGCATTCGGGGGTGGATGCCTGCCCGGAGCCCAAAACGGACGGCGCTGGCCAGAGCTGCGCTTGGGTCGTAGGCCGCGATTTGTCGGCGGATCCAGCGGCCGACACGCTGCGAGTGCTGCCGGCTTTTGCCGTATTGGGCGAGGGGCATCGCCTGTTCGACGCGCGTGGCCAAGCGGTGCCGCTCGATGGCGTGCCGCTTTCACCCGCGCGCATCGTCATCGGCAAGCTGGTGGCCGCCGACAGCGCCATCGATCTGTCGATGGGCCGCGGTGAGCTGCCGTTGGCGCACCCGGAGGCGGTGGCGGGCGCCGATTGCGGCGCGCTCGACTGCACCTTCAGCGCCAAGCGGCTGCTGGTCACCAGCACCGCTCCGCTCAGCTCCGCCGAGGTGCGAGTGCGTCTCGCGCCGCGCGTGTTCTTGCAGCGCAAGGGGCAAATGGAGACGGCGCCCAGCTTCAAGCTGCAGGTGCTGCACTGTGCCATGACGCTCGTCTCGGGCGAGCCGGTGCGTCGCAACGACGCCGCCAAGATCGTCGTGCGCCTGGAGCGCCGTTGCCTGGCCGCCCGTGAGCTCTATCGTTTCAGTGTGGGCGACGCGCCGCTGCGCGTGCTGGACGAGGCTGAAACCGAGGACAGTCTGTTCGTGGTGCTGGAGCTGGGGTCGTATGCCGGCGAGCAGCTGGAGCTCAGCGCGCGCCGCAGCGACACCGACGCGGTGGTGGCCACGCTCACGACTGCGACCCGCGCGTTGCCGTCCGCGCGCGCCTCGCTCGGCCTGCCCGACGCCCCGCGCATCGACTTCGTGCCCACCAATCGCCCCGCTTTCGTCAAGGTCTCGGGCTTGCCGCAAGGGGAGCGCTGGGAGCTGATCTCGCTGCCCAACGTGTACACCGCGGGCCAAGATCACCAGCGTCAAACGGTGATTGGCGACCCCGACGCGGAGGGCTTTGCCCAGCTGCAGCTGGGGCTCCGAAACTCGGCGTTACCGGCCGCTTTGGGCGACGTGGACTTGGCCGTCGCGGTCGATCCGCTTCAGCGCAAGCTGCGCGAAGCCAACGTGCCGGTGCCGCTCGGCCCCTCGATGGCCGGCGGAAAGCCGCTGGTCGAGTTCAAATGCGGGCCCAGCGGCAAATCGGTGGCGTTGCATCCCGGCGACCCCATCAACTTGCCGTTCGCGTGGCGTGACAGTTGCCGGGTGACGGTGCATCGCGAACGGCTACGCGCCGAAAACGGTCGGCAGCGCATCACGCTCAGCGTGGACGTGTACTCGGCCGACGGCGCGGCCCGCTCCGAAGGCCACCTGAAAGACACGCTCGAGCTCGGTCCGGGCTCGGAGCCGCGCCAAATCTGGATTCAGGGCGTGACCACCGCGTTCGATCGCGTGGTCGTGCGCGTGGCTCACGCCAACGACGACAACCACTACGTGGCCGGCTCCGAGCTGTACGCAAGCGGACCGGCGGTGCAGTGGTCGGTGGTTCTGGGCACCGGACACGCGCGCGTGTACGCCACCTCCGCTATTCCGGCCGGCCTCTATCGCTTTGGCGACAAGGACCACAGCGGCGTCCTTTCCCTGAATTTCGGGATCATTTCACGGCTGACTTGGCTGACCAGCGACGGCAAAGAGGGATTGCTGGGGCTGGAGGGCGGGGTGATGGTCATCGGATTGGCTAGCTCTACCAGCACCACCGGTCACAGCCTCAACGAGGTGGGCTTGCCAGTTGGTCTCGGCCTCAGCATTCCAATTGCCAATCGGTTGTCGCTGGCGGAAGCGTCCATCAACCTGCACGGTTGGCTCGAGTTTCCGATCTCGCGGGACGATCACACGCCGGCGTTCATCTTCGGACCCAGCATCTCCATCGGCAACATCGGGGCCAACTTGTAGTCGGGCTCAGACGTCGGTTGCGACCAGGCGTAGCGTGCGAGCGAACCACGCCGCCCGCAGCGCGACCGCCGCGATGACGACTCCTTGATGTAGCGCAAACACGAGCGGCAGGCGCCAGCTGCCCGCTTGGGACACGTCACACCATTCGGTTAGTCTTGCCGCGACCGCCACCACGGCCAAGAAGACCACGGCCGCCGGAACCCAGCCAAAGGTGGCGCGAATCGGCAAATGTCGCAGGCACTTGAGGGCGCGGCGGAGGGCGTCGCCCAAGCGCGATTCGTGGCGCACCAAAGACGCCTTGGCCACGTCCGACAAGCCGCCCAGCGCGCCCACGGCGAGCACTACGACCAGCCACAGCGCGGCTTGGGCGTAGGTCGTCGCGACCGGTTTGGCGAGGGGCTCGGGAACGGCGGCGACGAGCAATAGTCCCGCCCCGAGCAGCACTGCTTGTCCGAGCGCAGTGCCAGCGCCGAGCACTACCAACGCCGGCAGCCGCTCGCTCGCTCGTGACAGCAGCTCGCGCAGCCGCAAGCGACCCTGCAGATTCAAACCCACCAAGAGCGCGGCGTTGCCGGCCGCGGTCAGCAGCAGGCCGAGCACCAGTAGCGGCAAGAGCCCGCGCGCCACGGCTTCGAGCTCGCCGCCGCGTAGGCGCAGCAACTCGGCGAGCAGGTATCCGCCCCCTTCGAACAACGCGCGGTCGCCTTCGGGGCGCAAGCCCACGCCGCTGCCGGCGATCAAGGAGCTGAGCGGCCACGCCAAGCAAAAACCAGCCAAAAGACGCAGAAAAGCGACGCTCAGCAGCAGGAGAGGGCGGCGGCGCGCGCGGATCTCACCCGGGCCGAGCGCGTTCATGGCAAGCCTCCGCTCAGCAACAGCTCGGTCCAGTACAACAATCGCTCCAGGCTGCGCGGCGCTCCTTGATCGATGGTGCTGGCGGCGTTGTTGCTCAGGTCGTCGTCGAGCAGCACCCGGTGCTCCGGATCGATGGTGACGCCCACCAGCCTGGCCGGTCCCTCGCAATTGACGGTATAGCGAGTGCCTTCGCCGTTCCAATCGCGGCGCTCGCGGTGGCCGTCGTCGAACGACAGCTCGAGCTGCACCGGCAGCTCGAGCGCGCCGTGGCGGAGCACGATGGCGTGCCCGACCCAGTGCGCAGGCGGGCGTACCTCGGAGCGCGGCACGGTGCGCCGGCCGTTGGCCTCGTCGAACACGCCGGCGTGGGGGTCGGCGGCGGCGCTCTGAACGTCGCGCACCAGGTAGTCCACGCTGGCGCGCTCGAACAGCGCGCGTTCGAGGTTTCTGGCCGCGCCGTCGCCCAATCGGCCGCGAACGGCCTCGATCAGCTGAGCCGGTTCCGGGTGCCGGAAGCGTGCGTGCGCGGCGTAGTCGGCCAGGGCCAGGTCGAGCTTTTGCTTGCCGTAGACCCGCTCGAACGTGCTGAACAGGCTGGCGGTGCGGCTGTACACGATCGCGCCCAGGCTGCGAAAGCTGTAGAAATCGGCGGCGCCTTGCGCGATGGGCTCGTCGGCGCCGCGGGCGGCGGCGATGGCGCGCGACAGAGCCTCGTTCGCGATCGGTAGCCCAACGCCGTCGAAGGCCGAGCCGAGGCCGTAGCGAGCGCTGAGCGAGGAGTGCTCGGCGTAGCTGTTCAGGCCCTCGTCGAGGAACGGAAAGCGATGCTCGTCGCTGGCGAACAAGCCGTAAAACCACTGATGCCCGAGCTCGTGGATGGTCACGGCTTCGATGGCGCGGGCACCGCTGTACGGCGTGTACCAAGGACCACCGGTCGTGATCAGCGTTGGGTATTCCATTCCGCCCGAGTCACCGGCGGCCTCCGGCGGATGCACGACGGTCAGGGTGGGGTACGGGTAGCGACCGAAGCGCGCGCCAAAATGGGCCAGGCCGAAGCGCACCGTGTCCAACTCCAGCTCGGCGTTCTTGGCGTGGCCGGGCGGCACCAGCACTCGCACGTCGACGCTACCAATCCGCTCGCGCCGCTCTTGGAAGGCGGGCCAGCTGGTCCAGGCAAAATCGTGAACGTCGTCGGCGCGACAGCGCACGGCGCGTCGCCCGGCCTTGGCCGTCGCCGGCTCGCACTGGCCGGTGGCGCCGACCACGTCGCTGGCGGGCACGTCCAACGTGACGTCGTACGAGCCGAAATCGGCTGCGAACTCGGATTGGGGGTGAAAGGCAAAATGGGCAAAGCTGCCGTCGGGCATCAGCCGCGCCAGCTTCGGGAACCACTGGGCCACGAAGTGGTAGTCGTCGACGTAGCCGGTGCGTTCGACCACCTCCGGCAATTTGACCTCGAACTCGACCTCCAAAGTCAGCGTTTGGCCCGGCGCGAGCGGCTGGGTCAGCGGTACGCGCACGTCGGTCTCGTCGTCGGGGTCACCGGGGCTCTTGGCGGCGCGGTCGGGCCACAAGTCACGGCCCGACTCGCGTGCGTACAAGCGCTTGACGTCGATGTAGCCCCATTTGCTGCCGTGCTGACCGCTGCGGCCCGCGCCGAACGGCGAGCGCAAGAACAGGCTCTCGTCGTTCTTGAACGCGTTCATGTACAGGTGCAGGTAGAGCTCCGGTAGGGGCACCTCGGTGTAGTTCAAAAGCTCGATGGTGCCGTGGGCGGTGACGCGGTGTTGATCGGCGTCGAGCCGAGCTTGCAGCGTGTACGAAGCGACGCGCGGGGCATGCTCGAGCGGCGGCTCGGCGGCTCGGCTTTCGTGCACACCGGAGACGAAAGCCAGCGCTGCCAGCGCCGAAGCCCAGACCCAGCGCCGACTCGGCTCAGGCTTCGGACAGCGCGATGACGCGCTGGTCATACAGCGTGAAGAGGATTCGCAGCGCATCCAGGCGGTTCATACCACTGATGTCGAGCAGCTCCTCGACCGTCGACGAGCCGTCGATGAGCGAGAGCACGAAGCCTGCGCGATGATCCAGCGAAAGCCAGCGAATTTGGTCGCCCGGCACCGCCACCCGCACCCGCTGGCTCAGCGAGCCCAGCCGCGCTGCGTACATTTGCATCAGCACGTCGCGGCAGCTCTGCGCGTAGCGCTGCGCGTCGATGTCGTCGCCGTTCACTTCCAGCAAGCCTTCGGCCACGACCAGAGCGCCGGTGAAGTCGCCCATCGCGTAGCGATCCTTCATCTCCGTGATCTCGCTGTCGCGCGCGCTTTGGGGCGCGGACGGCATGAGCACGGCGGGCGGGGGTCCGGAGCGCGCTACCTCGCCCAGATCCAGCTCCAGCACCGGATCGCGCGGGTCACGCCCCAATTGCGACGCCGACGGGCTGCGCGTCGTCGCCGGCATGGGCGGGCTCATGTCCATCAGCTCGAGCCCGGTCGGCTCGGCTGCCAGCGGCGCGCGGTTGCGTCCGGGTCGCGCGGTGGCGCTGTTGGGGCTGGCGGCCGAGTGCGGTGAGGTCGGCACGTCTGCCAGCGAAACAGAGCGGCCGGCGCGTGGCGCCTGTTGCAGGGCCATCGGATCCAGCGGTTGCACCGCCACTACCGGCGGCTCGCTGGCCAAGCGTGGAACTTGCTCGGGAGGCGCCGACTTCGGTTGCTCCGACATCACCTGCTTGGCGAAAAGCTCGGACGGCATCTCCGGGATGGCCGTGACGCGATCGAACGCGCTCTCCGACATCGGATCGTCGAGCTCGAAGCGCGGCTGGGTGTCGTCGTCCCAGCTCGAGTCGAGCTCGACGGGGACCTCCGGCGGCATCGACGCGGGATGCGACGGACGTGGACGCTTCCGAGAGTCGTCGCTCATGGTGGGGTCCAGCCGAGGCGGCACCCCTCAGCCGCGCGAAACGACTCCCTTGAACATGCGCTGGGTGCGCGCCAGCTGGTCGACTTGCTCTTTCAGCTGGGCCGAGTCCTTGGCCGCGATGGCGGCGCGGGTTTTGTCCACCGCGCTTCGAGCCTTGGCGATGGCGTCACGGCCGAAATCGGCCCCGCCCACCACGCGCTCGATCTCGGGGAACATGTGCTCGATTTCGGCCATCAAGGTCTCGGCCTCTTGCTTGATGCCCTCGAACTGTTCGTCGGAGCGGCGCTCGACCAGGTAGTCCTGGGCGCTCGACATCATGTTCTTCACCTCGTCTTGGGTGAGGCCGCTGGTAGCCGTGACCTGAATGGACTGGGCTTGACCGGTCTCCAAGTCCTTGGCGTGGACGCTGACGATGCCGTCGGTGTTGATCTCGAAGGTGACCTCGATCTCGACGTGGCCCTTGGGCGCACGGCGTAGGCCGGTGAGGATGAACTCGCCGAGCAGCTCGTTGTCGTCGGCGCGCTTGCTCTCACCCTGCATGACCAAGATTTTCACCGCCGTCTGATCGTCGCGGCTGGTGGTGAAGATCTTGGTCCGACTGGTAGGAACCGTCGTATTTTGCGGGATCAGCTCCTCGAAGTAGCTGCCGAAGGTCATGATGCCGAGGGCGTGCGGCGTGACGTCGAGCAGGATCATGTCCTGCTTTTCCTGGACCAGCGCCGCGCCCTGAATGGCCGCGCCCATGGCCACGACCTCGTCGGGGTGCACGCTCTTGTTGGGCTCGCGGCTGAAGAAGGCCGCCACCGCTTGCTGCACGACCGGCATGCGCGTCATGCCGCCTACCAAAATCACGTCTTCGATTTCGTCGACGTCCAGCTTGGCATCGCCGATGGCTTGTCGACAAATGTCGATGGTGCGCTCGACCAAATCTTCGGTCAGCTTCTCCAGCGTTTGCCGGGACAAGGTTCGCTGCAAATGCAGAGCCTCGTTGCGGCCGGTCGAGATGATGAACGGTAGGTTGATCTCGGTCTCACGCACGCTGGAAAGCTCGCATTTGGCTTTCTCGGCGGCGTCGCGCAGGCGCTGCAGGGCCATGCGGTCTTGGCGCAGATCGATCTGGTGCTCTTCCTGGAAGCTGCCGATCAGCCAGTCGATGATGCGGGCGTCGAAGTCTTCGCCGCCCAAGAAGGTGTCGCCGGTCGTGCTGATGACCTTGAACACGCCGTGGGAGCCGATTTCCAGGATGCTGACGTCGAAGGTGCCGCCGCCCAAGTCGTAGACCGCGACGGTGCGGTCCAAGTCTTTGCCGTAGCCGTAGGCCAAGGAGGCGCTGGTGGGCTCGTTGATGATGCGGATGACGTCGAGCCCGGCGATGGCGCCGGCGTCTTTGGTGGCTTGGCGCTGGTTATCGTTGAAGTACGCGGGAACGGTGATGACCGCCTTCTTCACCGGCTCGCCCAGGTAGTCCTCGGCGATGATCTTCATCTCTTGCAAGACGATCGAGCTAACTTCGGGGATCGAGTACGTCTTGTCGCGGAGCTTGATGCGCACGTCGGCGTGCGGTCCCTCCACGATCGAGTAGCTCGAGGTCATGATCGCGTTCTTGACCTGAGGCGAGTTCCACTTTCGCCCGATCAAGCGCTTAGCCGCGTACACCGTGTTCTCGGCGTTCGTGATGGCCTGACGTTTGGCGATGTGCCCCACCAGCCGCTTACCCGCCTCCGTGACCGCGACCACGCTGGGGGTCGTCTTGTAGCCACCGCGGTTGGGGATTACGACGGGGGTGTCTCCCTCGAGGATCGAGACACAGGAGTTCGTGGTCCCGAGGTCGATGCCGATGACGCGCTCCATATCGCCTTTTCACTTTTCCGTGTGTTGGGTCTAAGTGCCAGAACCGAGGACCGTGCCGTAAGAGACGCTAACCAAGCTCACGTTTCAGCCGCCGGATCCAATCTGTTACCTTATCATCGGTCGGGCCCAGCGTCGCGGCTCGGGAAAGCTCGCCCTCGGCGCTCTGTTTCATGCCGGCTTTGACGTAAAAACGGGCCAGAGTAACCCGAAAGCGAGCGTTATCGGGCTGGGCCATCACCGCCCGCTTCGCCATCTCGCCCGCCTCGCGCAGGTTGCCGTCGCCCGAAAGCAGGCAGTAGGCGATCTTGTCGTGGATTTTGGCCTCTGGCCGGCCGGCGAGGGCGCGCGTGTAAGACTGGGCCGCGGCCAGCCACTTTTCGTCACGCTCTTCGTATTCTGCTTGTTCGATGTAACTGGCGGCCAGCTCGTGCTTCGCGCGGCCGGCCACTTCGTTAAGTCTCAGCGCGAGCTCGGTGTCGTCGGGGGCTAGCGAGACGGCGATGCGCAGCGCGTTGGACGCGCCGACGGGGTCGCCTTTCTCGAGGGCTTGCGCCGCGGCGCGTGTGTACACCTCGACTTGGCGGTCGCGCGCGGCCGCCACGCGGTCTTGGTAGCGGCGCTTCAGCTCCTCGGCGGCCCACTCTTGGCGTTGGGTGCCCACCTGGGCCTCCAGCAGCCGTTGTTCCTCGACGTCGGCGGGGCTGGACGGCTCCTTGCCGTCGGCCTGCGGTGCTCGACCGAGCTTGCGCGCCAAGGCTCGACGGCGCACCTCTGGATCGCTCGGGCGCATCGACGTCGAGGGGCGCAGGCCCGGGTTCGAAGACGAGCGCGGCGGCAGGCTCGGGCTCGGGGTCACGCTCTGATGTGCCGCGCGAGCCGAGGGTGGGGGCAAGCTTCCCGAGCCGGGCGGCGGCAAGCTGACGCTGCGGCTCTCCACGCTGGCCTCCGCTTGGATGCGCCGCATGACCTCTTGCAGCGCCGCTTGGTGAGCTGCGCTCTCGGCCTGACCCGCGTCGAAGGCGCGCGTCTTGGACTGCGCGCGCAGGTAGGCGTCGTACTCGGCGCGGCTCGTATTGCGCGACAGCACGTCGTAACTTTCGGTCAGGCGCGCGAACACTTTTTCGAGCTTGCTCTTGAAGCTGCCGACGTTCTTCCCGAAGTAACGGTCCGGGTGAAACACGTTTACGATCTCGAAGTAGGCGGCTTTGATGGCCTTCTTGTCGACGGTCGGGGCGACACCGAACAGCTCGTAATGATCGAGATGATCGAGGCGATAGTACAGATCGAGGATCTGCCGTCGGCGCGGCAGGTCGATGTCGACGGCTTCGTCCAGCTCCGCAGGATCGTACAGCGAGGCGGCTGGATGCTTCTGCTCGCCGACGGCGTTCGTCTCAACGATGGGGCCGCGAAACGCGCCTGACGGCCGCGGGGCGGGCGCCGGAGACTGTCGACGCTCCTGACTGCGCGCCGGCTCGTCGAGGCTGACTGCGCCGAGCGCGACCAACCGCTCCAGCAGCGCCTGCACCTCGTCCAGCGATTTGCCGGTTTCTTCGGCGATCTCCGAAACGTTCGTGGCGCCGTCGATGCGCGAGACGACGAACGCCTCCGCGGGACTGATTGGAAGCCCCCGAAGATCCGTCCCGGGTAGGAGCCGGGGCACGCGGCTAGAGGTCGCAGACGTCAAAGGCTCGTCTCGCACTTCCTGGCAGACTGTAGCCCAGCCCTGGCTCGTTCCCAAACTCGGGCACGGACGGGGCGCGGTTTGTGCTGCCGGGCGCTCAAGGGTGGGGCGCCGCCGAGGGCCCGGGCGCCGGGACAGCCGAGCCGATGACCTCGGCCTGGATCTTCATGGCGGCTTCGTAGGCGTCGAGCGAGCGCTCGTGAGCCTGGTCGGCCTCCTGGCCGCGCCCTTTGCCGCGCAGCGCTTTTTCGCGGCGCTCCTCGACCAGGCCGCGTACCTCGAACAGGTGCCCCCGAAAGTAGGTGGCAGTCTTCGCGTGCTCCAGCCCTTGGCTGATCTGGGCGTCGGCTTGGTCGAAGCGGCCCGCCTCGCTCATCAGGTCAGCCATGCGCGCCCGCGTGTCGGCGAGGACCTCGTCCACCTCGGGCGCGGTACCGGGCGGTACGCCCCCCGAGGCCAGGCCTTCGAGCGCGCGCAAAGCCGCGGGGCGGTCGCCCTTGGCCTCGTATTGATCGGCCAAATGGTGCGCGCTGCGCGCCCGGCTCAAGAACGCGAGCAGTACGGGATCGACGACGCGCCCCGACGGCTGACAATCGTCCCGCGGTTCTTGGCGCGAGCAGCCCGCCAACGCCAAGGCCAGAAGCAGCAAGAGCCAGCCGAGCGCTCTCATCGCACACCCCAGGCCGCGTAGCGGTTGCTACGCAGATCTCGGCTGCGGGCGCTGGCGATGAGATCCATGCGCGCCGTCGTGTCGCCGGTCTCGAAGCGCTCGGCGAACAAGGGCGCGGTGCTGTGGGGCGCGACGTACGCGCTCGCTTGGGCCGACGGGGCGGCTTCACGGGAGGTTCCGACGAACAACGCCACCGCTGCCGCTGCCGCTAGCACCGCGCTGCCGGCGCCGAATATCGCGTACACCACGTTGCTACGGGGCGGGGCCGGGGTGGGCGGCGTTGGGGCGAGGGCGGAGCCGAGCGCGCGTTCGACGGCGCCGGCGTCGTCGCCGTCGGTTGCGTTGGACGCGAACGGCGCGGCCAAGGCACGCAGCAGGCGTGCGTCTTCGTGCGGTTGGGAACCGTCGTCCAGCGCGTCCCGTAAACGCGCCGATTCGATCAGCTCTTCATCGCTCGGGGGCGCGAGCGGGTCTTCGAGCGCCATTTCCAACAAGCGTTCGTTCACGCTGGGGTCGAGCTCCGCCGGGCGCAGCGCGGCTTCGAGCGCCTGCAACAACGCGGCCTCCTCGTGAGGAGGTAGGAGCGAGTCTTCTTCGTCAGCTTGGCTCACGTGCCAGCTCCTTTTTGAGCGCAGCGACCGCCCGGTGCAACACCACATCGAACGTTGCCGTCGAAACTTCCAGCGTTGCCGCGCATTCTTCGCGGGAACGCTCTTCGATCACGCGCAGGGTGAGCGCGCGCCCGTAGCGCGGATGCAGCCGTCCCACCAAATCGACCACGCGCTGCTTGGCGACCGCCAAGTCGTGGGCCTCGCTCTGCACGGCATCGCGAGCGTCGCGCTCGCCCTGGTCGATTTCGCGCTCCAGGTCCTCGGGCTGAAAAACGGTTTCGCGCTTGCGGGCGCGCAGCTGATCGAGCGCGACGCGCAGCGCGACCACGCGCAGCCACGGGTACACGCCCACCGATTGCCACGAAAATTGGTCGAAGCGCTCCACGACCTTGAGGTACGTCACCGACAACGCCTCCTCGGCCGCCGCTTTGGAGCCGAGCCGCGGCAAGAGCACGGCCCGGAACAGCCTCGGTCCGTGCTGGCGCAGCAACTGCCCGAGCGCGGCGCGGTCGCCGTTCTTGGCGCGCTCGCACAGCGCCTGCTCCAACGCCAGCTCGGCGCTGTCCGGAAGGCCGCTGCCGAGCGGCGGTCGGGTGGGCCCATCGGCTGACACTGAGCCCCTCGTTCTACCAGGAACTCGTTGGGGAAGGGCGATGGGCTCGGCCCGGGGCGAATGCCGCGCACCGGGACACAACGCGCGGCGCCGGCGCTCCTTACGGCAGAGCGGGCCGCCGTCCGGTTTTTCGCGGCTTGCTCGCTGGGCTCATGAATTTGCGCCAGGCGCCCCGCCAGGCTACCCGGGCGGGCCATGGCTCATGGCTCCCGCGTCTGCCCCGCCTGCGGCCGCTTGAACTCGGCTGGCGACAAGGCCTGCTACAACTGCGGCAAACGCCTGCCGGGGCCGTTGGCCAGCTCGGCCTTGGGCTTCCTGACCGATTTTTCGGAGGACGGGCTACCGGCGACCAAGCTGCTGGCTGGCCTTTGCATCGCCGTTTACGGGCTGATGATGGCCACCGACGCGGCGTCGGGCCGGGGCCCCGTCGACGTGCTGTGGGGCTTTCGCACCTCCACCTCCATTCGCTTCGGGGCGTTGCTGGGTCCGCCGTTTATCGACAGCGAACCCTGGCGGGTGCTGTCGGCCGTGTTTTTGCACGGAAACCTGCTGCACATCGGCATGAACATGCTGAGCTTGATCAACCTGGGGCGAGCGCTCGAGCCGCATTTTCGTAGCGCGCGTTTCCTGCTTCTCTACCTCCTTTGCGGCGCGCTGGGGTTTTGCGCAACGGTGTGGTGGCGTGGCGAGCTGGCGCGCTCGGTGGGCGCCAGCGGCGCCATTTTCGGCCTGCTCGGCGCGTTCATCGGCGCTCTGATCATCCGTCGTAATCCGGGCTGGCAGCGCGTCTTCACGTCGAACCTGATCATGGCGTTCATGCTCGGTTACATGTTCCCGAACGTCGACAACGCCGCGCACGTTGGCGGTTTCGTCGCGGGTCTGGTGCTGGGCCTGCTGCTAGAGCTCGAGAAGCAACCGCGGCGACGCGATCGGTGGGTCTCCGCGCTAGCCGGCCTCGGGGCTCTGGCCGCGGTCGCTTCCATCGTTTTGTCCGTCCGTTCTCCCCTCGGGAAACAGGTCCGGCAGATGGAGGTCGAGGCGGCTGAAAGAGGCGAGCGTTAGCGGCTAAATTCGGGGTAGGCTCCAGGCTCTCCCTCATGCCCGTCGTCAATCCGCTCGCGCGGGAGCTCGTCTTCAAGGTCGTCTATTACGGACCTGGGCTCGGTGGCAAGACGACCACGCTCCAGCACATTCACGCCACCGCCAAGCCCGAGCACCGGGGCAAAATGGTGAGCTTGGCGACGCCCGTCGACCGCACGCTCTATTTCGACTTTTTGCCGATCCGAGTGCCGCACGTGCGCGGCATGGGCGTACGGCTGCAGCTGTTCACGGTGCCGGGGCAAGTGCACTACAACGCGACCCGCAAGTTGGTGCTGACGGGGGTCGACGGCATCGTGATGGTGTTCGACTCGCAGCGCGCACGCGAGGACGCCAACCTCGAGACGCTCGAGAACCTGAAGGACAACCTGGCGGCGCACGGCAAGTCGCTGTCCGAGGTGCCTCACGTCGTGCAGTACAACAAGCGCGACCTCTACGACGTCATGCCGATCGACGAGCTCGAACGCCAGCTCAACCGGCACTCCGCGCCTTCGTTTGCCACCACCGCTACGAGCGGGGAGGGGGTCTACGAATCCTTGGAGGCCATCACGCGCGCCGTGATGGACGACTTCGACCGGCGCGTCCCCGAATCGCGCGCGATGGAGCGCGCGTCCCTGGAAGTGCCCGAAGGCGGCCTGGTCGAGGCGCTGCGCCGTGCCGAAAGCGTCACCGGCGAGCCGGTATTCGAAACCCGCATGACCATCCGCACGCCCAGCGGCGTGATGCGCCTGTCCGAAATGCCCGAGACCGACATCGGGGAGGCGGCCGCGCGGGCCGTGACCGGTGAAGACACGCACGCCGACAGCGAGCCAAAGCAAGTGCTCAACTTCGAAGCGCCCCCGATCGCGCCCGTGCACGTGACGCTGCCGGCCATCAGCGGTGGCGGCGGCAGCGGTGGCAGCGGCGGGCCGAGCACGCGTCGCGCCACCAGCGAGCCGCCGCTCGCTCACGCGCCTGCGCTCAGCACGCGTCCACCCGCACCTGTGCCGGGGCCCGGCGCATTCAGCTTTAGCTCGCTGTTTTCGACCGCTGAGCAAGGGGTCGTACAGGTGGTCGAATCGGCGTTGGCGCTCGGTGACCCCGCCGCCGCCATCGCCGCGATGGACCAGCTGGTCGCGCGGGCGCTGGCGAGTGGAGCCGCCTTGGCTGGCTCTGCCCACGACGCCCCGCGCGACCCGGCCCTGGTGGCGTTGCTGTTGGGCATCGAGCCGCGGCGCTACCTGAAATTCCGTTCGCTCGTGCGAGAGGCGCGGGCCGGCACCCTGCTTTCGGTCGAGGCGGGGCTATTGGCTTACGCTTTCGTGCTCGATCTGCGGCGCGCGTTGCGCGACGCCGGCTGAGCCACGCCCTCAGGGCGTAGCGGGAACGACGCCAGTGACTACGCCGCTGGTCGTTTCGCTGGTGCCGTCGGCGCTGAGCTCTCCGAGCCAGGTACCGCTCACCCCGACCACTTCGGCCGCGTCGCCGACGCGCGCGGCTCCGGTCGCGGTGATGCTCAGCCGCGCCGGGGTCAAGCCGCCCGCGTCGCCGCCGCGCTGCCAGATGCTG
Organism: Myxococcales bacterium; assembly: GCA_040348565.1. Lineage (GTDB taxonomy): Bacteria > Myxococcota_A > Polyangia > Polyangiales > Polyangiaceae > PMG-095. Next base: position 1,293 of record JBEQSW010000625.1, on the reverse strand, counting down.
GCCGCCGCTTTTTGGCAAAGGTCGGTGACACAACCGGCGTCACAGTCGGCGTAGCCGAGATCGGTATCGGCGCCGGCCCCCGCCAGCGCGTCGCCCAACGCCGGGCAATCCAACACTTCGCCCAGTAGGGCGCCGGCGCTGGTGGCTTCGGTACCCTCTTGCGCGATCAGGGCCGCAGCTTCCCCGAGCGCCTCCGCGAAGCGCGATTCGACGAAGTACAGATCGGTGGCGAGCACCAAGGTGTCGTCGGCGCTGGCGCTCCACGACACCTGCGCGCGGTCGACGAAGCCGCTCTGAGCGCCGTCGAGGCCACCCGCGGAGAGCAGCGTGAAGTCTGCGTGGCGCTGGTCGAGCGGGTCGTCAGGTTGAACGATTGGCGCAAGCGCACCGGTGAACAAGTGATCGCTCGCGGCGAACTTCTGTCGACCGGCCGCCAGCCAGCCGGCGCAAATGTCGCGCAGCTTGGTGGCCGCCGACGCGCCCCACTGGAGCCGCACCAGATTGTCCCAATTTTCGGCTTTTCGCGTGGTTTCGAAGAGCTGGCGCGAATCTCCGCTGGCTTCGCGCATGGCGTCCAGCAGGGCGTCGACGTCGTCGGTGCTGGTGCCGGGCAAGGCTTGGAGCGTCGCGCTGGCGCTCCTTTCCAGCAACGTCGTCCATGTGGTGTCGGCAGCGTCCGCGCTGAAAGAAACGGACAGCGGCGACGAGCCCAGATCGATGGGGCGGTCGAGCACCGTGACTTGCACGACCACGGGTTGATCGACAGGGCCGGGCGCAACCTTTTCCACCGAAGCGCACCCGCCGACGAAATGCCCGGAGCGGAGCGTCACCGCCAGCCGCGTTCCGGCCGGGACGTTGCTCAACTGAGGTGCGGCGACGGCGGCAGCCGGTAGGGTCTGCAGCGGGCCGTCTGCGGGCGGAATGCCGGATAGCTCGGCGCAGCTCTTTTCCGTGTAGGCGCTGGCGACCCAGGTGGTGATGGTGCGGAAACCCGCGTACAGGGGCTGAACCTGCAGCGTCGCAAAACCGGTATCTTTGACCGCCACGGCCAACGTGGCGGAGCGACCACCGCTGCTGGCGCGCACGTCGAAAGTCGTGGGCGCGCTCGGCGCCGTGAGCTGCACGGTGGCGATGCCGTCGGGGCCGGTGTCCGCCTCCGCTTGGTCGAGCACGGCGTCGAGCGGATCCCCGCCCGCGGTGGGGAGCGCAAAGCGCAAATGGTAGACCTTGGCCGGCAACGCGCGCACCTTGAGCGTGGTCTGCTCTCGGGCGACCAGCACCCGCACCGCCTCG
>JBEQSW010000587.1:0-5940 GCA_040348565.1 Myxococcales bacterium | reverse complement strand
CCGCCGTGTCCGCGACCAAGAAGGTGTTGTGCCCGCCGGTCATGGCTTCGGCCATGCGCATGAACCAGCGCACGTGCAGGCGTCCCGCTGGCGGGGACACCGAAGCGCCGCTCAGCACCAAGAAGCTGCTGAAACCGCTGCCGTGTACCTTCAAAGAGCGACTACCGCCGTGGGCCACCGTGTCGTCGATCACGACTTGCCCGTCGCCGTTGATGGCGGGCGCCCACGGCGGCTTGGCTTGGGCCGCTCCGGGAGCTTGCGCTTCGAACGTCTCACACAGCGTGAGGCCGTCGCGCGCCTTGCAGTAGTCGGCCATGCTCGCGCCCCCGGAGCTGTCGTTGCCGCCCGCCGAGGCGCCGCCAACGGCTGTGGTGCCCGCGGAGCTTCCGCCGGCTGTGGCGCCACCCGTGCTCGGGCCCGCACCCGCGCCTGAAACGCCTCCGGCAGCACTGCTCGCGCCACCGCCAACCCCGGCCGCGCTGCTGGTGGCGCCGCTGGTCGTGCCGCCGCTCGTGAACGGGCTACCGGCGGCGCCACCCTGAGCGGCCGGGGAAGGAGTGGGGGCGCTCGAGGAGCAACCGAGTCCGAGGATCGTGAGCGCGACGGAGCTGAAGCGGCCTGTCGGAGAACGAGCGGAGCTTGTCACTGCCCTCAGAGTAGCGAAAATTAGGGGTGGGGCATGTTTAGATGCGCCGCTGCCCAGCGCTGCCGCTTGAGAGCCACCGGCTGGGCGTGCTCTATATTCGGCGCATGACTCGGGTGTTTGGGGCGGTGGTCGCGGCCGGACTGCTGTTTTGTGAGCTCGCTCACGCGCAAGCGCTGCGGTTCGACGGGCGCGACCGCTACACGCTCTTCGATCGGCACCTGCAGACGCGCCAGCTTTCGCTTCAGCTCGACGCGCCGGAGCAAGATTTTCGTCTCGGCCGCGACTGGGAAAGGCTGCGCGTGGCGGGCGACGTTCAAATCGGAACCGAGCAGACGTATGGCCATGGCGAGCAGGCCCATTTTCACGGTTTTGCGATCGCCGACGTGTTCGCCAGCATGCGCATCTTGCCCGAGCTGAGCGTGGCCGTGAACCTGCTGGCCTTCAATCCCAGCGCCAGCGACGGCTACCGCGTCTCGGCCGCCATCAAGCCGGGCATCGCGCTCGACGCGGGTACCGATCTGTTTCGCGTCGCTGGTAAACCGCTGCATCTCGGAGTGACGGGCACCGACTTGGGCACCATCACGCTCGGCAACGGTTTGCTCTTCGAGCAAGGTCAGTTGGAGGGCGTGTTGGGGTGGCTGGACTATGTCGACGCATCGCTCAGCTATTTGTACGGTGGCCGCTCGCTTTGGACCGACGACGACCTGATTCGCACTCAGTTGTCGCTGTGGCGAGAGCGACTACGCTTCATGTTCGTCGAGTGGCAGTCGCGGTTTCGACTCCGCAACCCGGAGCAGGGGTTCGTCTGGGGGAACTTCTACGAAGAACAACGCGTGGCGCGCTACGCGGACGTGGCGCTGGACTTGCCGCTGCCCGCTGGTTTTCGCAGCGCGCTCGAGTATGCGCTGCGCCTGCGGGACCCATTGCGCAGTGCCGCGCTGCTGCGGGTCGATTGGTTGCGTCGTGACCTGGGTCGACTCGAGGTGCACCTGGGCTACCAATTCCGCTTCTACCAGCAGGGTTCGGGCCCGCGTGACTTCGTGCTGCCGCCCAGTGAGCCCTTCAGCTTTCCCTACCAAGAAGACACCTACGTCACGAACCCCTTCGAGTATCTGGGTCTCAGCGCGGACTTCGACCAATGGTCGCATACGCTGATGTCGGAGGGGCGCTTCGAGCTCGTGCGACGTCTGCAGTTGTTCGTCAACGCCGAGCTCTGGCAGCGCACCGCCAGCGCGTTCTCTCGCAACGGTAAGCGCGCGGAGACCGCAGAAGGCTTCCAGGCGCCCGGCAATCGCCTCGAGGCGTACTACAGCGCCGGAGCCAGCTTCTTTCCTTGGCGTGGCTTGCCCCACCGAGCGGACGTCTTCGTCACGAACAAGCAGGTGCCGGGTGATGCCACCGCCACCTTCGTCCGCTTTGCGCCCGGTCGATACTACGTGCTCAGGTTTCGCGCGCAGTTCTGACGCGCGACGTCGTTGGGTCGCGGCTCGACCCGTCTGCTTGCGCGACGTGCGCGGCCATCGTAGAGAAACCTCGGTAAGGGCAAGATGGGACGACAAGCGATGCGTTTGGCGGTTTTTGGTTGGGGCTCGTTGGCGTGGCTGGTCGCCGTGGTCAGCTGCGGCACGGTAGATCCCGCGGATTCGCGAGGCCATGCCGGGTCCGCCGGTACCGGTGCGAGCTCGAACGCGGGTGATGGCAGCGGAGGCGATCCCGCAGGCGGCGGCAGTGTCGCCGGCAGCAACGTGGGCGGCATGCCTGCGGCCGGGGCTCCGGCTGATGGCGGTACCCCCGCGGCCGGCAACGGCGGTGGCGGCGTGCCCGACCCGGGCGGTGACGCGCCGCTCTTGCCCTGGCAGGTCGGCAACAGCTGGACCTATCGCATCACGAAAAACGGCGCCGTCAGCGAGAAGACCACCGTCGTCGGCGACGAAGAAATGGTGGGCGGCACGGGACCGAACGCCGAGGTGTTGGCCAACCACGTCACCACCGACAAAGGCGCGGCCGATCATACCGAGAGCTGGCAGGCGCCCTCCGCTACCGATCCGTTCCGAATCGTGCGTTACCGCGAGCAAGCCTTCTCGGCTTCTACCGGCCAGCTCAGCTCGGAAACGTATTACGAGCCCGAAAAGCTGCACGTCGACGGCTCGCCCGAGCACACCGTTGCGGGCGCGACTTGGCTCGAAAAGTACTCGGAGACCGCGCTCGACGTCGGCCAGCCTCCGGCCACTCACCAGGTGAGCGAGCGCTGGACCGTGGTTGCCGACGACGAAACCCTCAAGGTGCCGGCCGGCACCTTTTCAGGCGTGATTCACCTGTCGAAGGTCGGCAATTCGCGCAAGGACTATTGGTACCTGCGCGGGGTCGGCAAGTTGAAAGAGACGGGGACGCAAACCGAAGAGCTCACGGGCTACACCCTCGTGCCGTAGCTCTGCTGGCACGGCTAAATGCCGAACGTGCAGCTCCAAGCAGAGCTGACGCAGGTGCAGACCTCACGCTGCGGCAGCGCAATCTTGGCGGTGACGCCACCCGTGCCTTCGGGCAGGGGCGCAGGAGCGGCGGCTGCGGGCGTCATGTACACGCAGGTCGGATCGACCTTTTGGCACAGCGTGTACGAGCCCGACGCGCTCGGGTAGCAGAGACAGCCGCTGCCGGGGTCGTACTGACACGCCGTGCCTACGTCGTCCGCGCTGCACATGCCCATGGGTACGTGCGCCGGACACTTGGGATTGACGACGCCGGTGCCGCCGGTACCGGCCGCCGCCGTTCCGCCATTGCCGATGATGATGATCGTCCCGCCCGCGCCCGCGGTGCCCACACCGCCGGTGCTCGCACCGCCGCTGCTGCTGCCCGCGCTCGCCTTGCCGGCGGTACCAGCGGACGCCGTTCCGCCGTAGTGAGTGCCAGCGCTACCGGTGTTGCCGGCGCTGCTGGTGCCGCCGGCGGATGTACCGGCGCTGCCTTGGTCTCCGGTATCCGTAGTTCCCCCGCAGGCGACCCCCAAGAGCACGACGACGAGCGAGCTAAGGTATTGGCGCATGGGTGCCACTAAGCATGCCACATGCCAGGCGTATGCAGACGGGCGAAGTTACGAGAATTAGCTAGAAATGAGGGTAGATGTAAGATGCTCGGCTCGACTGGCTGAAGTCGAGGCACGCCGCTTGTGGCACACACTGTGCCGGCGGCGCCATGCCATCGCCAGCCCGAGCAGCATGAGCCAGGCGCCGTTCGAACGCGGCGGACCGGGCACCTCGCAGCCACACCCACCGGTGTCGACGCTCTTGTTACCCGCGGCGGGCACGCAGCTCTTGTTGGCGTTGCAGACGCTGCCGGAGGCGCAGTCGTCGACGCTCGTGCACTCGGTTTTGCACGAGCCGCTGGAGGCGTCACACACGTAGGGAGCGCACAGCGTTGCGACGTCGTCTTCCGTGATCGACGAGCGCAGATCGTCGGAGCACTTGGACGCAGTCGGCTGGCAGCTCGAGTCGACGCAACCGAAGCCGGCCGCGCAATCGCTACTGCCGGCGCACGCCGTGAGGCACTCGGTGTCGCCGCAGGCGTAGTTGCCACATGGAATCGGGCTGCTTTCGACGCAGGCGCCAGCGGCGTTGCACACGCTAGGCAGCTCTTGCCCGTCGGCGCACGCGTTGCCACACGACTGCGCTGACGACGGATAGGCGCAGTGATCTCGGGCTTTGCCGTCGCAAGCGCCGCCGCAGACGGCCGGGTCACCGTTGCAAGCGGCGCGGCCAGCGCGCGGCTCGCCCTTGACGGCTTGGCATGCGCCCGCGGCATTGCAGACTTCACATTGGCCGTCGCAAGCAGCCTCACAGCAGACGCCGTCAGTGCAGAAATTGCTGGCGCATTGCACGGTCGAGCCGCAATCCTCGCCCAAGTCCTTCTTCGCCTGGCAAGTGCCGTCGAGACAATAGCCCGAGGTCGCGCAGTCGTCGTCGGTTTGGCACTGGGTGGTGCAGGCGTCGCCGCCGCACACGTACGGCGCGCATGCCGCCGTGTCGGTGCTGCAAGTGCCGGCTCCGTCGCACAGCTTGCCGCTCACGGCGCCCTTGGCGCAGCGCGTCTCCCCGCACGGCGTGGAGGGCTTGGCAAAATCGCGGCAGCTACCCATGCCGTCACACAGGCCGTCACTCAAACAAGACGCGGGATAGTCCTGGCCTTCGTCGCATTGCTGCTTCGGATCCTGATCGGCGGGAATGGGAGCGCACTTTCCGTCGGGCGCGCCGGTGAGGGCCAACGTGCAGGCTTGGCAAGCGTGGGTGCAGGCCTGATCGCAGCAGACGCCGTCGGCGCAGTTGCCCGTAGCGCACACCTCGCAGCCGGCCTCTTTGCAATCCTTGCCGGCGGCGGGGTTACAACTGTCGCCTTGGGCTACTCGAGGGCGGCAGGTGCCGTTGGCGGCGCAGTAGTGGCCGCTGGTGCATTCGGAATCGTGGGCGCAGGCTACGCACGTCGCGCTCACCCCGTTGCAGGCCAGGCTTTGGCACGCTGGCGTTCCGGGGGCGCCTTTTGCCAGCACTTTGCAGCTGCCGTCCTTGACCGCTCCGGCCGTGACGCTGCAAGCGTCGCAGGCGCCGTCGCAGGCTTGGTCGCAACACACGTCGTTCGAGCAAAAGCCGTTGGCGCAGTCGCTGCCGCTGGTGCAGGCATCGCCCGGCGCTCCCGCGCGAAAATACACGTAGGCGGAGCCTTGAGCTTTGACTTGGCCAACCGTGGCTCCGGGGCCGCCTGCGATCAGCGTGCTCGAGGAAATCGACACGCTGGCGCCGAAGTTGGTGGTAGCGCTGCCCGCCGACAGCTTGGAGCCCGCCTGGGACCAAGTCGCGCCCGAACGCTGGAACACGTATGCCGCGCCCTGCTCGGTCGCGGTGCCTTGGGTCTGGTAGGGCGCTCCGATGACGGCCGTATTGCTGGCCAACGCTACCGACCACCCGAACCAGTCCGCGTCGCCGGCATCGGCGGCTACCAGCGGTGCCCCCTGCTGGCTCCAGGTACTGCCCGAGCGCTGGAAGACGTAGGCGGCGCCTTCTTGGCTCGTGGTCACTCCGAGCGTCTTTTGATACGCGCCAATCAGCGCCGTATCGCCCGACAGTGACACCGCAGCTCCGAACTGGTCGCTCGAATGGATGTCGGATGACGTGAACGAGGGGCCTTGTTGGGTCCACGTCGTGCCGGAACGCACGAAGACGTAGGCCACGCCAGCGCCGCCTTTGGTGCCAACGGTCGTGCCGGGAGCTCCCACCAGCAAGGTGTTGCCCGACAACGCAACGGCGTAG
>JBEQSW010000582.1:0-8721 GCA_040348565.1 Myxococcales bacterium | reverse complement strand
CCACCGAGAGGTTGGTCTCGGGTTCCGTCTCGCCAAGCTCGGCGGACAGTCTTCGCGCCTCGCGATCGGCCTCGCACGCGGCGTGGAGCTCCGTCTCACGGTCCCGGTGACGATGGACGTGACCCTCGAGCAGGGCGAGGGCGGCGGCACTGATGACGTCGACCTCCCGTGCGATGTGCTCCCCGCGCCTTGTGCGGGCGGCATCGCGGCGAACTCGGACGTCGGCCAGGTGCTCCTGGCGCTCGTGCTCGAGTGTGTCAGCGTGTTCCTTGCGAAGAATTGCCAACATTTCTGCGGCTTCTTCGGCCTCGCTCTTGGCCGTGCTCACAGCCTTCAGCGCGGCGTCGTCGCGAACGGCTGCAAGCGTCGCGCGCGCGGTCTCGACCCGTAGCTGGGCCGCGGCGTGCGCCTCCTCGGCGGCCTTCAGCTTGACGACGACGTCAGCCGAAGAAGCAGGCTTGTCGTCCTTCGGCCGTGCGAACCAATTGGGGATGGTGAGCTTCATTTTGCTGGTACCTCAGTTGTCCAGGCGTCCGAGCTGCGTCACGGACTCGGCGATGATGCCGAAGCCGCGGAGCTGATCGAGCATCGCGTCAGTGATCGTGCCGCCGCCGAAGATCGACAGGCGCTCCTTTGCGACCTTGCCCTTGATGATCGGGCGGGTCGGCAGGTTGCCCGCTCCGGTCGCGACCAAGGGCCGAGCGAGCACCATCATCGGGATCTGCGCTCCGCCTGCGCCACCGGGCGCGAAGGCGACCATCTTGCCGTCCGCGGCTACGGTCAGGGTCGCAGTGGCACCGGCCGAGAAGTCCGTGCCGCCGTCGGTGATGGTGAATTGCAGCCCGCCGACTTCGAAGACGGTCGCGGCGCCGGCGCCCACGGTTTGCTCGAGGTCGTCAGCGACGATCGCGCCGTTCGGGTCGGTCAGCTTCCACTTGCCACCGTTGGTGATGGCAAGCAGGCAGGTCAGCGTGTACACGCCAACGAGCGGAACAACCGGGCCTTCGACCACGGTAGCCAGCGAGACCGTGCCGTTGCCGCCGCCGGAGACGGCCGAGGCCGTGACCGCCAACGCGTCAGCGCGGCGCGCCAGGAGCGTGCCTTCCGGGTACGTGGCCGCGCCGGCAAACGCGACGAACTCGTCGCGAAACTCGCAGCCACTGACCTGCACGGTGCCTTGATCGAAATGCGTAACAACCATATTCGGCATAATTTCTTGTTCCTGTTCTTTCTTAGGCGGCGCTGGTCGCGCCCATGAGCTTTTCGAGTTCGGCGGCGACGTCTTCTTCGGTCAGCCGCGTCTTTGCGGGTGCCGCCGCGTTCGGTACCGGTGCCTTCGCGCGCGCAGCCGGTTGTCGCCGGCTGGCAATCTCGTCCAAGGCCGAAACGAGCTCGGCCTCGGTGACGTGCTGCTCGTGTGCCGCGATCGGCGCGGCCGCCGGAGCCGCAGCGGTGCTGCGAGCCGGGCCGATGAGCTTTTCGAGCTCGGCCGCGACCTCTTCTTCGGCCGTCGCGCTGCCCCGTCTCTGGGTCGTGGCCGGGGCGGTGCTGCTGCGACTCCCCTGCGCCGAAACGCCGGTACCGCAATCGGCACACAGCACGGCGCCATGCTCGTTGTGTTCTCGGTGAGCGCCGATTGGCTCCAGGCACTTGGAGCACTGGTCCGTGCTCTGCGCATTGGCGAGCTTTTCCGCGCGCGCGCAGGGCAGGCACTGGACACGGCCGCCGGAGCGAACCTGGTCGTCCTTGGTCAGCACGGTGCCGCAGTCGCCGCAGGGCTTTTCCAGCGCCATTAGGTCAGCCCCTGAAGCTGCATTTGCTTTTGGGCGGTCGCCCAGATGCTGCCGACGCCGTAGCGCGTGGCGAGGGCGGCAAGGTCCCAGCCTGCGTCGATGGCTTCCATCAGTTGGGCGAGAGTGGCGGGGTTGCTGAGCGCGTGTGCGCTGCAAGCGATGAGCTGTTTCGTTTGGGGGATCGTCAAAGCGGCCATTAAAGGCTCCTTTTCTTGTTGAATTTGGGGCGCCGACGATTCCGACGTCGGTCATCTCTGGCTGGGAATGGATCAACCCAGCGGGGAGACTGTGCAGGCGACGCGACAAGTAGCGTCCGCCCCAGTGGCACGGCTTGGCTATGATCCAAGCTCGACCATTGCAGGCGTGTGGTTGCGCACCTGCAGCTCGGTCTGTCCGGGTGCCCCGCGAAGGGCCGTGCCGTAAGTTCGTTCAGTCGTCGGTCAGTTCGCGCGAGTGCTCGGCCGCGCGCGCTGCTCGAGCCGCGTCGCGCTCCGCTTGTCGCGCGCGCCAGGCCTTTTCAATTCGCTCGAGAAGCCTGACGCCGAAGGAGCCTTCCGCGCTGCGCTCGGCGAGCATGATTTTGGCGAAGGCAATTTCGGCGGCGTTCACGGGCGGTGCGTTTGGATCGGGGTGTGCGACACGGCGCCGTTCGCCACGCCGGAGCGGAATGCCCAGGCCTTGTCCCGGGCTGCCCGCTGGCTGTCGATCGCCGCCCGCTGCGCAGCGAGCTCGGCCTGCATCGCGGCGCGAATGTCGGGAACCTGGTAGTGCGTCACGCGACGCCCGGGCAGCTCGCCAGCGGCCACACGAGCCGCAACGCGCTTGCGGCGCTCGGCGCGGGTGCTCAAGGCGCACCTCCGCCGGCGAGACTCTCGAGCTCCTCCCCGACTAGCGGGTGAAGCTCAGAGCCGGCAGCGCCGGCCTGAGCTCTCAAAAGGGACGCCCTCCGGTGCGCATCGCCAATACCGCTGGCGGCATAGCAACCGGCGCCGGGCCGAGCCCAAACGCGCGGTCTAGCAGGGCGGCCTGGGCCGCCGGCGCGGTGTGCATGCCCAGAATCGAGCCGATGGCGAGGCGTCCAAGGTGGGTACGGCGGCACGCCTCGGCGATGCCGCGGGTCTCTACGAGCTCGCGGAGCGCCGCGACCTTGTCGGGGTTGAGCTGGATGCGAGTGGGGCCGGCGTGTGACATGTGAATGTCTCCTGTCTGTTAGGACGCGAGCGGCCACCAGCGAGGGGAAGCGCCATGCAGAAAGTTTTTTCCCCACGGCTCGCCTGCTGCTAGCCGAGCGAATCAAGCTCGTCGGCGGCCAAATCGTAGTCGTTCGCGGGCTCCGCAACGCTCTGGAACGAGGCACTGGCCGCGCGCCAGGCCAGCTGGACCTTCATGCCGCGCGCGCCGTCCTTGCACTTGTCGACCAGCACGCACTTGGTCCCGCCGCTGATGACGACTTGACCGTTCCGGATGATGTCCTCGGCCGGCTCGAAGCCGATCAGAATTCCGTCAGCGGCGTTCGCGACGTCCTTGCACTCGCGGATGTTTTGGCGCGTGGGAACGCCTGTCTTCTCGGTCAGCGTGAGCTGCGAGAGCAGGATGCTCGGGAGCTTGCAGCGCTTGCCTAGGTCGCGCAGCTGCTTCGCAATCTCCTTGAACTTCACACGCTCGTCTTGGTAGCGGCGCTTCGATTGAAATTCCTGCAGGTAGTCGAACGCGATGAGGTCGGCTCGGCTCTCGGTGATCAGGCGCTCGAGCCGTGGCACCAGGTCTTCGACCTTCCAACCGCGAGCGTCTACGAACACGGGCACCTCGCGACCGGCCTGCTCAACCTCGAGTACCCGCGCGCGCTCCTCGCCCGTTAGCTTTCGGTCGCGGTACCGGTACGCATTCACGCCCGAGCGGCGGATCATGAACCGAGCGCCGTACAGCTCCTCCGTGTCTTCGGTCGACACGATGAGCACGGTCTTGCCTGCGGTGATGTTGTCGTCGGCAATCGCGACGAGGAACGAGCTCTTGCCCCACGACGTGTCAGCCGCAACGACCCAATGGAATGGGGTGCGGATGCCGCCGGTGATTTGGTCGAGCGCGCTGTGCGTCCACGTCAGCGAGCGGACGGGCTCCTGCGAGAACGCCTGCTTGCGCGACGCGGTCAAGATGTCGCGTTCGGTGAGCACGCGCGGCACTTCGGCGCTCACCAGCTTGGCGTCGGCCTGCGGATCCGCAGGCAAAGTGCCATCGTGGTGCTTGTCGGCTTCGTCTTTCATTTTCCCTCGGGTTGGCTGCGCCAGACGCGCGCGCGCTGGCGCATGGTGGCGATGATTTGCTCGGCGTAGCGATCGCCGGCCTGGTCGTTGTGCGTTCGGATCACGACTTCGGCGCCCCACGGGATCCGCTCGGCGTAGCCGGCATGCCAGGAGCCGGAGAGCACGCCGATCACCGGTAGGTCGGGGCTGGCGATGCTCCGCACCAGGTGGTCAGGCTCGCCTTCGACGATGACGATCTGCTTGGGGGCGGGCTGGCCGCGCAGTAGGCGCAGCGCGACCAGATTCGCCATCACCAGCCCGGCGGCTTTGTGCCCGGCCGGTGGCAAGCGCTTTGGCGAGCTACCATCGCCGAGCCGCCAAGCCCGCACGCTTCGCCAAATGCCAGCGGCGTCGTAGACCTTGGCGAGCATCCGGTGCCCGGTGTCGCGCCAGGTCTGGCCCTGATAGCTCGCCCACCGCGGTAGGCGGTCGTGGGCGATGCTGGTGCCGAAGCAGCGCAGCAGTCCCCTCGCGTCAACGTCGAGCGGGTCGATCCGGCGGACAACAAGGGCGCCGCTCGCTTCGGGGTCGTCGGCTACGGGCCCGCATGCGGCCCAAAGCGCGGCGAGCTCGTCGCTGGGCGGGTAGGTGCGCTCCGGCTCGCGGGGCGCTTCCACCTGGTGGTGTGGTGACGGCGCGTGGCGTTCGGCAAGCGGGCTGCCGCTCTCGAGTTCCGCCAGCACGTGGTGCAGGCCGGCGAGACGTGCGCCTTCGGCCAGCACCTCCCGGAACCGGCTGCGCACGTCGAAGCCGCGGACCACGGCGATCAACGTGAGCGCGTCCCCCGTGAAATCGCACCCGAAGCACCGGACGCGCACGGTACCGCCGTCACCGCGCGTGACGCTGCAGCTGGGCGTTCGCTCGGCGTGGACCGGGCAAAGCACGGTTAGGCCGGCGGTCTGGCGCTTGGCGCCCTTGTCGAGCTCCAGCGCGCGGCAGAGCGCGCGTGGGTCGCTCAGGGCCTGGCGAACTTCGCGGGCAAGGTCGCTCACTTCTTAGCCCCGCTAGCCGCCGGCAACGGCACCCAGTCGTCGCCCGCGTCCTCGCCCTTTTCGGACGCTTCGGGCTTCTTGGGCCGCTTGCTGGGATTGTTCCAGTCGCGCCAAACCCACTTTGAGCAGCGTTGGTTCCACTCGACGTCCGTGGCGATATCGTGAGCGGCGCCAACGAAATGCGAGCGAAACCGCCCGACCAGCTCGGGGTGGGCATAGTCCGGGATCATCCCCGTGCGCAGGCTCGCAATGGTCTCCGCCGACGGCTGCCAGGCCGCGGTCATCGGTCGCCGCAGGTCTGCCGCGGAGAGAGTTTCCCCCGCTCCCCCTTCAGAGACAAAAGCAGCTGCAGAAGCAGAGGGCGCGTTATCGCTCGTTACATCGTTACATGTAACGCCTTTGGCGCGGTGCTTGCGGACACGCTGCGCGCCCTCGATCTGCTTCCTCGTCCGCATTTCTCGGTACTGTCGGTGGTTCGTGATCGACCAGCCGCGCCCGACCTTTCGGATCCGCCGCCCGTCGTCCACGCCGGACTTGTCGTCCGGATCTGGGCTGCTGAGCACGGATAGCGCTTGCTCGCACTCCTCGCGGGTCACGTTGGCCCGCCGCGTGAGGCCCCCCACCGAGGCCTCGACGTGCCCGTCTTGATCAGCCATCGCAAGCATGGTGATCCAGACCACTTTGGTCGTAGCCGACTCCGACCAAACACTGGAATCCAGGATCGACTCGTAGATTTTGGCGTAGCCGCCTTTGCTCATTTTGCGGCACCTCGCGTGAGCGCTTCGACGACCGCCGCGACTTCGTTCAGGCCAATGGCGAGGCCCTTGTCAGGCACCGCGCCGCGCCAGGTCTTGCGCCACTTCCTGACGTCGAGCAGCTCGACACCGGTCAACAGTTTCACCCGGCGAATCCTGAGCTCGGTGTGCTCACCACGCGCGATCACGGCGAGCACCTCCTCAGCCTCCACGGGTGATCGCTTGGGCGTGCTCACGCAGCCTCCAGACCCCGCAGGTATTCGACGATCGACGCCTTCGGCACCAGACGACGGGACTTCTCGCCGCCCTTGGAGACCATCACCAGACGGCCGGTCTCCGCCAAGCGGTAAACCTGGCGCTCGCTCACGCGCAGGTACTGCGCCGTTTCACTCAACGTGAGAAACGCGGGCAGGTCCGCCACCGACGCCACGATCCACGCCGGCAAGTCCGGCTTCTTTTCGTTATTCGCGACCATCTCAGCTCCGTTCAGACGGCGTCAGGTGCCGTCACCAGCTAAGGACGCGAGCCCCCGGGTTTACGGGGAAGCGGCTTACACTTTCTTTTTTCCCCGGTCGGCCTGTAGCTCGCGAAGGGCGTCCGCTATCTCACCTTGCAGCGCGATTTCCTGGGGATCTTCCACCTCAGAAGCGCGCCTGAGAGCATTCGCAAACGCCTTCCCAATGTGCTTGATGGCTTCGTTCGTGGTCCAACCTGCGGGCTTGGTTGGCAGCTCTGGCCAATGGGTCTTGCTGAGCAGCAACCACACGGCGGTCACTAGCTGCCAGGTTGTTGCCGGCCCCACCCGATCCCTCACGTAGTACGCGAGACGCTGTCGATCCTTTGCTAGTGCACCAACGCCGACTCCCCCAACCACGAAACGTTCAGCGAACATGGGCTCGAGTTCCGACCAGCGATGCGCTTGAACGCGTTGCGCCCAGCTGACGGCGCCGCCGATCGTCGGCGCATTGTCGACCAGCGATCTACCGTCGAGCTGTGGCAGCGGCGCATCCTGCTCTTCCAGTGCGATCCGACGCAGCACTTTCCGCGCCGCACGCATCTGGTTGATGGCCTCGGCAGCTCGCTTGTCGCGCTCGCTCGACGCTCTGGCATCTTCGAGCAGCACGGTGAGCGCACGCGCGAGGTGCCCACGGGGATCCCAATCCTCCGCGCAGAGCGACTTGTAGATTTCCTCGCACTCCACGAGCGTCGCGCGACGCAGCTGATCGGCCGCAACGTACCGCTTATCCGTTGACGCATCACCACGCGAGTACTGGGAGGTCGTGGCCGCGTGAGCCGCAAGCGGATCCTTGCGCATGGCCGCCTGATGACGACGCTCTTGGCGTTCGTCGCTCTTTTCCGAGCGCTGCTTCTTCATTTTCGCGCCTCCACCGCGTGGATCACGCGCTGCAGCTCGTCCTCGATCCCCATTGCAGACTCCAGCGTGCGAGCTTCGTTCGGAATGCCGCGCACTAGGCCCATGTAATGTTTTTCGCTGACGAGGATCGAGTGACCGAGCTGACGCGCGGTGCGATACGCGCTCGCTCCTCCGAAAATTCCGGACGCGTTCACGAGGTAGGAAGCGCAGGTGCTGCGCAGTACCTGCCAGCCAAATGCGGCCGGTGCCTTGTAGTCGCTCTTCAGTCGCTTTGCGACGGCGGCCGCCAGGTCTTCCGACCACCCAAACACCGGTCCCTTACCACCCGCCTGCTTGCGGAGCTTCTCCAGCAGCAAGCGCAGCGCCGGCGACACTGCCAAGTCGATGGTGCGTTCCTTCTTGGTCTTCGTCTCGCCGCCCTTCAGGTAGATCTCGCCCACCTTCGCGCCGCGCTCGTCGTGAGCATCGAGATCCACCTGGGGCCATTCCAGTGTGCGACCTTCACCGAGACGCATGCCGGTCAGCAGCAGCACCGCCACCATCGGCGCGACCGGGTCAAATCGGGGCGTGGTGCCCAGCGGGCGGCGGCCAGCGTGCTCGTCGCGCGTCTCGGCATAGGTCGCCCGGTCATGCTCCAGCGCAGCCTCGAGCAACGCCCGCGCCTCCGGGGGGCGCAAGAACGGCTTCCGCTCGGTCGCCACGGCCAGTTTCTTCAAGGCGCGCCGCAGGTCCCCTTCCCTCACCTTTGGCAACAGGTCGAGGTCTGCCAAGTAGCCCAGCACCACACGCACGCCGCGCAGCTCCCGGTTCACGCTGTAGGCGGACCGGGTCTTCGGCGTCTCGCGTCGCTTTCCTCGCTTCTCGGCCGGTGCCGGCGCCCGCTTGGGCGCGTTGACGACCGCCTCGCGGAACCCCAGGAGCCACGGCCTCGTGACGTCATCGGCACTTTGCACGTTGGTGCGCTCGGCGTGCGCCAGGAGCTTGTCGGTGGCGGCCTTGTAGCCGGTCAGCGTCTTGGGCCTGAGGTTCTTGTGCGCCTCGTAGTACTTCCCGATGGCCACCGCGATCCCGGTCCCCGTCGCGCGCACGGCGCCTTCCTCGAGCTGCAGGCGGCGCTTGGCGAGCTCCCGGGACTTCTTGGCGGCCCAGTCCTCGCGCAGCTCGGTGGTGCGGAGCAGCAGGCTCAGGGACACCTTCGTCAGCTGGCCGCTGTCGGGGTCGCGGTAGCGCGCGCGCCACCAGATCCGCCGCTTCTCGTCGGGCTTGATCAGCACGACGCCGGGGTGACGCCTTCGATGCCTCG
Source organism: Myxococcales bacterium (assembly GCA_040348565.1). Lineage (GTDB taxonomy): Bacteria > Myxococcota_A > Polyangia > Polyangiales > Polyangiaceae > PMG-095. Next base: position 203 of record JBEQSW010000582.1, on the reverse strand, counting down.
CTTTTGCCATGATCTACCCCTGCTGGTACCACATGCTGGTACTTTTAGCCATGGGACCGCGTCAGGACGGGTCGGAAGGCCTCAGTCACTATCTGGCCTATTCACCGTGTTTTCTGGACTTCGCCTGACCGGGGGTGACCACGTCGGCATAGTCTCAACGGTTTTTTAATCCGCTGGTCCTCGGTTCGATTCCGAGTCGACCC
>JBEQSW010000567.1:0-2826 GCA_040348565.1 Myxococcales bacterium | reverse complement strand
TCTTCGAGAGCGAGCTGCACGAAAAGTCCAAAGGCGACAAGGACAAGGTCATTCACCACGCCGAGCAAGGCGTGTACTACGTGCTGTCGCGCTACAAAAACCGGCTACGCGCCGAGCTGGAAGGGTTCGAGTTTCAGAGCCCCGAGGTGCGCCAGGCCACCCACGAGCTCTTGAGCAAGACCGAGCGCGATCTGCAGGTCGCGTTCTTGTCGCGCCGTTCGCCCGAGCTGAACCGCGTGATGACGATCTACACGGCCGTGCTCGGTGATTTCTTGCAGAAGCACCTGCCGCCGCGGCTCGAGCAGATGGGCAAAGTCACCATCCGTGTCTCGCGTGCGGCAAGGCGCCCCAACAGCGTGGGCTACAAGGTGTTGGCGGACGCCTTCAGCGACTTTCGCGCGGAGTGGGAGCGGCTGTTCATGCAGCAAATGGTGTTTTTCTGCGGCGACGAGCTGCTGGAGCGTCTGACCCAAGGCAATGAAGAGTTCCAAGAAGAAACCGTAAAATTCTTCACCGATCCGCACGTCTTCAGCGAAAGCTGCGCCGTCGTGTGCGAGCAGCTGTACGACTTTCTGTGCCTCGAGGGCTTCCTCGATCTGCCTGTCGACTGGCGCGTCTCGCTCAACTCCCAAGAGTGAGAACGAGCGCGCGGGAAGGCGGCGAAACTAGAACTGTCCGCCGGCGGATCCGAGCTCGACTGAATAGGCAACCACGGCGGCATTTCCGCCGACGATGCCGAGCGGGCTCCAGGGCGGATTGACGGCGCCCATGCGCTGGCTGTTGTCGAGCACGACGTAATATTGGCCGGCCGGCAGCGGGATTTGCTGGCGCGCTTCTTGGCCTGGCTGGAGCGGAAATTGGGCCAGCGGCGCTTCCGGTGGCGGTGCCAACGCGGCGCCCAGTTGCAAGCCGCTGCGCCACAAGTCGCCCGCGCCCCTGCGGATGACGATCACGTCCAACGCGGGGCCCGTCACTTGAAAGCGCAAGAACAGCGCCTGACCCGACGACGGCACGTCGAGCGGGCCGATCAGATCCATTTGATCGACGCGCACCTCCGTCGTGTCACGGTCGAGGCTGGTACGCTCGCTGGAAGCGCCGAAGAACCGCTGAGGGCGCGCCGGCGGCGACAGCAACCCGAGTGAAAATTCGTCGCCTTCGTCGGTGTGCACGACGGTGAAGCCGCTGGAAAGCTGACCCTGAACGATCTGCGAGCCGAACGTGGAGACCATGTAACCGGCCGGGCCCTGAGCCGCCCAATCGACGAGCTTGTTCTCGATCGCGCCCATGCGAAAATCAGGGCCGTAGGCGATGCGAGCGGGCTTGGCCCAGACGTAGGTAGCGTCGTCCCCCATGAAAAAATCCATGCGGTACTCCACGGTGGCCGAAACCGCGAAGCCCATGCGACCCGCCACCGGAGTCCAAGCGAAGCCGGTGCCCGAGAACGCGAGAGTGACGGTCTGCGCGGCGTCGTTCACCTGCGTCGTGCAGCGCTCGGGAAAGAACCGCCCGATGGTGTTGGTGTTCGCAGCCAGCTTGAGCGGCGCGCCGCGCTTGAGCATCTCCGGGCACATGCGCTGCGCCCCGAAATTCGAAAACAGGAACCAGCGCAGCTCCGGGCTGGCGTTGACGGAGCTGCGAAACAGGCCACAACCGCTGGTGGCGAGCAGCAATAGCGCCGACAACCCCAACCACGCTGAACGTCGCAGGCAGACTCGCGCAGAGGTTTTCGGCATTTTTCGGTACTTTCTAGCCTAGCCCGGAGCGTTTCCAGAAATCGAGCGAATAGCCACCGCCGCCAGCGCCGCCGTCAAGCCCGGGTGCAGGTTCAAGGCGGGAACGCGCACGAGCGACAGCGACAGCTCTTCGGCGATGGCGCGCGCCTCGATGTCGAGGTCGTAGAGCGTTTCGACGTGGTCGGCGAGGAACCCGAACGGCGCCCACACCACCTCGCGCGTGCCTTCGGCCGCAATCGCCGTCAGCGTTTCACGGACGGTGGGGCCCAACCAATCGCCACCGTCAGCGCCCTGGCTCTGATAGCAAAGTCGCACCGGCCGCCCGAGCCCGGCCGAAATGGCCGCGGCCGAGGCTTGCACCAGGCGCGCGTACGGATCACCCCGTTGAATGGCAACCGACGGCAAGCTGTGCGCCGAAAGCACGACCGCCGCCGGCGAGTCCAGCCGGGCTAGCGCGTCGTTGATGGACGTGACGTGGGCGGCCACGAAGTCCGGCTCTTCGGCGTACGGCGCGCTGGGCAGAAGTTGAATGGAGGTCGAGGCGGCCGCTGCGACCTTCACGGCCGCGTCCCAGTAGACGTGCTGACTGAAAGGAGCCAGTGCGATCACACTCAGGCGTTGGAGACCGAGGGAGGCCGCGCCGGCCAGTGCCTTTTCCACCCCGGGCTCCCACAGCCGCATGGCCACGAACACGGGAGCTTCGAGGCGTTTGGCCAAGGCTTGCGCCTGCTCACGCGTCGTTTGCAACAACGGCGAGAAGCCGCCGATGGCCTCGTAGCGCCGACGCAGCTCGTCGACCAAGCCGGGCGGCGGCGGGCGGCCGTGGCGGATACGCGCCACGAATGTTGCCAAATCATCGAGGTTTTCGACGGTGCCGTGGGCGACCAGCACGACGCCGGCGTTGGCGGGAAAGCTCATGAGTCGGGATCCTGATACGGGTACTTGAAGGAGCGCGGAGGAGAAACCGTGCGTTTGATGGTGCGGGGGCTGGTCCAACGCAAGAGGTTCCAGGGCGAGCCGGCCTTGTCGTTGGTGCCGGAGCGCCGCGAGCCGCCGAACGGTTGCTGCCCCACCACCGCGCCGGTGGGCTTGT
>JBEQSW010000541.1:0-4757 GCA_040348565.1 Myxococcales bacterium | reverse complement strand
TTGGCCCTGGGCGTGCTGGCGGGGCTGGCCGACGTGCTGCCCTACGTGGGCGTGCTCCTGGCGGTGGGTCCAGCCGCCGCGGCGGCCGTGTCGCACGGTCCGGTGACGGTCGGCATCGTGGTCGTAGCCATGTTGGCCTACGAAGAATTCGAAAGTCGGGTTTTGGTGCCGAAAATTTACGGTCGAGCCCTCAAATTGCCGCCGTCGATCGTGCTGTTCGCGCTGCTGGTGGGCGGCACCTTGTTGGGAGTAGCGGGCGCCTTTTTGGCGCTGCCGGTGGCGGCCGCGCTGCGCATGTTGGTGGAAGAGCTGCGCATCGAGCTGCCGGGCGAAGAAAGCGCGCGTCCCAGCTTGACCGCCCGCGACGTCAGCGCCGAGCGCGAGTACGAGCGCAGAGTCGAGGGGGTGCCGGCGACCGAAGCGGCGGCCATCGCCGTCGAGATAAGCACGTCGCGCCGTGATGGCACGGAAGCAGGCTCTGCCACATGAGCAAGCGTTGGGCCTTCAGTTGGCGAGAGGCAAGAGCGGTGCTGGCGCACGTCGCGATGGTGTTGTTGGCGCTCGAGCTCATCTACCTCGTGGCGGCCAACAGTGTGCTCAAGTCTTCCGCTATCAAGCATGCGGTGTCGGGCGCCGACGGTATGTACCTCGAATATGGCTCCGCCTTCAGCTGGCTGCCTGGGCGAGCGCACGTCCAGGACTTGACCTTGCGCATCGAGGACTACAACGTGCAGTTCCTGCTGAAGATCGAGCGGGCCGAGGTCGACGTAGGGCTCGACGAGCTGTTGCACAAGCGCTTCCATGCTTTCCGCGTTCGTGCGGACGGCGTCCGCTTCTTGATGCGCCACAAAGTTCAGCAGGCCGAAGGTCACGGCGAGCGTTTGGCAGCTTTCCCGAAGATTGCGGGCTTCGCCGACCCGCCGCTGTTCGTCGGACCCGAGCCGCCGCCCATTCCCGACGACCAGTACGACTTGTGGCAGGTGCACCTCGAGGACGTCGTCGCTCACGCCAAAGAGCTATGGTTCTTGGAGTACCGCTTTGTCGGCGACGCCGAGGCGCGCGGCGCGTTCTTGGTGCGTCCGGCGCGCCTGGTCCAGGTCGAGCCGGCGCGGCTCGAGCTCCGCTCGGGTAGCTTGAGCTTGGGGCCGCATGCGGTGGCGCGCAGCGTGAAGGGCAACATCTCCGTGTCGGTGCCGAACCTGCAAGTGCCGAAGGTCGAAGGCCTCGCGGTGCTGCGTGAAATCTCTGCTCAGGCCGACGTGCAGCTCCAGCGTGGTGACTTGGACTTCATCGACGCCTATCGCGACCCAGGCGGTCCCAGCGTGCGCGGCACGGCGGCGTGGTCGATTCGTGCACGTTTGCAGCGCGGCGTCGTTCAACCCGGCACTCTCCTGGAGGGCAACGCTGCTTTGCTGGAGGTGACGATTCCGAGCAAGGATCGGCCCAGCCTCGTGGTCGCGGGGCCGCTCGCGGTCAGCGCGGCCGTGACCGAGGCGTCGCCGCAGCAGCTCAGCTTGGCGACCGGAGCCCCGGCGCTGGAGCTGCGCCGCGTGGAAAAGGGCAAACCATCGGGGGTTCCGAGCCCGTCCATCGAGCAGGCAAGCCTGACGGCGGCGTTGCAGCCCGCCGATTTGAGCCAAGACCTGCGTATCGTGTCCCTGCGTTCGCGGGTGGCGCGCGCGCACGTGCCCAACCTTTACTGGTTCCAACCCTGGCTCTCGCCGGACGATTCGTTGCGCGTGGACGGCGTCGGCAACGCCAGCTTCGAAGCTGCTTGTGACGAGCAGCAGCTTTGCCAAGTCGAGCGGGCGCGCGTCGACGTGGTGGGGGCGCGCTTGGGCATGGGCGACCGGGCAAGCGAGCCCGTGTCCGGCTCTTTCGATGCGCAGAGCGTGCTCTTGCCGTGGCACGACGAAAAGTTGGCGGGGCAGGGGCAGCTGGAGGTTTCGTCGGCGCGCGCGCTCCTGCCGCTCGTGACGTCTCTGCCGGTCAAAGATGCCATAGCGTCGGCGTTGGGTTTGACGCAGGTCCGCGCCAGGTTTGCGCTGTCCGGTAGCAAGGCCGACTATCGCATTCGCTTGCTGGAAGCGCGCAGCGGGGGCTTGAGCGCACGGGGCAACTACCGCCACCAGCAAAAGCGCGAGCATGGCGTGTTGTTGCTATCCACGCAGGCTATCAACGTGGGTGTCACGTTGAAGGACGGAGACAGCGACGTGTCCCTCCTGGTCGGCGATGACTGGCTGACCCGGCAGCCCGATTGACTATTCTTCGTCCAACACCGAGAGCAGGCCGCGTAGGGGCAGCTCGGCCCACAACGGACGATTGTCGAGCTCGTACAGCAGCTCGTACAAGGCCTTCTCGACCAGGTGAATCAGCAACGTGGCCCGGAACTGCTGGCCATTCGCAGTCGCGAACGGAGCGCCCTCGGCGCTCGCCAAGTAGCTGGAAGTGAAAGCAGACGAGCAAGCTCGGTAGAAGTAGTTGGCCCACGGCTCGAGCAACGCGCGGTCTTCGGGGCGGGTTTGGGCACCGGGTAGTGGCATGCCCAGCACACCGAAAGCAGCGTAGTGAAACGAACGGATCATGCCCGCAAGATCAGCGAGCGGCGAGCGCAAGCGGCGGCGTTCGGCCGGGGTGCGCGCAGGCTCGCCCTCGAAATCGATGATGTAAAAGTCGCTGCCGGTGTAGAGCACCTGCCCCAAGTGGTAGTCCCCGTGGATGCGCATGCGCTGGCCCGAAAGCGGTTGCACGAGCGCGTAGTCGAGGATTTTTCTGAGCTGGGCCTTACGGTCGACGACGGCGCGGGCGAGGGCCTGCGCCGAATCGGACAGCGTGGCGGACTTCAGGGCGTCGAACGCTTTGGCGTTGAGGTTCCGAACCGATTGATAAAACGCGCGGCTGCTCAGGGCGGTGAACGGCTTTGGAGCGCTTGGGCCACCGACAGAGCTCTCGAACAGGGCCGCGTGGAGCTCGGCGGTGCGGCGGCCCAGCAGCCGCGCGAGCGGCAAGAAGTCGAGCGCCGCTTCCGACCGAGCATCCATCGGCTGGAGCGGGGGCGGGGTTTGCCCAATCTTGCCGGTGAGCGCGCTTTCGTAGAAGCGCTGGGCGTGGTCGATGGCCAGATGCCAGGCGTCCCCTTCGTTGGGGATGAATCGCTCGCTCATCCACAGGGTGGCGGCGCCACCGGGCAGCTCGACGTCGACGCGAGCCTCGAGCGTCGGCACGTTCGCGCGACGCGGCATGCCGCGGAAAGATTCGAGCACCTCGACCTCCAAGCTTCCGCCCGGCTCGGCTCGACGCACCAGCTTGCCGACGAGCTCCTGACCGAACACGAACGAGGTGTTGCTCTGTTCGGCACCCAGCGGCTTGACCGGTTCGGGGGCGCTGACGGCCTCGGCCGCGTAGCTGTGCCCTTGCACGCGAATCAGCTTGCCCACCAACTTTTGCCCGCCAAAAGCCAGTTGGTGGAGGGCTCGGGCGACCTCGGCCGATAGGGAAGCGTCGCAGAGCCAACGACCTTGTGGCTCCGAGCGCGCGGCGCCCAGGCTCAATAGAGCGCCTTCCGGCCTCTCGGCAGCGATGACGCTGCGCAGCGGCAGGGCATACGTCTCCGGCTCGCCCTCGCTGAAGCGCACCTCGACGAACGTGAGCCAAGATGCTTGACCGGGCAGAGCCCGCTCGGCGCCCAGCTCGAAGGCGTCCAGAATGCGCGTTCGCACGACCGTGCGTGACTTGCTGCGGAACCAGCGCTGCGCCGGCACGAACGCCTGGAGCACGGCCTCGAGCGCGGAGCCGGCCGCGAACAGCTGCTCGGGCGCGCCCGGGTAGTCGATCAAGGGCAACACTACCGGCACCACCGTCGACGTGGGGCGTTGCCGTTCCAGCTCGCCCGAAAGCGAGAGCCATAAGCCGTCATGCCCGCCCAGCGTGAGCCGGTAGGGCTCGCTGTTGATTGCGGGGAAGACGCCATTGCCCAGCAGCTCCACCGGCACTCTACCCGAGAAATCGGCTAGACCGAGCTCTACCCACTGCGGATAGCGGGAAAGATTGACCACCACCAGCAGGGTTTCTTCTGGGCTCTCGCGCAGGAACGCCAACACCTTGCGATTTTCCGGCGCCAGCATGCGCAAGGCGCCCCGGCCGAAGGCGCGGTGCTGGCGGCGTAGCGCAATCATCCGCTTCATCCACCACAAGAGCGAGCTGACGTTCTGCTCTTGCACCTCCACGTTGACGGTCTCGTAGCGGTATTCCGGATCGATGATGGTCGGCAGGATCAACTTCTGCGGGTTGGCGCGCGAAAATCCGCCGTTGCGATCCGAGCTCCATTGCATCGGGGTGCGCACGCCGTCGCGATCGCCCAGGTAGGCGTTGTCGCCCATGCCAATTTCGTCGCCGTAGTAGAGCACCGGCGTCCCCGGCAGGGACAAGAGCAAGAGGTTCATCAGCTCGATGCGGCGGCGGTCGGTGTCCAATAGCGGCGCCAGGCGCCGCCGGATGCCCAGATTGATGCGCATCTGGCGATCCGCCGCGTAGCGCTCGACCATGTAGTCGCGCTCCTCGTCGGTCACCATCTCGAGCGTGAGCTCGTCGTGATTGCGCAGAAAAATCGCCCATTGGCAGCCATCCGGCAGCGCGGGGGTTTGCTCCAAGATGTCGCTAATCGGGTAGCTGTCTTCCATGCGCAGCGCCATGAACAGGCGCGGCATGAGCGGAAAGTGGAAGGCCATGTGACACTCGTCGCCGGCACCGAAGTAGGC
>JBEQSW010000530.1:0-6393 GCA_040348565.1 Myxococcales bacterium | reverse complement strand
CAGAATCCAGCGTTTCCCGATTGCGCCCCCCACCCCGCCTGCGCTAATACCCCGCTCCCCGGTGGCCAAAAGCCCCCGGAACGGCCCCCAGGCCAACTGTCTCGGTAGCTCAGTCGGTAGAGCAGAGGATTGAAAATCCTCGTGTCGGCGGTTCAATTCCGTCCCGGGACACCAAATTTCTGGATAAAAGGGCTCGAACGCGAGTCCACCTAGTTCAGCTAAGTGTGCCGATTTCCACGGTGCGCGGTACAAATTCGGTACAAGGCTCGGGCAGCGCAGCGACCGCCCCAGGCGGGCGCGGGGGCGCCGCCTGACGCGGCAGGGTGGCGTGACGCGAGCGTTGACGCTAGCCGCCGGCTCAGCGAAGCCCTTCCCATGGGCGCCGAGGAGAAAAAGGGTCCGCTTGCGGTGGTTGCTGAGCAGCTCGCAAAGCCGGTCTACAAGGACGTGGGGCAAGGGGCTGCACGCGAGGTTGGAAAAAGCCTCGCCGTCGTCGGATCCTTCGTGCGGCTCGCTGTGCGTCCGATGCAATCCTTTGCCCTGGCCGGTCACCTCGCTTTCGATTGGCTCGACGACGCGCTTCGCAAGAAGTTCGAGGGAGTGCCCGAAGAAAAGATCATCGAGCCGCGGGCGAATGTAGCCGGGCCCTTGATGCTCGCGGCCGGCTTCACCTCCGAGGACCAACCCGAGCTTCGCGAGCTGTATGCGCAGCTTCTTGCTACCGCGATGCATGCCGATACTCGAGACGCGGCGCACCCTGCGTTCGTCGAGACAGTTCGCCAGCTGAGTCCCGACGAAGCGTTGCTTCTCGAACATCTGCGACTGGAGTCAAAAAACTTCGCCATCCAAGAGACGTGGGAGAACGATCACTGCATAGACGGCGACTCAATCCCTGTGCAGTTTCAGGCGCTATGCGAGCGCGCTGGCGTCTCGAACACCAGCCTGAGCTACGTATACCTCGAGAACCTCATGCGACTTGGTATCCTTCGAGAGGCACTCTACACCGAGGGCCGCTACCTCCCGGCGGGACACAACCGACACGGCACTTACGAGGCCTCTATTGCCAACGGAGGCACCCGCATCGTCGAAATTGGTGAATTCGGTGAGCGGTTCATGGCCGCGTGCGTTTGCACGGTCACGCGGAAGCCAACCTGCTAGTGAGCACGGATTCCTACAAGCTCTCGATCCGGCACAGTGTGGCGCGTGCCAGGTCCAGCGACTGCTCAGCGAGCTCGCACAAGCCTAGAGCTTCGAGCTCGTCGCCGGCCGCGCGCGCCTTCGCGGCCTCGCGGTAGCACTTGAGCGCGTTCTCTGTGGCGTCGCGGACGGCGCGCTCGAAGCCCGCGCGCACGTCAATCTCGAAGAAGCCCGAGATCTTGCGAGGGGGGTGGGCGTTGCTGTCGGCGGGTGTCGTGGTGGTGTGCTGCATCTTGCCAAATCAATACGGCCACACCGGGATCTTCTTGATCCAGAAAGTGAGAAAAAGCGCAGTGATTATCATATGATACGCACCGCGCTTCGGGTGCGTGTGATATCACACGCGCAGGCGCAGAGACGCGGACGCGTTTCCCGATCACGGCGTGGGCGAGTTACGCCGCCAGCCTATGCCCTCCAAGAATTCCACAGCGTCTCGATCGTCGGCGTTCCGCTCGGCTTCTTCGGCCGCGAGCCTCTTTAGGCGTTCGAAGATCCGAGGCGCTAGCGCGTCTGCCAAGGCGTCCAACGCGGCGGCTTCGATCAGCCCCGGGCTGGGGCTTGGCTGCGAGCGCTCGGCGCGGGGAGTCGCGCGTTGTGTGTTCGGCTTCGGCACGCAGCTCGTTAGTACGCCTCGCGGCGGGCCTTCCTCCCCGCTTACCTCAGATCGATGCCGCACCACCAAGTGATGATCACGGCGCCCGCTGTGCCCGCGCCGCCGTTGCCGCTGGCTGACGCGTTGCTGGATTGGCCGCCGCCGCCGCCGCCAGCGCCGAAGCCTCGCCCACCCGCGCCACCTAGGCCGGGCGTCGCGCCGGGGCCGTCGCCGCCGTCGCCGCCTGCAACGCCCGCGTGGAAGTAGCCAGCGCCACCACCTCCGCCATAGCCCCGCGCGTTCGCGCCGGTGCCGCCCGCGCCAGGCTTGCAGTCTGCGCCGGTGACCGCGATCACGTCGTTGACGACGCCGACGCCACCTGTGCCGCCCGAGCCGCCGCCGGTTTGACCGTTAGCGCCGAAGCGCCCGCCCGTGGCACCCGCGGCGCTGTTTCCACCGCCGCCGCCGCCGTTGCGTCCGGCCCCGCCGTTGCCGTTGCTCGGGGCGCCGTTGCCGCCACCTGCGCTCACGCGGAAAGCATCGGACGCGGTGGAAATGTAGGATGTTCCGCCGGCCGCGCCGGTGGTGCCACCCGTGCTTCCCGATTGTCCAACGCCGCCGGCTCCGCCAGCGCCGATCACCACGTCGATCGGATCGGTCAAATACGCGGCTGGGATACGCGCGGTGGCAACGTGCCCCGAGCCACCGCCGCCCGCGAAACCAGACACCGACCCGCCGCAGCACCCGCCGCCGCCACCGCCCGCGCCCACCACCAGCACGTCCGCGAAAAGCGCGTAGGCTGGCTTGGTGATCGTGGACGAGGACGTAACGAGCTGCACGAACGGCACGAGCACCGCGGTGCGATCCAGACATGCGGAAATAGAGCAATTGATATCGCCGGCATTCGCGACCATTAGCGTAACTCCTCGGTGTTAGTGGACACGGGCGCTTCCGAAGCGTGCGTTCCAGGTCCCCACTCGCTCGGGTCGCCTTCCCCGTTGGACCACGGATTGGGGTCGCCGCTCGGCGCGGGATCGGTCGGGAATAGGGTGGGGTCGCCGACGTACGGCTTGGTTTCTTCGTTGGTCATGTTCTTTGCTTTCGATCTAATGGGCAACAGCGGCACACGCCGCGGTGAGCGTTGGAAAGCGCGTGTGGAGCGCGCCGTCGATCAACAAGACATCGCGCCCGTCGCGGGCCACGATGCGACCCGGCTTGCGCCTCTGCCAAGAGCTGACCTCCCACGGTAGGCCTTGCGTGATCGGCTCGTAGGTGATGGCTTCTGGTTCGATGCGAGCGGTCACGCCGGCACCTTTTCCGCGTACTCGCGGCGCTTGAGCTCGCGGCGCTTGAGCTCGCGGCGCAGATCAAGACGCCAAGCGATCGAATCAGAATCGATCGCGCGGCATGCGGCGGTGCTCGAGTCGTAGCAGGCGAATTGCTGGCCGAGGCCGTCGAACGTCGGCATGTAGAGCACCGTCCGGCCGCTCGAGGAGTAGACGCGATAGCGGCGGACGCCGGGCGCGGCGCCGCGGGCCCAATGCTCGATCGTTGCGGGAATCATGGGTCTAGTTCTCAGGTTCGAAAAGTGAACCAGGCGGCTACCGGACACTCGCCCGCCTGGTTCTGATCTCGGCGCGGCACACGGGGTGAAAGCGAAGCCCCTGCCGGCGCGCCCAAGTCTTGGTTAGGTGCTCACCGCCGCCAGCTCGGTGGCTTGCCTGGCAGCCTGATCGCGCAAGCTCTCGATCTGCGCAAAGAACGAGCGGCATGCGTCATCGAAATCCTCGATCGGCGGAGGCTCCGGGTAGCTGCGGTTTCCCGCGCGGTACGCCGAGCGACTCGCGTAGAAATCGCGCCCCTCAACCGGAAAGACTAGGCGCAGCCACGCGATTACGCCCGGGCGCGTCTCGAGCTCGATCCGACCTGGATCGCGATCGATGACTTGCCCCGCGAGTCGCTCGGCGTACCGAACGGCTGCGTTGCGCTCGTTGATCTCTTTCATGGCGCGCTGATAAGCCGCCGTCACGGCGGTGTGCGCGGCGGCGGCTCGCCGCGCGTGTGCGGAGGCGAGATACTTGGTGCGCTCGAGCGCGTGCACGATCCGATCGGCTGCAGCCTCGTCCACATCGTGCGACGACGCGTGTTCTGCGACGGCGCGTTGTCGCACGAGCTCGGCGCGCTCGGCCGCAGTGCTCGCTTCCGCGAAGTCGAGCCCGGCGCGGCGCGCCTTGTCCAGCGAGAGCTCAGCCGCATCGATCTCCGCCTCCAGGCTCGCCACGAGCGCGGGCGAGAGCTTGATCGCGCGCGCTAGCTCGCTCCGCTTGAATTCGATCGACTCAACCGCGCGATCGTCATCGAGGCGGAAGCTGGGGTGAATTTCTTGCTTTTTCATTCGTCTCTTTCTTGGTGGTGCGTTCGATCAGCGGCGGCGGGCTTGTTCCCTGCGCGCGGCTTGGACTGCGCGAAGCGGGTCCTTTGCTGCGCGCGCAGGGCGCCGCGCGGCATCGCGAAGAGCCTTGTTTTCCGCGTAGGCTTCGAGCTTCGCGCCGGCTTCCTTGCAGCTTTCGATCTCGCTCGCCGACAGCGTCACGACGCCTCGCGACGTGGTGAAGGTGCGTGAGAGCTGGGCCGGGGGCGGGTCGGGCGTGGCTGCGAGCGGGTCTGTGTCGGGGCTCGGCTCAGGCGGAGCCGCCGCTTCGATCAGTGCGGCGACGGCGCTCTTGATCGTCTGGGCGCCGCTGTCCGCGGGGATTTCGAGGGCCGCGCAGATCGCCTTTAGCGCGGCCAGCTGGTCACGCGTCGGCGGCGCGAGATCGTTGTTTGCCAACATCGTGATCACCGAGCCGAGCACGCGGCTCGGCGTCGTGCCCCAATGCCGGGCGAGCGCTTGGACGCTGTCACGTGCACGGGCCGACACGCGAGCCGACAGCACCATAGGGCGCGTTCGCTCCGCCGCGGTGCCGTCTCGCAGCTGCCTCAGAATGAGGGCGTGATTGGCGTCTGAATCGGTGGTGGTTAGCTCGAGCGTGCGTGGCTTGCGAGGCGTAGACATGTTGTCTACGTTCAGAGTGATATGTGCACGCTTGCGCGCAACCGCCCTGCGATCAGCGTGCGAGTCAAGTGACTGCGATCCATCGGTGTTCGCACAAGATCGACGCCTACAGAAAAGTGATCCCCGCGCGCCACACGCGTTAAATCGATTTTGATATTTGTATGACCCAATCGAGATCGAAAATCGCCGGTGCTTTCAACGCCAAAAAATCGACATACAGGTATGAGCGCACCGCGAGCCGAGGAAAGACGGTGTTCCGGTTGCGGCACACCACGTAACGTTTCACTCACGCACACGAACCAGCATGATTTGTGGGCTGGCGTGAACGATACGTTTCACCTCGTGCGCCTGGCGTACTCCACGCACGCCACCGCCTAAACCATGCTGGTTCATGCGTGCCAGCTGGCACGCCAGGCGCGGCCGCCCTTAAATCATGCTGCTTCGTGTGGGCCGTCGGCCGCGTCCAAATCAGCTTCGGTCAAGCCAGTGCCGAGGCGGACGCTGTGCGCTCGAGAGCAACGGCTGCACATAAGGGTGCGGTTCCGGATCGCGCTCACGCGCTCTTCGATCTCCGCGTGCGCGTTGTCCACGGCGGCGGCGGGCACGTGAATCTGGTCCGTCCGAGTCTTGGCGATCGCTTTCTCGAGTCGCGCCACGAAGCCCGCGATAGAGACCGCTGCGCGCCCAGCGCGTTGGGTCGACATTTCGTCGCCGACCGCTTCGGCGTCGGCCGTTGAATCGAGCAACCATTTCAGCGCCGCGCGAGCTTCGGCCACCATGCCGTCGGCCCCCGCGGGCGTGGCGGCGGGGGCCGCGGCGCGCGTGCGCTTGGGCGGCTTAGGCGGTGCGCTCTCGCTCGAGCCGAGAGGCGCGGTCAATGGCGCGCGGCACGACGTGCACGCCAAGCTCCCGGCGGCTTTGGCCCGAGCGATCACCGCTTCGATCTTGCGCGCGAGCCCCGCCTGTATCTCTGCCACCTCCGCCATCGTCATCGCTAGGCCCTCCACGCGCGCGGCCTCTTGGGTCTCGAGGCGGAGCACGAGCCCGGCAAGGTTGGTAGCGTCGGCGCTGTAGCGCGTGCGCAGCGTCGGGTGTGACGTGGCCCGTGCGCGTCGGCGGAGCTCGGCCAGCATCTCTTTGCAGACGTCGAGCAGCGAGCCCGACGCGGCTTGCTTGGCGCTCTTCGGGCGGCGCGGCTTGGGGAGCGGGGCCATGTGAGCGGGAACGGCGGGCGGCGCAGCGGCGAGCAGCGTCCGAACGCTCTCGTGGCTGGTGCCGATCTCGCGCGCGATATCCCGAAGGGACCAGCCTTTAGCCTTCAGCGCCCGAGCCTTTTTTGCCTTCTTGTCAGTCATCTTGACAGTCTGTCATGCCGTGACGATTTGACAACGGTCGTCAAGCTTTGACAGCGTCAGCGGGTTTCTTGAGCATTATTGACAACTTGACGAATTCTGAGAACGCGTTTGGGGCGAAAGCGGCGCCCAACTGGCCTAGGCTCGAGGCACCCGTATGCCCCCTAAGCTGTTGGTATCGCTCGGCATTGTGCGCG
>JBEQSW010000528.1:0-7252 GCA_040348565.1 Myxococcales bacterium | reverse complement strand
GGCGTCGGCGTAGGTGCTCGTTAATTGACGCAGGCGACGCTGCTTCACGATTGGCTGCTCGCCTTCGCGCTCACGACCGCGAGCGAGTTGGCAGTAGCGGTGCCGTTGCTCGGATCGGGTGGTTCGCGCGCGCGCCGCGTAGCAGCGGTCTGTCTGGGGCAACTGGCAACGCATCCAGCGGTTTGGTTCATCTGGCCGCTGCTAGGTTGGTCGCGCCCTACCTACGTGCTGGTAGCAGAAGCCTTTGCGCTAGTCGTCGAGATGCTGGTGTACCGCCTGGTGTTCCAGCGCTTGCCGTGGTCGCGAGTGTTGGCGGCATCGGCGTTGGCCAACGCGACCTCGCTGATGATCGGGCTGTGGGTACGCTAGGCGCGCGCTGCCTCAGCTTGCTTCGACGAGCGGCGCGTCGGCGAAGCGGTAGCCGACGCCGCGCACCGTTTCGATGTAGTCGCGGGCGGCGCCGATCTTTTCGCGCAGGCGCTTGACGTGAGCGTCGACGGTCCGAGTCGAGATGCGCGCTTCGATGCCCCAGACGTGATCGAGCAAAGACTCGCGAGATTGCACGCGGTTTCGGCGATCGTACAGGGTGACCAGCAGCTTGAACTCCAGCGCCGTGAGCTCGACCTCCGCGCCGTCGATCCAAACGCGGTGCGCCGCGCGATCGATGCGCAGGTTGCCGAACTCGATGGTCGGAGCGTCGCTCGACGTCGGCAGCTTGCGCCGGAGCACCGCCCGCACCCGCAGCACCAGCTCACGCACGCTGAACGGCTTGGTGATGTAGTCGTCCGCGCCCAGCTCGAAGCCGACGACGCGATCGATTTCCTCACTGCGCGCGGTCAGCATCACCACCGGCAGCGAGCGCGTTTGCGGGTTGTCCTTGATGGTTCGGCAGACCTCGGTGCCCGGAATATCGGGCAACATCAGGTCCAAAATCACCAGCTCCGGGTTCTCTTCACGCACCAGGCGCAGGCCGTCCAGCCCGCGAGCGGCGGCGGACACCTCGTGCCCGGCGAGCCGGAGATTGTAGTCGAGCACCTGACGGATATCAGGCTCGTCTTCGATGACCAATATGCGGGACATGACGATTGCGAGGGCGAGCGCAATCGTTAGTGAGCCCTTGTGACCGTGGAGTGACAACAGCGTGCCACCTTGCGACCCGACTGGTCGCAAACTCAAAAAGCCGTTTATGACTTTTGCGTGACTGGCTGGGGACAAAAACGCGCTCTGTGAAACGACGGTCACGGCCAATTTGCGGTGACGCCACGGTGCCGTCACGCAATCCCCGCAAGCTCCCGCCCACATCAACGTGGCATTCGAGACCTGGACCCACAAGACAACCGACGTCCTGCGCGTCAAACGCCTGCTGATCGGCGCCGGCGTGGGCCTGGCCTTGGTGTTCGGCGGGGTCGCGTTCGTCGTCCTCACTTCGTCACAGGCCGCCGCCGAAACCGAAGAAGAGGAAGCCAAGGTGGTCGAGGTTCAGCTCGCCAAAGAGCCCGAGCCAGAGCCCGAGCCGCCGCCTCCGCCCCCGCCGGAGCTCAAGCCGCACCACTCCAACCCGGGCCCGCGCCTGCAAAAGCTGGAGACGCCCGTCACCATCTCCGAAGAGAAGGTGCAGGAAAAGGACGTCAAACCGACGACCGGCGGCGGCGAAGATCCGTATCAAAAGGGCGGCGGTGACGGCACCACCGGCGAAAAGACGGTCGTCGAAGCGCCTGTCGCGCCCCCGCCTCCACCTCCGCCTCCGGTCGTTCAAGTCAAAAAGCCGGTGCCGGTGTCGGAAGGCATGACGCCGCCCGAGCCGATCGTGAAGCTGGTCAAGCCCGAGTACCCCGCGGATGCCAAAGCCGCCGGGCTCGAAGGCACCGTGGTCGTTCGCTACGTCGTCAACGAGCAAGGCGAAGTGACCGAGGTACGCGCCATGAAGGGCCCGACCGAGCTGTACGCGGTGTGCGTGGCGGCCGTGAAGGCCATGCGCTTCAAACCTGCGCTCGACGCCGACGGCAAGCCGGTGCTGGTCGTCCGCTACATGAAGTTCCCTTTCAAGCTGAGAACGTGAAGAGAGTCTGGAGAGCTAAATGAGTTTCAATCTGTCGCACATTTGGACGCACATGGGCCCGCTGAGCCGGGGCATCGCGTTCGTCTTGTTCATGATGGCGGTGTCGTTCATCGGCGTGACCATCGAGCGCCTCATCGCGTTCTCGCGCTCGGCCAAAGAATCGCGCTTGTTCGCCGTGCAGGCCGGCAAGCTGTTGGAAGAGTGGAAGGTCGAAGAGCTGATTCCGCTGGCCGACAAGTTCAAGAGCTCGTCCTTGGCGCGCCTGTTTGGCCCGATCATTCGCCGCTACATCCACTCTTTCGAAGATTTGGGCGAAGGCGGCCTCTCGCCGGTGCAACTGGCCCGCAACGAAGCCTCGCGCCGCCAAGAAGCGGTGGGCGAAGAGCTGCGCCGCGGCATGAACGTGGTCGCGACCGTCGGCTCCATCTCGCCGTTCGTCGGCTTGCTCGGCACCGTCGTCGGCATCATCGGCGCTTTCCAGGGCATCGGCTCGGCCGGCAGCGCCGGTATCGGCCCGGTCATGGCCGGCATCTCCGAAGCGCTGATCGAAACCGCGTTCGGCTTGATGGTCGCCATCCCAGCCGTCATCGCCTTCAACTACCTGAACACCAAGATCGGCGCGATCGAGACCGCGCTCGGTCGCTCCGCCGGCGAGCTGCTCGACGAGCTCGAGAACCACCTCGGCCGCTTCAGCAGCAAGCGTGAGCGTCACGCGGCCTGAGCCGCCCTTTTCTGAAACTGAATCAGGAGTCCGAACGTGGGCGTATCACTCGGCGGCGGAAGCAACAAAAAGGGCCAAGCGTCGCCCGACATCAACATCACGCCGCTGGTCGACGTGGTGCTGGTGCTGCTCATCATCTTCATGGTGGTGACGCCGGCCCTGAACGAGGGCGCTCAGATCGAGCTGCCCAAGGTGCTCACGCCGGACCCCAAGACCAAGTACATCAATCCCATCGAGGTCACGATCGCGCCGGATGGCACGACCGTGCTCGAAAAAGAGACCATTCAGCTGAGCCAGCTCAAGCCCAAGCTGGTGGCGTTGCACGCCAAAGACCCCGAGCGCGCGCTGATGCTGAAGAGCGACCAGCTGATGAAATGGGGCAAAATGCGCTCTGCCTTCTTCGATCTCCAAGACATCGGCTTCAAGGGTGTGCTGTTGAAGGTGACCGAAAAGAAGACCGGTAAACCCGGGGAGGGAGCCTAGTCATGGGCGCATCTCTCGGCGGTATGGGCGGCGGCGGTAAGAAGAAGGATTCGAGCACGCCCACCATCAACATCACGCCGTTGGTCGACGTGGTGCTGGTCGTCTTGATCATCTTCATGATCGTGACGCCCATGGTAACCAAGACCTTCTGGCTCAACCTGCCACCCAAAGACAAAAACGAAGAGCCGCCGCCGCCGAGCGACAACAAGCCGCTGGTCATGACGGTGGACAAAGCCGGCGTCATCCGCATGAACACGCAGGTCATCGCCAAAAACGAAATCCGCGACCGCGTGCCGCGCATGCTCGCCGCCAAAGACCAAAAAGTCCTCTACTTCGACGCCGCCAGCGACGCCAGCTACGCCTCCGCCATCGAAGCCATGGATCTCAGCCGCGCCGGCGGCGTCAAATCCATCGCGATTCTGACGGAGACGGTGCTGAAGTAGGCGACTCGCGTCGGTTCCAGAGGGGCGACGATGGGGCGGAAAGAGCTTGGCGGCGTATTGAGCGTGCTGCTCGCCGTATCTGTCGGCGCCTGCGCCAGCACGCCATTCCGAGGCCCGGAGCAGGGCGGGCCAGACTGGCTGGAAGCGCGGTCGGCCCACTTCAGGTTGTTCACGAGTCAAGGTGAGAGCCGCGCGCGCGACGCCCTGTCGGAGCTCGAACAGACGCACGCAGTTTTCGAGCAGGTGGCCTTTCCTTCGACCGAGAGCCCGCCCGGCATCACCGAAATCGTTGTATTGCCCGCGGAAGACTTCGATGCTTTGGCAGCGGCAGGAGCGACGCAAGCATGGGCGGCAGCCTATTTCCAGAGCGGCAGAGCCGGCATGGCGTCGCGCATGGTCGTGCGCGGCGACTTGGGCGACCAAGCGTTCGGGATGTTCCAACACGAGCTCACCCATCGCTTCGTGGCATTTCACTTCCCCAACGCGCCGGTCTGGCTAAATGAGGGTTTGGCGAGCTTTTGGCAAACGCTCGAAGTTCGAGGCGGCGTCGCGTACTTTGGCGGAGAGGTCCAGACCACGGTCGAGCCGACGCCGTTTCGTGAGCTCGTCACCCTGGGAGCTGCGGAGTTTTATGCGGAAGACCGGACCACGGTCGAGGAGAACTACGTAGCCGCTTCCGCCCTGACGCGCGTGCTGTACTTCGAACATCGGCGTGCCTTCAACGACTACCTCAACGCCTTGAAATCGGGTCAGACCACGCCGGCCCAGGCCTGGCATCGCGCGACGTCGACGGAGCTTCCGCAAATCGAGACCGATCTGGCGAGCTTCTTCAGCGAGCACGGCACGCTGGGCGAGCTAGCGGCACCCAAGACAGAGCCTTTGGTAGACGTCGCGCCCGTCGACGCGAGCGATGTGCACGTACTTTGGGCTAGCCTTTGGCCGGGGTGGAGAAGCACTCGCCCCGCCGTGGAGGAGCAGCTGGCGACCGCCTTGAAGCTCGACCCGCGCTCCCTCGATGCGCTCGTGACGCAAGCGACGGTGGCGCTCCAAGCGCACGAGCCAGATGTCGCTCGCGCTGCGTTGGAGCACGCGCTGCGCCTGGCGCCGATGCGAGCCAAAGTGCTCACCGCGGCGCTCGAATACTCCCTCATCAGCGGGCAAGAGCTGCACGTGTCGAAGGCCCAGCTGGCACATAGGCTGAGCAAGTTCCAGCTCACCCCGCCCCAATTACTGGTGCTCGGCAGCTACCTCGGGAGCACGGAGCAGGTCGACCAGGCCATAGAGCTGATGACGCGCGCCGTGCGGCTGGATTCTTCGTGCTTCGACTGCTACGCGCTCGGATCGGCGCTGCTGGCCCGACGCGGCGATTGGAAAGCATCCGTCGCGGCCTACCGTGTCGCCGTTCTACTGGCGGGGGACAACTTCAGCGAGCGCGAGCGCGCCAGGCTGCTCGAGCTCGAGGCCGCGGCCGTCAGATACGGCGAGGAGAACTGATCGCCCAGGCGCAGGCTTTGGGAGCAACGGTCGGGTGCCTAGACACCCACATCGCTCGCGGCTGTCATAAAAGGGACCTGTTAGTCACCTACTTGTCACTTTCAACCCACGGGCCCATACTGACTGGGTCATGGGCAAGCTCATCCAGTTCCCCATCGATAGGCTCCGCAGCCGTCGCCTCGCCCACGCTAGCGTTTTCAGCGCTTTTGGCGAGCTAGAGACGCTCGAGCGACACCAGCTCAAAATGATGACCGGCTATGCCGGCGTCGCCTTGCTCTGCATGTTGGCGCTCCAGCTCGTGCTGGGCTGAACCGTTCAGCGCGGGCTCCACCGCTGCGGCTCTTGCGGGCGCGCCATCCGCAGAACGCTGATGCCGGCGAACAATCGGCTGATCCGATCGGCCGATTTCTGAGCCAATACCCGATAAACGCAATCTTATCAGTTAGTTACTAAAACTGCTGTTAGGCAGCGAAGGGTCGCGAAGATCGGCAAAGGGCGGCTCTCGAAGAAACTCCAGCCGGATTCGAGCCCTGCCAGCATCTGACACGCGCGGCGGCGGCGGCCCGGCAATCCCACAAAAAGCAATTCGGGATGCCCGCTGACGCGAACATCCCGAATCGATGCAACTAACCTAGTTTCGTGTCGCTAGTTATTCGGACTTCCACTCGATCCAGCTGCCAGAGTCCCAGCCGTTGCCGGCGAAGTCGCCGGCGCCGATGAACTTGGCGGTCTTGTCGAAGCCGCTGCCGGGCGTTCCGCCGGTGACGGCTGGCTTGGCGGCTTTCGGCACTTCGCTGTAGCAATCGAAGCCGTCGGGAGCGTCGCCGCCGAGCGTGTTGGCACTGGCAGCGAGGTTCAGCCAGGTGTTCTCGATGAAGCCGTTGTCGCCCTTGAGCGCCTTGTCGGAGCCGGTCGCCGGCACGCTGTCGTCGTCGGTCGCGCTCTGGCCGTCCGAGAGCAGTTGGCCGAAGAACAGGCTGTTCGTGAGCGAAACGTAGGGGGCCGCGTTCGTGCCCACCTGGTTGCGCAGGTCGATGCCGTTGTCGAAGCCGGTGAAGATGGCATTCAAAATGGAGGTACCGTCGCCGATGCTGCGGCGGAGGATGCCGCCGTAGCTGACCGCGGTTCCGGCCATGTTCAGGCCGCACAGCGTGACGTTGGAGACGGAAGGCACCGACGTCTCCGTGTCGGGCGCGAGCAGATCGTCTTGGTCGCCGTCCCACTCGAAGCCGTTCGGATCGCTCGAGGTACCTTCGACCAAGTTGCGACCGAACAGGTACTGCAAGTGACCGCGGAAGCCGAGATCGGTGTCGAACATGTCGTCACCGGAGTTTTGGCAGATCAAGTGATTGGCGTTGACGGTGCCACCGAACCACTCGAAGCAATCGTCCTGCTGGTCTTTGACCATCACGTGGTCGAAGGTCGTGCCAGCGCCGACGCCGCAGAAGCTAACGCCGTTGATTTCCTTGTCGGCGACGATGATGTCACCGCCGAATTCGACGCGGACGTACTGCACTTCACCGCTGCTGTCGTTTTCGTCGAAATCGGCCGGGTCGGCCATGCCGAATTGCGTGCGCGGGTCGTTGTAGCCCTCGTACGTGCGCGTATACCCGGGCGTCTCGTTGAGACGCGCGACCGGCGCTTTGCCGATCAGGACCAGGCCGCCCCAGGGCGCGCCGGCCTCGTATTGATGCGACTCGGTGGTGAAAACGATGGGCGCGTTCGGCGTGCCGACAGCGTGAATCTTGGCGTCTTGGGGGACGAACAGAGCGCCAGCGTTGGGCTTGCCGGTGGCTTCGACCAGCGTGCACGGGTCGATCGTGAGCGTGTGACCCGGCTTGACGAACCAGCGCCCACCGAGGGTCCAGATCGTGTCCGACGTCAGGTGATCACTCGTGATGTTGCCGTCGGCGTCGTGCGGAATTTCCTTCTTGCCCTCCGGGCGGTCGGCATAGACGTCGCTGCACTCGGGTTCTACGACTTCGCCGGAACCGCCCATGCCGCCCATGCCGGCAGCCGGAACCTCGCCCGTGCCACCCACTGGCTCTTCAC
>JBEQSW010000386.1:0-3231 GCA_040348565.1 Myxococcales bacterium | reverse complement strand
GTCACCGCCTGGGCATGCGGGTCGAGCCGACGGATCCGCCGCTCCAGGGCGTTCAAAAGTCGATCGATCTGTTCGGCCGACGCGAGCCGGTCGGCTTCTACAATACGTTCTTCGCGCGCCGGCCGGACCAGGCGCCGGCAGGCGTCGAGATTGCCAGCGAGCCGGACGGCCGCGTCACGGCGCTGCGAGCAGAGCGCTTTTGCAGCTTCCAGTTCCACGTCGAGTCGGTGCTCACCACCAACTCGGTGCCGCTCTTGCGCGACGCTTTGCTCTGGATCACGACGGGCCAGCTGGGCAGCGTGATTCCGCCTCCGCTCGGCTCAGTGCCGCCCGAGCGTTGAGGTCAGAACGTTCGCTCGGCGCGCTTCAACCGAGCGCGCTGAGCAAAACCTTCAGCTTCCAGCCCGTCTCTTGCAGCTCGCTCTCGCTGTCGGAGCCGCTGACGATGCCCGCTCCCACGTACAGATGGGCCAGCTTGCCCGCGATCACGCCCGAGCGCAGCGCGACGGCGAAATCGGCGTTGTCTTTCGAATCGATCCAGCCGATGGGACCGCCGTACCAACCGCGCTCGTCAGGCTCGTGCTCGGCGATGAAGCTGAGCGCGGGCGCGGTGGGGTAGCCGCCGACGGCAGGGGTGGGATGAATGCGCGAGAGCAGCGACAGCGCGCGCTCGGGCTGGCGCAAAGTGGCGCTGATGGGCGTCTTCAGATGCAAGATGTGACGCGCGCGATGTGCAAACGGCCGCTCTGGCAGCGGCTGCAGGTCAGCGACGGGGCGCAGCCGTTCGAGCAGGTCTTGCACGACGGGCGCGTGCTCGGCGAGCAGCTTGGCGTCGCTCAGCAGCTGCTCGGCCGCCCCGGCGTCGCTGGCCGGCAGTGAGCCGGCCACCGCTTCGGTCTCGATGCGCAGGCCGGTTTTGGCCAGCAAACGCTCGGGTGGCGAGCCGATGAAGGTGGCGCCGTTGACGCGGAAGGCGAAGCGCGGGGCGTTGGGGCCGCTTTCCCGCAGCCGCGACAACACTCTAGCCGGCGACAGCTCGCGGGCGAAGCGCACCAAGACGCGACGCGCCAGCACGACCTTTTGGAATGAGCCGCTGGCGATGGCGCGCTTGACCTGCGCGATCTGCTCTCTCCACTCGTCAGCGCTGCGCTCGGCCAGCTCGAACGGCCCCGGCAGCGTCTCCAGCTCCGGCTGCTGACCACGGCTGGCGGCGGCCACGAGCTGCGAAGCTTCGTTCAAAAAACGCGCGCGCTCGGCTGCCGAAGCCAGCTCCTGCGGAGCCGCGGCCAAGGTGAGCCAGGCGCGATCTTCTCGCCGCGTGTACGTCAGGCGCGGCAGCACCAGTTGGCCTTCACCGAAGCCGTCCCAGGGTGTCTGGCGCGAGCGCCCGGTCTGGAAGGCGAAGCCGCCGACCACGCGCGGCTCGGGAGCGGCGGCGTCGACGGAAGCGTGCGGCTCGAGCGAGCTCCACAGCTCTTGCAGCTGTCGGTCGATGCTATCGAAGCGCCCAGGTCCCGTACCGCTGAGTCGCTTGGCTACGCCGATGCCGACGAACTCTTGATCGCGCCCGCTTGCCCAGTACCAAGCGTCGGCGTGCGGCTCGGCCGCGAGCAGCGATTCGGCTTGCAACAACGGTGCAGGCACGCTCAGCCATTGGAGGGTCTTCGAGCTGGCGGCTTCGGATAGACCTCGCTCCAAGAGATGGAGGGTGCGATCAACGGACTCTGGCTGCGTCATCAACGTGAAGCGGCGGTCCGCTTTCACGAATTATTGAAACTTTAGAGGTATCTGTCAAGGCGGGGGCCGGAACCGCAGCAGTGACTTCAACCACCCGAAAGGATTACTGAATCAGCCCAGAAATGGGGCTAGCGCGGCTCGAAAACAGCCAACGTCTCGAGGTGCTCGGTGTGGGGGAACAGGTCGAAAGCCTCCAGGCTGCTGAGTCGGAACGATTGGAGCAGCTGAGCCGCGTCGCGCTCGAACGAATCGATGTCGCAGGAGACGTAAGCCAAGCGCTGGGGTGGCGACTCGTTCAGCGCCTGGGTGAGCTCGGGATCGAGCCCTTTGCGAGGTGGATCGGCGATCACGAAATCGCTTTCGGCGACCAGCCGGGCGTGGGCGCTGGCAGCACCCGGATGCACGCTGACCTTCGCTTGGACGGAGTCGGGCAGAGCCGCGACGCCGTGAGCCAAGCCGGCAAGCGAGCCATCGCCCAGCTCGTTCAGTCGCAGCGCGGACGCCACTTCGGCTAGGCCCAAGCCGATGGCGCCCACGCCCGCGTAAAATTCGGTGATGCGCTGTGACGGGCGACCGAGCTCGCGAACGCGCGCGGCAAGCTGCATCGCCAGCTCGAGGTTGCTCTGACCGAAGGCGCTGGGCGGATAGAAGATGCGCGCATTGCCAGAGTGGTCGGTCACGTGGGGCGCGCCGTGCAGGTGCTGCCAGTGCGGGCCCAAGATGGTGTTGGTGCGCTCGGGGTTGCCGTTCCACCACAAGCTGTGCAGGTCTTCCGCCAGCGTTTGCTGCAAGTCGGCGAAGACGTCGGCCAGTCGAGCGGGCGTAGAGTCGTTCGTGACCAGCGTGACTTGGGCGCGCTGGCTCTCTCGCTCGACGACGACTTGTAGGTAGCGTGCGACGCCGGCGTGCGCCGCGTCCGAGTACGTGGGAACGCGATGCTGAGCCAGCACGTCGCGCACGCCGGCGGCCACGCGATTGATCACCGGGTGGTGCACCAGGCAACGCGGAATGTGCACCGCGCGATGCGAGCCGGCCTGAAAGATGCCGAGCTTGGGCGCGTCGGCGCGACCGCGAATGGCAAGGCGCGCGCGATGCCGAAACGCCGTGGGTGGGCTTTCGTGCACGAGCGGCGCCGGCGCCCCCGCCTGCGCGGCCAGCGCCTGCAACCGAGCCAGTGGCTCCGCCGGCAAACCCGACTCCGCCAGGCGCGGGCAGCCGGGGCAGCTGGGCTGGTGAGGGCAGATCAGGCCGGACATGTCGGAAACGCAGTTTGCAGGAGCGCGAGGCCTGCTAACAAGAAGCCTGCCCCGTGTCCAAGGTTGTCTCGCCTTCCGCTCGCCTGATGTTGCTGTTTTGGCTCGTCGTGTCGGGGCTGGTCGTGGCGGCGGTGGTGAAAGGCGTGCGGCAGCACGGGCGCGGTTCGAGCACCCCGACCGCGTCGCCCACGCGCCGCGCGCCGCCTCCGCCCGTTCCCAGCGTCGTCGCCAGCGTGCC
>JBEQSW010000040.1:0-4246 GCA_040348565.1 Myxococcales bacterium | reverse complement strand
CCGCGGCGCGCGAGAGCTCGGCTGCAGGCTCCGTGAGGGTTTCGGCAATCGCGGAGGCTGCCGGTTCCAGCTTGAGGCGCGCCAAGGCCAAAATGGCTTGAGCGCGCACGGTCGGATCTGGGTCGCGCGACAGCTCCGTGAGCGTCTCGGCCTCGCCTCGCAGGCCCAGCGCGCCGGCCGCGAACGCCGCCGCGGCGCGCGGTAGGGCGCCTGCGTCAGGGCTGCGCAACAGCTTCTGCACCTGCGGAATCGCGCGCGGATCTGCCAGGCGACCCAAACCCAGCACGGCCAGGGCGCGCAGGTTTGCGCTGTCGCCGGCGGCCAGCTTTTCCAACGGCACGAGCGAGCTCTTGCTGCCCAAACGCGCGAGCGCCCAGGCCGCCGCGACGCTGACCGGATCGCTGTCGCTGAGGCGCCCCTTGTCGGTCGTCAGCAAGAGCTCGGCCAGCTTTTGTTCGAGGCGCCCGTCGCGCAGCGTGCCGACCGCCACCATCGCCCTCGCGCGCAGCTCCGGATCGGCCGTGCCGCTCGCGTAAGCGAACAGCGACGATGCCGCGTCTTTGTTGCCGACGTGCGTGAGCAGGGTGATGGCGACTTGCTGCTGCGCTTCGCGCGGGTCGGACAGGGCGTCGAGCAGCGGCTTCACCGCGCGCTCGCCCAGCTTGCGCAGCGCCGCGCGCGCTTCTTCCGCCTCGGCCGCCACCGGGCTCTTGGATTTGTGCAACAACGGGTACGCCAACGCGCCGTACACCTCGACCAGGAGGCGACGAAAGATCGGGCGCTCCGGGTTGCCGAGCGCGATCGGCAGCAGATCTTTCTCCAGCGAATCGAGCGTGCCGCGGCCCAGATTCAGCTGCATCGACAGGCGCGCCGCCTTGTACACCAGCTCTTCGTCGGGCGACGAACGCACCACGCGCCGAAACAACTGGTCGGCTTCGTCGAGCTGCCCCTGGCCGACCAGCAGCTCCGCGAGCTCGAGGTACACCGGGAACAGCCGCTCGTTCTTGGCGATGGCGCTGCGGAACTCGGCCACCGCGCGCGGCGCGTCTTGGCGCTTTTCGTACATTTCGCCGAGCTTTTTGTGGCCCTCGGCGTCGTCCGGCCCGAGCTCCACCGCGCGCGCGGCGTAGCCCAAGGCGCGATCGTCTTGGTACAGCTCGGCGGCGTAGCCGGCCATGCGTTGGTAGTATTCGCGCGCGCGCTTGGGATCGAGCTTCACCAGCTTGTCTAGCGTGCCCAACGCCGCTTCCAGCTTGCGCCCGAGCACCAGCACGCGCTCGAGCCGGGTCAGATCTTCGACGTTGCCGGGCGACAGCTGCGTGAGCCGGCGCAGCACGCGCTCGGCGTCTTCGTAGCGGCGAAGCCGAACGTGGGCCTCGGCCAGCAGCCGTCCGGCTTCCATGTCCGCCGGCTCGGCCGCGAACTTGCGCTCCAACAGCGCCAGGCGCGGCGCCAATTGTCCGGTCAGGCTCAGCAACGTGACGATGTGTTGGCGCGCTTCGCGAGCAACGTTGGCGTCCGCCGGTGAATCGCGCAAGATTTGCTCCCAAATCTTGCGCGCCTCTTCGTAGGTCAGCCGCTGGCCGTCGCGACCACCGGCGGCCGCACCGACGCGTTCCAACCCGACCGCGTAGGCGCGACGCACCTTGGCCTGCTTCGGCTCGTGCTTGACCGCCTCCGCCAGCGTCTCCAACGCCTCCTGGGACATGTCGTGCTCCAGGTACACCTCGCCCAAACGAAGCAGCCCCTCCGCGCGGTCGGGCAGCAACGTGCGCAGCCGCTGCCAGGTCTGGACAGCGCGTTTCTTGTCGCCTTGCTCCCAATAGCGAGCCCCCAGCTCCACCACGTGCTCCGGATCTTGCGTACCGCTGCCGGCCAGCCGCGTGAGCAGCGAAAGCGCGCGGTCTTTCTCCTCCATGCGTTCGTAAAAATCGACCAGCGCGGTGAGCGTCTCTTCGTCGCTGCCGGAGCGCGCCTCCAGCGCCGCAAGCTCGCTCAAGGCGCGCTTGCGATCACCCCGCTGTAACAGCGCCTCGGCCAGACGGAAGACGTAGTCGGGGTTGCGCGGCGCGCTCTTGATCAAGGCCTCGTACTCGGAAATGGCCAAGTCCAGCTCGCCCCGTACCTCCAGCAGGTGCACGACGCGCAAGCGCGTGCCTACCTCCTTCGCGTCGCGAGCCAGCACCTTGCGGTGGGTGGCCAAGGCCTTCTCCACTTGGCCGGTCTCTTCGTACAGCTGCGCCAGCAGCTTCAGCTCTTCGACACCGGAAGCCTGCTTGGCCAAGCGCTCGACCAGCGCCGGCAACCGCTCCGAGCGCCGATAGATCTCCGCCAGCGCCTCGAGCACTTGGCGCCGCGCACCCGACTCGCTGGGGGCGATGACGAGGGCGCGGTCGAGCGCCACTTGCGCCTCTGGGTCACGCCCTGCCTGCGACAGCGTGCGCCCCAAGTCGACGAGCGCGGGCGCCAAGACGCGGTTGTCGCCCGCGGCGGCGCGCACCACCGCCTCGTACTCGGTGACAGCGCGCGTCAGCTCTCCCCGCGCCGCCAGCTCACGCGGCAGCTCGGCGCGCACGAAGAACGAGCCGTGGGTGGCGGCCAACAAAAGCTCGTGCACCTGCTTGGCCCGCGTGAAGTCCTTCTCGTCCAAACACAGCCCCATCAGCGTGCGCAGCAGCTGCTCGCGCGTGGGCGCGTCTTTGACGAAGGGCAGGGCTTGCTCCAAGCGCGCGCGCGACGCCGGCTTATCTCCACGCTCGGCGTACAGATGGGCCAGCGACAATAACCCGATTGGGTTACTGGGCTCCTTGGCGATGGCCTGCTCCAAGGTGGCGATGGCCCGCTCGGGTTGAGAGTCTTTTTTGTAGACTCCGCCGAGCGCGACCAGCGCGCTGTACGGTGACGAGTCCTTGACCGCGCGCGCGCCGAGCTCGGCGATCAGCTGCTCGAGGTTTCCGTCGCGTTCACGGTAGAGCTGGGCCAGCCGCTCGAGCGGGAACTCGGCGCCCGGTTGGGCCAGCACGATGCCGAGGTAGCGGGCGATCAGCGCCTCGCGGTTGGGTCCTTCGGGCTTGGCCGTAGAATCAGCGGCGGCCGGCGGTTTGCTGGGCGTCGGCGCTTTGTCCGCGGCGGGTCGGGCAGGAGCGCTCGGTTTCGGCCCCTTTTGCTCGGGCTTGGGCTTCTTGGAGCGCCCGGCGGGGTTGAAGGCGGCGGCGGGTGCCGTGAGGCCCATCACCGCCAGGGTGACGGCCGCGGTGAGCCGCAGTCGTCGAATCATGCTCACCCAAGCGTACGCGGTCGCCCCCCGGCCTGCCAGGAACGACAGCCCATTTGCACCTCGGCATTCCCCGCCTTTCTGCTGGGGCAGCACAGCGCCACCCGCTCGGCCGAAGGGATTGGGCCCCCAAGCGCCCGCCGTCCCCCGTCTATTCCGAGGGCGCTCGTGGTAGACCCGGCGGCGAGATGGCTGGGTCCAAGGACGACGAAGTGGTGGGCGAATCCAAGGAAACGACTGCGGAGACGTCTAATGAATCCGCGCCGGCGGCCGTAGCCGCGCCCGCGGACCCCAGCCCCGCCACGCCGGCCGAGAACGCGCCCCAGCCCGCGGTGGACGGCGCCGGGCACGGCAGCCCCGCTGGCGAGAACGCCGAGGGGCCCACCGAATCGGAAGAGTCCGACGACGACGAGACCGACGACGAGACCGACGACGACGAGACCGACGACGACGAGACCGACGACGGCGAGACCGACGACGGCGAGACCGACGACGACGATTCGGCCCCAGAGGCCGCCCCCGAGCCCCAAGACGAGCCGGCCCCACTTTTCGACCAGCACCCGTGGGCGATCACGGCGCGGGTGCTCGCAATTAGCGCGCTGCTCGGACTGGCGCTGTCGAGCTGGGCCCAGCTTTCGATCAAGTCGGCCTGGGTACCTGACTTTCTGATCAACAACACGCGGGGCGTGGCCGAGCGCAAGCTCATGCTCACGTTGCTGCTGGCGGGCCTGGGTGTCGGCGGCGCGGCGGGCATCGGCTTGCTGTCGTGGTTTCGCAAGCGCAGCCGCGAGGCGGAGCTCGAGCGTTGGCTGTGGTTCCTGGTGCCCGGCATCATGCTGCCGTGTCTGCCGGCGCTGTTTCGAGCCAAGCCCTGGCAAAATCGCTACGAAGCGTTGCTGCCAATCGTGATTCTGCTCAGCTTGCTGTTCGAGGCGCTGATGCTGCTGTCCTTGCGCTCCGTGCCTTCGCAAG
>JBEQSW010000470.1:0-4634 GCA_040348565.1 Myxococcales bacterium | reverse complement strand
CGTGTCGCTCGGCATCGACCTGAAGCTGCGCCGTTCGACCGAAGCGGCCCGGCAGCAAAGCGAGACGATCGTCCCCACCGGGGCCGCGCGCGAAGACCTTGGGTCGGTAGCTCGGGTTCTTGACTCCCGACGCTGCGATGTCGACGAAGGCTCGCAGCTCGGCGTAGCTCACGGAACCGTCGCCATCGGCGTCGGCGGCTCCGCTCAGCCCCGAGCGCACGGCATGACTGAAGATGCCGGACTGGAGCTCCGACCATTCGAAGACGTCGGCCTCGGCGCTCGTCGACAGAAATACGCCCACGTTCGGCAAGCGCTTGCTCAGGCTCTGCGCCGCGTCCTTGGGCGTCGCAAAGCGCCGCCCGCCCGGCTTGCGAGCGTTGATGACGAAGAACGAATTGCAGCTGTCGACGATCACGTGCGAGTGCGTGGCTCGGATCTTCTTCAGCAGTGCCTCGAGATCGTCGGAGTAGAAGCGCGCGTCCTTGAGCTCGAGAAACCCGCGCCCGCCGTCGATGTCGCCGTGCCCGGCATAGATGAAGTAAAATTCGGCCTCTTGTCCATCGCGTCGCGCCTTCTCGACGTCGCTGGCGATACGACTGACCGCGGCCGCGACGGCTCGTTTGGTCGGCGCCGTGGCCACGTCTTTCAGCCCGGGAAAGAGGCGCTCCGTGTCGCCATCGAGCTCGGTCAACAGCTGCAGCTGCCCGCCCGGTGCGACCGTGCGAAACAGCTCGTAGTACTTCGCCGCGTCGTCGTCGGCGTACTGCAGCTCGGGGCGTCCAAGCTCTAGGCTGCGATTGTTGGTCACGATCAGCACGAAGGCGTGCGCGGCCAGGGCCGGCGCCGCGCTGGTCAACGCGACCAGCACCAACAACGGAAGCAAGAACCGTCTCATGGTGAGGCCGCCACTTCGACGGACAGCTCGTTCACGACCGCGGCCGGAAAGCGCTGCCGTAGCGCTGCCGTTTGCAGCTCCCCCGGCGCCAGCCGTTCGATGCTCGAGACCGGCTCGGCTTTGGTCGACAGGATACTGATGAAGCGCAGACTACCCGGGGCCGGCTGCTCCAACATGACCGACTCCGGAAGCACGACCTCGGCCGCGGCCGCCGCCAGCTCCAGCGCGGGTGGATCCTGCTTCGGATCGAGATAGGCCGGGTACAACCAATGGATTTCCTGCTTGGCGTCCACCGCGAAGCACAAAAGGTAAACGGGATCGGCCTTCAAGTTTCGATATCTCATGCCGTAGGTGGTATCGGGCGCTACCCGCGCGCCGGCTTCGAGCCGCTGCATGCCGCGGTCGGCGCGGACGAGCGTGGCCGAGACGTAGCGCGACAGGCCCACGCGGGCGCCGCCCCGCGCGTGGAACTCGGTGTCGACCCGGTTCCCGCTGCCCAGGCCCCCGAGCAGCAGCACTGCCAGCGCGCCACAAGCCGCCGCTACGAAGCTGGCTCGAAGAGCCTTGGAACGCCACGTCGCGCGCATGGGCATGTCCGTGGCCCTCTCCATGATGCGCGAGACCAGCGCCGAGCTGGGGACGTCGGGCCGCGGGGCAGCGATGTCCGCGAGCAACTGTCGTTCCCGCGACAGCTGGTCACGACAAGAGCTGCAGCCACCCACATGCTCACGCAGAAGTGTTGCGCGGTTTTCGGTGATTTCCCCGTCCAACAGCCGCATGAGCTCGTCGGGGCTCGGGCAGCGCCGGGTCATGGCTCCTCCTTCGCCAGCAACGAGCGCAGCTCGCGCATACCGTGAAACACGCGCGTGCGAGCGGTGCCTTCGGGGCAGCCCACCACGCTGGCAATCTCTTCGTAGCTCAGCTCTTGCTCGAAGCGCAGGAGCAGCGCCTCACGCTGCTTGGCCGGCAGAGCCCCGAGCGCTTGGTGTACCAACCGTCGTCGTTCGAGGCTGAGCATCGCCTCCAGCTGCGATGGCTCGGTGGTGATGACGCCATCGGCTGCGTGCGGGCCATCGGCGAGGCGGGGGAGGAGGCGCTGCCACCAGCGCTTATGGTTGCGGCAGCGATTGCGCGCGATCGTGAACAGGAACACGGTGAACGGACTTTGCGGTCGATAGCGCTCGCGGCTACTCCAGAGCTGCAAGAAGACGTCTTGCGCCAATTCCTCGCCGGCAACGGCATCGGCCGTGAACTTGGTGCAATAGCTCACGACCCGAGTCAGGTAGCGCTCCACGAGCGCGCGAAAGGCATCGCGGGAGCCAGCGCGCGTGAGCAGCATGAGCTCCTCGTCGCCGAGGGCGGGCAGCGCGGGGCCCTCGTGCGGAGGAGCCGGAAGCGCTCTGAGCTTGGGAAAGGGTGCCATCGAGGTGTCCGCCCGTAGCAGCGGTCCTGCCAACGAACACCCGACGGCTCGATTCGTTCAACGAAAGATGCGCGAGAGCCACCAGCTCGGTGGCTAACCTCACGTTATCTCTAGGCTTCTTGCCTGGATTCTTTCGAGGCTAGGTCTGCCGTCGCAACAGCACTGCGGCTTTGTCTTCGAGCACCCGGAACGTGAACGACTCGGTGATGTAGAGCTCGATTTGATCCTTGTCGTGCCGAGTGTAGCCGACCGATAGGTCTTGCCCGACGGTGAGCTCGTAGTCGCCGCCGCGCTTGGAAAGCAGAACGGCGCCTTCTTCGAGCGCGGGCGCCCAGACCAGCGAGCCTTCGGCGATGGTTTCTTCCAGCCGCTTGCGCAGCGGGTAGCCGTCGTCTCCCTCGGCGGTGAGCTCGGCGTAGGCGTTCGGTCCCGCCACTAGCGCGTAGGGGCCGTTGACGCCGGCGAGACGCAACACCTCTTTGGCGCGGCTGACCGCGCGCGGCCACTCACCGATGCTGTTGACCGCGATGGGCTGATGCGGGCTTGCGGGAATGATGCCCACGATGCCGCCCGCGTCGAAACCGCGGAAAATGGCGGAATCTTCTGCGCGCGCGATGCGCTCGGCCGCGGCGATCACCGCGTCGAGGTTCAAATCCACCGCACCGCGCGCGGCGTAGTCGAGCTCCAGCGGCTCGAGCACGAAGTTGCTGCGTAGCTCGACGAGCGGGCGCACGTCGCGGATGGCGTGCGCAACCGTGTCGGGTGCCGTCTGTTGAATCTGCTTGAGTCGGCCGGTGTTGACGGCGCCGAGCTGCCAACCGTGAGGACCGGAAAAGTCGACCAGCTTGCGGCCGGCCAGGTGCAAGCGCAGCACGCGCCGCGCCTCTTCGTCGATCTGCTCCCAAGCTTCGCTGGTGATCGGAGCCAGCTCGCGTTTGAGGAGATCCATCAGCGGCCTCCCTTCAGGCTGCCGATACCGAGCGAGGTCGAGCTGGTTGCGCCGCGAGGCGCAGCCGCGCCGGCGGCGTCGCCGTTGCCGGCCTGCTGCGCGGCCTCCAGCCCCGTGATGGGCCCGGACGAGCCAATGTAGGTTTCGATATTTTCGGCGAAGGTCGCGTCGTTGCGGCGTATCCACTCGAGAACCATCATCGCGTGCTCGATCTCCTCACGGCGGTTGTGCAGCAAGATGGCGCGCAGCTCCGCGTTGGCGGTGGCTTCGGCGCGCTGCGCATACCAATCGACCGCGTCCAGCTCTTCGCGAAGCGACACGATGGCGCGGTGCTGATCGCGCGCGCCCTCGGACAGAAGCTCGGCCGGCTCGTGATAGCTTTCACTGCTCATGGCGCGGACGATAGACGCATTCTCGTCGCGAAGCAGCCCGTCCAAAGTGCCACGCCGGTCGGCCACAGCTCCTGTTTTTGCGGATTGTGCCAAGGGTTTTCGACCGCCATTGGGACACCTTGCACCGGAGTCAGAATTTCTACTACGAATGCCAGGGTGAGTCTGGTTTCGCAGGTGAGTCGGGAACGGGTGGCGCGGTGAAGGCGGCGGCCCGACAACTACTGGTTGCCTTGGGGTTGCTTGCTACGGCCTGCGTGGTCGGCGGCTTGGAGGTGAATCCGGCGCTCGACGGTGCGGCTGGCACCGCGGGTGCAGCCATGGGCGGTACCGCTGCCGGTCGCAACGCCACGGGCGGCGCCCCGGCGGACGGCGCGGCCGGGGGCGAGCTGCTGGGCGGCGGGGGTTCGGGCGAGGACGGCGGCACGCCGAATGAAACGCCGCTCGGCGGTAGCTCCAGCGGCAGCTCCGCACTCGGCGGTGACGGCTCGCTGGGCGGTGAAGCTGGCGGAACCGGCATGCCGGCTTGCGAGGGCTACGTGGAAAGCAACGACGCCGGCAACGCCTTTGCGGTGCCCGTGCAGACGGGCGCCGCCGAGCCGACGTCACAGAAAGCCGACACGGGTGTGGCGGTCTGCGGTCAGCTCGACGTGAATCATTTCACGGCCGCGACCGGCGTCGTCGACGTGGACAGCTTCGCCTTCGACGTACCGCAAGCGACCGAGGTGTTCGTGAGCGTGGAGCTCGGCTCGGAGGTGCCGGCCGATCTGATCGAGCTCGTGGTGACGGGTGCGGGTGTAACGAATCACCGCGTCCGCGCGACTCCGCGCAATGGCAGCACCTGGCTCAAGCTCGGGGCCGGTAGCGCAACGGTCTCGCTCGTGGTCCACAACGGCGCAGCGCTGACCAAGTCGGTTCGCTACGTCCTGCGCGTGACCAAAGACGATCTGGCCGCCCGCTGCGCGCCAGTTGCGAAGG
>JBEQSW010000425.1:0-11243 GCA_040348565.1 Myxococcales bacterium | reverse complement strand
GCGCCTCGAGCTCACCACGGGCGGTGCAGGCGTCGGCCTCGGCCAGGATGCGCAGTTTCTCGGCGGCGGTGAAGTTACGCCGCGTGCGCTTCGGCGAAGTCTCCAGCCCGGCGCCAGCTTCGGCGCTCGTCTTCGAGGCAATGGGATGAACGTTGGTGGGTTTCGGCAAGTGACATGACCATTCTCCGCCCTTTGCTACAGATATTTCCAGGGGGAAGCTGTCTCACGTCACGTTGGCACGCAGGGACGAGCCCGAGACCTACGTGATAGCCGCGCCGCACATCCCTGTACCGACACACCTCGAACTCGGACCGGATAGATTCGGCGGGGCGTCTTATGTCTGCAGCCACGTGCTCGTGGAACGCGACGGAGAGATCGTTGCGACCTTTTCTCGCGTTGACGTGGGGTCCTCTGCTCCAATAAGTGTTTGTGACGCCGCGGATGGTGGAGTAACCGTCACTGTAGGGTCGGATGTCTGCGCTCAGTTCAAAGAAATGATCGACAAGAGCTCAGGTGTTAGGCCGCCGCAAGCCTGAGGGACCGGAGAAGTCCGAACGGCGGGCGTCGCGCTTGGCTGAGTTACGGGCTCGCGTTGGCCGGTCGAGCCGCTACGTACGTCCCCAACGGCCCACGTTTCAAGCCACTCGCGACGACCAATGGGCCTTGACGTTCTACTTGACCGAGACGGGTCGCGCCGAAGCCTGTCCGAGCTTCGTCTGTATGTGGAGCGAAGCTCGCGGCTTGTCGAGACCATCGGCGGGGTAGCTCGCGCCGGAGCAACTCGAGCAAGCCGGGCTCGCGCGGGCACCGCCAGGCGTGGGAGCTCGCCGAGGTCGCCACGCGCCGGATGGGCGGCATCCTTGACGCCTATGTGGCCGTGAAGCCGCTCGTGGTCTCGGCCTTCGCAACGGTCGACGAAAGCGCAGAGCCGAGCGAGCGGGAGGCCAAGCGGCTGGCGAGGCAGCGGCGCTAGGGGCGCGCACCGCAACAGGCGCGGCGACGGACGAGAAAAACTACCAAACACGCGACTCGGCGCGGGACCTAGGCTTGGAACCTTGGAAACTTGCCGCTACTGCGACGCTGAGATCCTTAAGAAGGGCTACGACGAGAAAACCCGGCCCACAGGGAGATCGGAGGAGCACGGCGTACCGAGATGGCTCCTAAACCTCCTCGATATCAGGTTCGAGACAACAACCGAGGTGATGGTTGGACCTGTTGACGCAGACTTAGCTGTCGGCCACGTCGATGCCCCGACGGCCCATACAACGAAGGTCAGCAGGACGCTCGTCAACGATAGGCGCGTGCTCGGTGAAACCTGTCGCAGCTGCAATGGCGGTTGGATGAACCAGCTTGAGCTTGCAGTGCGCGACGCAATCCTGACGCCGCTCATCTTGGGCTCCCGCAGTGTGAAGAACCTGAGTCAGGAGGAGCTCGCCACTTTGGCGCGATGGACACTGAAGACGGCATCCGTGCTCTCCGAGTCGGACACGGGAGCAAAGGTGGTGCCGAACGAGCACGGAAGATGGGTAAGAAACGAGCAGGGAATTCCAACGGGTTGCGTGTTCATCTGTACCTCGCTGAACGAGCCTCTGTTCATGAAGAAGCGCACCTACCTCGGTCGGTTCTGGCAGCTGTTAGATCGCGCCCCAGAACTGACCGACGAAAGCCTTCGCGCTGGCGGTCAATACAAGGCTGCGCTGGGTTTTGGCCGGGTACTCTTGATGATTGCCTATTGGCCTCACCCCGGATGGATGTTCGCGCCAGTGAGCGGACTTCACGAGGTGCATTGGCCGCCCGAGGTGCCCGTGAAAATGCTCCCGACCATGATCGGTTTTCCCGATCACATGAAGCTGCAACCGTTCGCGGGTGCGCTGTGCGCTACGTCCGACGAGAACTGGACGTCGGAGCTAGTAAAGACCGAGGGGCCCCCCGCAGGCGTGGTCTTCGAGCATGACGCGGCGCTGCTGGCATGGCACAGAAGTCTTATGGCGCAGCTGCTCCCCGTAAAGGCGGAGAGCGACGGCGGCGACGAGGCATGAACGAATTCCACGCAACCGGTCCGCCTGCGCGTCCGATAGGTGGCCAGCGACGCCGAGCAGTCGCTCCCCGCTCGCGGCGAGTAGCCCGGAAGGGTACGGCTTCGCCCAAGCGCGCAATCTCGGCACGCGGAATGAGTACGCGCGAGCTGCCGGCCTCCTCGGCGCGGAGCGCCTTCAGCCGCCCTGCAGCGACATGTCGGCGTAGATTGCGCGGGCTCGTGCGCAAAGCCTTCGCGGCTTCGGCCGCAGTGGCGAGCGGGGGAAGATCGGCGACGGTTTCGGCGATCCAATCGATATGGGGCGACATTGCGAGACTCCCGGGAAGGAGCACTGCGCGCTACACCGATCGATGCTGGCTATTTCACCGAGCTTCGCGGGCTCGGCTATTTGGGGTTTCCCCGTCGCCTCGGCTTTTCTTGTGCTGGTTAGCGTGTCGTAGTGGTTTGGCTTTCGAATGATAGTTGACGAAGGGCTAGCAGACGCTGGCCCGGGCTGAGTGTGGGCGCCGTAGCTTCGCGGGCCTCGCGGAGGCGCGCCGGGTGCGGCTGTTCGAGGGTGCGCCGACGGCCGCTCAGCGATCCGCGCGTGCACGGCTCACCGGGCGCAGCTAGCCACTGTGGGCAAGTGACGAGCAGCACACTTTTTCTTTGACCTACGAATCGCCAGTCGTCAAGTGACGGCCATAGCGAGCGCCGGCCGGACGCCAACAGCCGTCATGATCTTCGACAGCTCGGACTCGATCTGCATCGCAGCTTCGACCGTGCGCGCGTCGCGTTGAATCCCGCGAACGACGTCTACGTAGTGGCGCTCAGCCACTTGCACGCTGTGTCCGAGCTGTTTCGCGCTGCGGTACGCGCTCGCCGCCCCGAAGATGCCCGGCGCGTTCGTGAGGTAGCAACCGCACGTGCGTCGGAAGGCCTGCCAGGTAGAGCCCGCCGGAGCGCCGTACTCCGCCGCGAGCCGGCGAAGCGATGCTTTCGCTTCCTCCCGGCTTAGGCCGAACACCGTCCCCACACCGCCGCTCCTTAGGTGCATGGCCGCGAGCATCCTGCGCAGCGCCGGCGAGATCTCCAGGCCGATAACCCCTGCCCGCTTCGTCGTGCTGCCGGCGGGCGGCACGATCTCGCCGACCACGCGACCCTCGTGATCGCGCGTGTCGAGGTCGACGTGCTTCCAATCGAGATCGATCAGGGCTTGGAAGCGCATTCCGGTGATCAAGGCGGCCGCGATGACCGGCGCGATCGGCGTGTAGCGCACCGTCCTTCCCTTCTCGCCTCGCCCGGCGTGCTCGTCGCGCGTCGCCGTAAAGGTCGCAGCGTCGTGGCGCAACGCCGCGTCGAGTACCCTCTGGAGTTCGTGGGGCTTGCGGTAGTCGATTCGCTGCGGCGGCGCCTTGAGCTTCTTGAGACCGTCTCGGAGTTCGTCGGCCGTCAGCCGCGTCAGAAGCCCGAGCCGGCGCAAGTAGCCGAGCACGGTGCCGATCGCGCGGAGGTCCGAGTTGATGGTGTTCGGCGAGCGCGGGGCGTCCGTCGCTTGCAGCTCGCCCCGCTTGCCGCCCTCCACGTGCACGCGCCGGGTTTCTTTCACGAGCTCGGCACGGAACGCCACCAGACGAGGCCCGGTGAGATCGTCGGCGGAACGCACGCCAACGCCGGCGCCCCACGCGGCAAGCCCATCCGCCACGCGCTTGTAGATCTGCCGCGTCCGCGGGCGGAGGTGCGGATGGTCTTTGAAGTACTGATCGAGCGCGGCTGGTAGTGCCGTGCCCGTCGCTCGCGGCGCACCGCCCTCCAGCTCGAGCCGGCGCTTGGCGAGGGCCTTCGCCTTACGGATGGCCCAGTCACGGCGCGTCTCGGCGGTCGGCACTGCCAGCGGGTCCAAGCGCACCTTGACCTTGCGCCCCGTGTCGGGGTCCACGTACCGCGCGCGCCAGGTCGGGTGGCCGTGCTCGGGGTCGGGCGGGATGAGCACCACGCCGGGGTGCGGGCTCCGGATGCGCTTGCGCTTGGCCATGGTGCTGAACCGCCGACTCGGCGCTCTTTCGGGAGCGGGTACCAGAGCGGGTACCTAACGTCGGCCTAGAGTGTCCCACCGCAACCGCGCGCGTCAATCCATGTTCGAGCATTTTTTCCGGTGTTTCAGCATGTGCCCGCGTGCGCCCGCCTACGTCATGGGAGCTTTCACGCGCTTCATAAGCGCGGTGTCGGCGGTTC
This sequence comes from Myxococcales bacterium, assembly GCA_040348565.1. Lineage (GTDB taxonomy): Bacteria > Myxococcota_A > Polyangia > Polyangiales > Polyangiaceae > PMG-095. The sequence continues at coordinate 6,991 of JBEQSW010000425.1, read as the reverse complement.
AAGTCCGCCCTTCGGCACCAATATCCTGATTCCCCACCGCGCCAGCGCTGTCACTCGTCGGCTGCGCATGTAGGGGCCACGGCGCCATCCACGCCGGCTTACGAGAGCGTGGACAACGGCCGTCGTCATCTCCGACCCTTGTGGGTTCGGATCCATGACGATGCGGCATTCTTTGATGGTTGGGTTGGGGTCGATGAGCGTGCTCTTGGGGTGCGGGGGTGCGCCCGCTCCGCTGCCGAGCGCTTCGCCCGCATCCGCGGCGGGACCGAGCGAGCATCTGGCGAGCGCGGCGAAGGTGACGGCGGTGAACGCCACGCCGGACACGCCTCCGCCGACGCCTGCGCCGAGCGCCGAGACCACCCAAGAGGTGCCCAGCGCGTGCGCAGACCCGGCTCAATGCTTGCCCCCGGCGGCGTTCGTAGACGCGGTGTGCAAGCACAAGTTTCCCGATCTGCCGCTGTTCATGTTCGGAGGGCGGATGCCGTGGCAACACCTGTACGTGAAAGCCGAGTGGGTCGAACCGGTGAACCCGCACGGCGGCGATCAGAGCGAGGCGTGGATGCAGTTCGGAGAGGAGCTGGTGGTGCTGCGCCGGCGCGGACCGGGCGGCGCGAGGGGCGTGCAGGTGAGCGGCCCCTCCGACGTGGACGTGCTGCGTTGGGACGGAACCTGCGCCACGATTCGCGAAGAGATGCTGGTGAGCTACGTGCCTGCGCCCATGCAGAGCCCGCGCATCATCTGGAAGTACTTGGACGCTTCGCTTCAGGAAGCGCTGCTCAAAAATTCGGTGGTCGCGCGCTCGCGCGAAGCTGAAAAGAAGGGTTGCCGGGACTCTTCGGTCACCCACCCGACGCCGCCGTGCGAAAAGGCCATGCGCCAGCTCACCGACGCCATCGCGCTCGCCGTGCACCAAAACATCGCGCTGCCCAGCGCGGGCGCGTTGCCCACCTGGGTCAAGTGAGCGTGCCGTCGGCCTAGGTGAAGTGAGCGCGGCGCCGACCAGCGCGCCAACCGCTCAGCGGTGTTGGCCGCCGGGGCCAGGACCTTCGCGGCCCACGACGGGGTTGAGCGCGTCCCAGCTGACCCGAAACTGCGCCGGAGCGCCGAAGCCCTCCGGCAATCGGCCGAAGGTAGCGACCGCGCGCACGGCGCGCAGCACGTTCTGATCGTATTCGCCGACGCCGCTCGGGCGCACCAAGCGCACCCCCGTCGGCTTCCCGGCGGCGCTCAAGGTCATCTCGAAAATCACGTGACCACCGCGGCCCTGCTCGATGGCCCAGTCGGGGAAGGCTTTGGCCAACACGCGTGACAGCTGCGAGCGCAGCGCCCGCGAATAGCCCGAAAAACCCGGATCGTCTGCGAAGTCTTTGCCGAAGGCGGCGCCGCTGGGGGATGAGCGCGAGCCGAGGCCGCTCGTGCCGAACACGCCCGGCACTCCGCCCCCGCGATCTCCGCCGACTCCGGGCCCCACGTCGCCGCCGGCGCTGGAGGCATGCAAGAGCGAGCTCACTTTATCCGCGACCTCTTGATTGGAATCCAAGGTGTCGTTGGGGCGACCGCGCGTTTCCGCGGGCACGGCCGCGCGCGCCGACGGCACCAGCGGGCGCGCGAACAGCACACGTGCCGCGGCGTGAAATTCTTGAGCGTCCCGCCCGTCCGGCGCGCCTTGGCCGAAGCGCGCGCTGTCGGAGCCGGCAACGGCAGAGCCGACGGCCGCGTCCGGCTCGACGCCGACGGAGGTGGCGCCCTGCCCTCCCACCTTGCTGCCGACCGCCGAAGCGACCCCGCCGCTCAGGATGCCGCGCGCCGGATCGGTCGCCGAGTAGGCTCGGCGGGCTCGCACGTGACCGGGGCCGGTGGCCAGAAACGTGAGCTCCATCGGAGTCGGGGTGGCGCGTCGGTCGTCGCGGCTTTCGCGGTGGCTGGCGGTGCGCAGACGCGACACCTGGCTGCGGTCGCGTTGGGTGTCCGGATCGCGCTCGAGCGCGATGGGGTCGATGGAGCTGACCAGGTTGGTGGCCTCCTCGGCGCTGGTCCGTTCGCCACCCCGCCCGGGCGCTTCGAGATCGGGGCGCGGCGCGTGGCGGCCGCCGGTCGTTACCTCCAGCGGTGGCGGTAGCGTCGAAGGCTCCTTCGACTCGGGGCCGAGGGCAGCGACCTCGGGCAGCGCGAGCTCTGCCTCCAGCTCCACGGCGCGCGCCGGGGCGAGGGCCGACGGGGGCGGCGGGGCGCTGCGCAGGCTCTGGGCGAGCAGCCAGGCGCCGCCCGAGAGCAGCGAGGCGTGCAGGAGCACCGAGCCGGCGAAGGCAAAGCCAGAGCCCCCAAGGGGCCAGCGGGCGCGTCGTTGTTTGCTGAGGGCTCCCGTCACGGTAGGGCGGGCTGGCTCGCCCATGTGGGCTAAACGGCGCCGCGTGCGCTCAGTTTAGCACTGCTGAAACGCCGAGCCGGCGCTGGGCGTTTTCGCTGGTTTGCTGGGCCAGCTCTTCGAGGGGGATACCGCGCAAACCGGCCACGAAACGGGCGGTGTGCAGGACGTACGCGGGCTCGCAGCGCTTTCCCCTGAGCGGAATGGGCGCGAGGTAGGGGCTGTCGGTCTCGACCAGAATGCGATCGCCCGGCGCCCAGGCGGCGACTTCTTGGATGTCCTGAGCGCGCTTGAACGTGACGATGCCGGAAAACGACAGGTCGAAGCCGAGATCGAGCGCGCGGCTGGCGAACGGCTTGTTCTCGCTGAAGCAGTGAATGAGGCCGCCCACGTCGCGCGCGCCCTCTTCCGTCAAGACTTGCAACGTTTCTTCGGGCGCGCTGCGGGTGTGGACCACGATGGGCAACTTCAGCTCGCGCGCCAGCTGGATGAAGCGGCGAAAGACCTGCTGCTGCTGCTCGCGCGGCGAATGGTCGTAGTGAAAGTCGAGCCCGATCTCACCGATGGCCACGACGCGCGGTGTGCGGGCCAAGCGCTCGAGCTCGGCTTCCAGAGCGGCGTCGCACGAAGCCGCGTCGTGCGGGTGCACCCCGACCGTTGCCCAGACGTCAGGCCGCCGCGCGGCCAGCGCGAGCGCGGCTTGCGTTTGGGCCAGCGACCCTACGCCGACGCACACGAAGCCGGTGACGCCGGCGCTGCGTGCGCGCGCCAGAGTTTCGTCGGCGCCCTCGGGAAAGTATTCGCCATCGAGGTGACAGTGCGTGTCGATCAGCATCGCAAGCCCAGACTTACCGCGTGGGTTGCCTGGACGCCAGCGCGCGGCGGAGGTGCAGCAGGAGGAAACCTCCCGCCAAAATCCCTGCCAGCGTCAACAGCTCCACGGCCAGAGCCGCCTGCGCCAGGGCAATGATGGCCAGCAGCGAGCAGGGTGCCAACAGCTGGTCGAGCTTGCCCAGCCCGCGCTCGCCGCGCGACGCCAGCCTAAACAGGGACGCCGCGCTCACCGCGTACTGCAACAGCACCGCCAGGCTGGACAGCACGAACAGACCACTCAGCGTCGAGCTCGAAACGAGGGTCAGGACCGCAAGCGTAGTGATCAAGAGCGCTCGCGTCGGTACGCCGCGCCGCTCACGAGACAGCTCCGCGCCGAACAGCGATTCGGTGCCGAGCGCGGAAAGGTAGCGCGGTGTCATCGCGAACATGCCAAAAGCGATGCCAATCGCCGAAATGTTCGCACCCGCGGCGAACAGCCCCCGACCGAGGCCGTGCGTGTAGTGCGGGCCGGCTTCCACCACCGGCGCCGCCGACTCCGCCAAGTGGGGCAACGCTTGCACGCACGCCACTTGCAGCAGCAGGTACAGCACGACCGCGAAGCCCAGCGACAGCAACGTGGCCGCGAGCACGGTCCGGCGCCCGCCTCGAACCTCGCCTCCCGGCACCGGCACGATCTCGAAGCCTTGCAGCGGAAATACCGCCAAAAGCGCAGCGCGCCCCAGGCCCCCGCCGAGGCCGGCCGCTGATGTCGTTGCCGCGACCGAGCCGAGCTGCGACGCTCCCGCCCAGGCCAAGACCACGAGCGGCAGCAGCTTGAGCACGGTGAGCGCCGACCAGACACCGGCGCTCAGCCTCAGGCCCAACAGCGTCACGCCGGAGAAGACCAAGGCCGCACCGAGTTGGAACGCCCACCGCGACGCCGCGGAGACGAACCCTAGCTCCGGCGCCAAGTACTGGCCGAGCGCGCTGACCACTGCTGCCGTGCTCAACACCGCCGAGGCAAACGCTACGAAGCCGACGCCAAACGCGAAGCGTTCGCCGAGCGCGACGCGCGCCCAAACGTAGGGGCCGCCGTCTTGCTGGTAAGCGCTGCCCAAACGGCCGTAGGTCCACGCGACCGGCAGCAGCAAGAGCCCCGTGACCACGAAGGCCAGCGCCGACGCCGGCCCCGGCACCGCTTGCGCCAGTTGCCCCGGTACCAAGAAAATGCCGACGCCGACGATGCCGTTGATGCCGAGCGTCAAGAGCGACCAGAAACCGAGCACGCGAAGCGGGGCTTCTGCTGGCGGGCTCGACCCTGAAGTCACGACAAAAGCGCCGAGAACCTCTCACGCACGAGCGCCACCGCGGCGTCGGATGCGGAGCCGTTTTCGTAGCCGAACTGCGCCTTAAGCCGTTCCACCGCGCGCTCCGCCGCGCCACGGCGAGCGGCGTCCAGCCCTTCGCCGTTCTCTTTCAAAAGCAGGATGATGTCGCGGGACAGCTTGGCCACGGCCGAGCGGCGTTCGGCGAACACGGCTTCGCGCAGGCGGCGCAGCTGCGGAGCGAACACCTTGAGGTGGTCGACGGGCTGGTCCGGGTGATCGATGGCCCAGGCGGCGATGGTGTTGATGAGGCCGTTGCGCACGTCCTCGGCCTTGTCGGGCGAGCCGAGCAAGGTCTCGACTTCTTTCATCAAGCGCTCGTCCGGGTCTTCGTATTGGCCGGTCATGGGATTGCGCCGCTTTTCCTTCTTGGTCCAAAAGCTCACGTTGGTGACGTAGCGATCGAACAGCTCGAGGTAACGCGTCTCGTCGACTAGGCCGCTCGCTTGGCGGAACTCGTCTTCGAGCAAGTCCAGCAAGCGTTCGCGCAAGGCTTTGCGAAAAGCGACGTGGTCGTGATAGCCGCCGGGCAGCTTTTCTTCCTGCAAGAACGCGTATTCTTGGGTGAGCTCCGCCAAAGCATCCAGCTCCGCCAAGACCGCGAACGGTGACAAGCAGTCGTAGTGCGGGCTCTGCGCGGCATCGAGCAGCACCGTGCGCATCTCGCGCGGGCTGGCGCCGACACTGCCTTCGTAAATCGGATAGGCATCGCTCTCGCGGTAGAGCTGCGGAATCACCGAGCGCAGCAGCTTCTGCGACTCCTCGTCCAAGCGCAGCGGCGCCACGCCGTTGGAGTAGAGGTCCAGCTTCTCTTCGGCGGTCAGCTCACTGACGAGCTCCTTCACCTTGCCTTCGTAGCGCTCGACGTTCGGCTTACGCATACGCGTGAGCACCGCGAACATGGCGGCCATCCGCGTGGAGTGCGGGGCCACGTGCCGGCGCACCTGGGGCGCAATCTGCGCGTCGTAAATCTTCTGCTCGTCCACCCAGCTGAGCAGGTAGGGCGCGCGGATCAGCTCGAAGCGACCGCGAAAGCTCTCGAACTCCGGGTGCTCGCGGAAAGCCGACAAATGCAGCTCGTTGCCGCTGGCGACCATCACGCAGTTGACCTGTACGTTTTGCGAGCGCAGCGGCACCTCGCCCGTCTCGGCGGTGATTTGCAAGTACTTGAAGGCGTCCAGGGGCCGCTTCAACAAATCGGAGAACTCCAGCACGCCGCCGGCGGCGTCGATGAGCTCGCCGAAGGCTTCGAACAGCGCGACCGACGTGAGGGACGACGGCAACGTGCCGAGGTTGCGATCGGCGGTGACCTGGCGCTCGCCCGCGTCGACCGACAGCTGCGGACCGAGAGTAACGGCGCCGACGCGGTAGCGCCGCGAGATGAAGTAACGCTCGACCTGGACGTGCCGCAGCACCTCCGTGAGCGAACCGTCGTAGCTGCTGAGCAGGGCCTCGTACACCAGCTGGCTCTTGTGGGAGAGGCTGCCGCGCAAGATCCAGGCCGGCGGCGGCTCTTGCGCGCCGGCTTCACTGTACAGGCGCGCCACCAAGTCTTGTCGCTGCTCGGGCGGCAGCAAGAACAAGGGATGATCTCGCACTTCCATGAACAAGCGCGAATCAATCTGCTCTTCGGTCAGCCGAGCGTAGCTGTCGGTGTCGCGGTGGGCGTCGCTCTTGCCACCGAAGCCGATAGCGCCCCGCAGCGTGCGCTCACTGGGAAAAACCCAGTGAAAGCGGTAGAGCGCGCCTTCCGGCTCCGAGCTGTAGTGCTCGAGCGCGCGCATCAAGCAGGCCGCCACCGTGCTCTTGGCCGAGCCGTTCGGACCATGCAGCATCAAGACGCGGTTGGGTCGCCCTTCGCGGACGAAGTTGTTGAGGGCCCGGTACAGCTCGAGCTGCACCGCTTCTTGCCCCACCAAGGCCTCGCGTTGTCGATCGCCCTCGTCCAAAAACGGCAGATCGAACAGGCGGAAGCGCGTCATCGAGCCCCACGCCCGCTCCACCGGTACGCGCCCGAAGTAGTCGAACATGTCGCGCACGTAGCGGGCGGCGTCGCGCGAGTGACGCAGCGGCTCGGTCGCGAACAACGCCAGGTATTCACGGAAGGACAGCAGGCGCCGCTCTTCCTTGAAGGACCGCTCCACCTGCTCGGCGATCCGAGCCAAGTCGTCGAGAATGCGATCGGCAGCCATCCGTACCAAGCGTAGTAGGCGCCGGACCTTTTAACAATCCGCCCGGATTTTAGCTGGCGTGAGCCTCCAGAAAGCCCGCGAACCGTTCACCCAGCCGAGCCGCAGCGTGAGCTCGTCGGTTGCTGTCCAAGCGTGACCGCCTGCCGTCTAAGCGTGAACGCGAGCGCGCCCCGTGCGCGAGCTGGATCGCCCTCACCCGACCTTGGCACGATCAGATCACGATCGAAACAGAGAGG
>JBEQSW010000423.1:0-17271 GCA_040348565.1 Myxococcales bacterium | reverse complement strand
GCAAGAGCCACGGCCTCCTGTCACCCATCAACTCGGCTACCTTCGAAGACTCGGCCAAGCACACCCCGTTGCCGCCGCGCCTCGACCCGCAGCAGATCTTCAACGATCTGTTCGGTACCCTCAACCCGGGCGGCAACACCGGCATGGCGGACGCTCGCATCGCGCATCGCAAGTCGGTGCTCGACTACGTCGACAAGCGCTACGTCGATCTATCCAAGCGTCTGGGCGCGGCCGACAAAGCCAAGCTCGAGAATCACCTGACGAAGCTGCGAGACATCGAAGGCGCGTTGACCACCGGTGTGGTGTCGACCAGCACCTGTAAGGCGCCGACCAAGGTCGACACCAAGGGCTACAACCCGACCACGGGCCTGATGTCGGGCAACGCCGGCGAAATCGTCGATCAAGACAGCGACGCCATGATCCCCACGGTGGGGAAATTCATGATGGACATGATGGTCATGGCCTTTGCCTGCAACCTCACGTCGGTCGGTCACTTCCAGTGGACGGACACGGAAGCCAAGCACACCTTCCCTTGGCTGAACCTGTCGAACCATCACCACTTCTATCAGCACGACGGTGGCTTCCAGCCGGTCCAGTGCCAGCAGATTGCGACCTGGTACTCGCAGATGCACTCGTACTTGCTCACGGCGATGGATGCGGTCGAGTCGGCGCCGGGTGTCACGCTGCTCGACGAGAGCGTCGTGTTTTTCGGTTCCGAGCTCGGCCACCCGCCGACGCACGAGAAGAAGAGCGTGCCGTTCATGCTCGCCGGCGGCGGCGGTGGCTTGAAGGGCGGACGCATGATCGACTTTGGCGGCAAGTCTCACAACAACTTGCTCGTCTCAATCTTGAATTTGTTCGGGGACACGCGGACCAGCTACGGTCACCCTGAGTTCAACAGTGGCGCGCTGACCGGCTTGACCGGCTGAGCCGGTTCGAGCGCAAGCGGCTCCGCAATCTCGCGCGGTCGCAATGAAAGCCACGCCATTTTGGCGAGGCTTACAGGTGAGATTTGGTCAACCGTTTGACTCCCGTTGTTTGTGGGCTAGATAGCCACTTCAGCGCCCCTCGGGGCCGAAGGAGCCGAACCGTTGGGCGCCGCGTCGAGGGTCAGGCCATATTCAAGCTTGCTAGCCGGAGCAAGCGTGCTCTTAGCGCTCGCGGCGCCACGCCTGGCGTTGGCGGAATCGAGCTATCGGCTGCAAGTGGTGCGAGCCGACGGCGCCGGCAGTTGCCCGTCGGCGCTGCAGATCGAGCGGGACGTGGCGCAGCGCCTCGGACGAAATCCATTTTCGGATCAAGGCGAGCGCGGCATCGACGTGCTCTTGGCGCGCAGCGACACCAAATGGGTGGCGAAGCTGTACTTGCGCATCGAGGCCAGCGACACCGACGCAGCGCGCTCGATCGAGAGCGAAGCGGCCGATTGCTCGGAGCTCGGAAAGTCGGTGGCGCTGGCGGTGGCGCTCGCTATTGCGCCCGACCTTCCGCCCGCGCCGCCGCCGCCGCCCGAGCCCGTTTGTCCACCCCCGCCGCCACCCCCGCCGTCATTGCCCGAGCGCTCTTCGCTGCACGGGTCGGCTGCGGTGCGGCTGTTGTTTTCTCCCAACCTGCTCCCCAAGAGCTCGCTCGGAACGTCGTTGTCGGTCACGTTGCGCGGTGACCTCGTAGGTGCCAATTTTGGAGGCATTTTTTACCCCGAAAGCCAGCTGCGAACCGCCGATGCCCACCTGGGCTTCGGTGTCAGCGCCGCTTTCGCGTCGGGCTGCCTCTGGGCAAGGGTCCAAGACCCTCAAGTTTGGTCGTGCATCGGCGCGCGCGTCGGCGCGCTGCATTCCACGGTCTATGCGCCGGTGCCAGAGCGGCCCGGCGATCACTTTTGGTGGGCGGCTTCGAGCGAGCTGGGCGTACGGCAACATTTGTGGGGCCGTGCCTTCCTCGAGCTCGGGGCCGCGGCAGTCTTTCCTTTGCTTCGACATCGCTTCCAGGTCGACGCCTCCTCGGCGCCGGTTTACGAACAAGGACCTGCGGTGGTCGAGGGGTTCGTGGGCTTGGGCCTACGCCTCGATTGACGACCGCGCGGTGACTGCCATGCCCGGAGTACCGGACGCCATTCCTCGCGTGACCGATCCTGTGAAAGCCAACGCAGAGGACGAGACGCGCCTATCGGTCACCCAAGTCCACGAGCGCCACGGAGAATTCGTGTGGCGGACACTCCATCGCATGGGGGTGCGCGCACCCCAGATCGAGGACGTCTACCAAGAAGTGTTTCTGGTCGTGCATCGGCGGCTCCGCACCTTCACCGGTCAGTCGGCGATCACGACCTGGCTGTACGAGATTTGTTTCCGAGTCGCGGCCGGCTACCGGCGAAAGGCGCATTTCCGCCATGAGGAACTGGTTCCGGACTGGTCCGAGATGGAGTCGCTCAGCTCCCAGGCCCCGTCGCCCGAGCGCCAGCTGGTGGCTGCCCGCCAGGCAAAACAGTTGGAGCGGATCTTGGACACCATGCCACTTGAGTACCGAGTGGTGTTCGTGATGTTCGAGATCGAAGGTATGAGCTCCGAACAAATCGCGGAGAGTGTTGGTGCCCCCCTGGGCACGGTGTATTCTAGGCTTTACCGTGCAAGGAAACGTTTCGCGCGAGCATTAACTAGACTCGGCCCCGGTCAGATGGAGAACAAGTCGTGAACACCCCCGTACGCTGGCTGCAAGCGGGCGGAGATGCGCCGAAGGGCGCGGCGGATCTACTGTCCGCCGCCGCACCGCCGCCGGCCTTTTCCGATGCGGTGCGCTATCGCTTAGCGGTCGGGGTCGCCAAAACCGCGGCGCTACCGGCCACGTCGGTGTGGACCTCCCTGTTCGTGAAGGGCGCGCTGGTGGCCAGCCTTGGTGGTGCCAGCGGCTTCGTGGTGCACGCCATCGCCGACAAGCACGCGGCTCCTGCCGTTGCGGCGGCGCCGGCTGCGGTTGCCGCCCCCCATAGCGCCGCGGCGCTGCCGGTCGTTGCGCCCGTTCCGGTCGACGCTCTGCCGGCGTTGGAGCTGCCGACTGCCCCGCCCGACCGCGCGCCGAAGCTCAAGCTCGATCCTCGTTTGGAAGAAGCCGAGCTGCTGGAGAAAGCGCGCTCGCTCGTGGGCTCGAACCCAGGCGCGGCGTTGAAGCTCACCGCCGAGCACGGCCGTGATTTTCCGAAGGGCCGACTGGGCGCCGAAGCAGATTTGATCGCGGCGCAGTCGCTGCTGGGCATGGGCAAGGTCGCCGCCGCCAAGCAGCGCGCGCAAGCCAGCCTGTCGCGCTACCCGCGCGGCCTGTACGCCCGGCAACTGCGCGAAATCGTCGAGCAGTAACTCAGGGCGTCGGCGCCGAATCGGCGCGCACGATCACGCCGGTGAAGCGCGTGAGATCGTGCCGGTCGTCGCTTTCGTGCGGATCGAGCACGAAGTCCACGAACGAGCCGACCTGGAGGGTGGCCGGGAAGTCGTAGCTCAGCCCGCCTCCGTCCTCACCGCCGATGGTCGTCGAGTACATCGACTTGCCGTCCACGTACACGCTCGCGTCGATGCCGTTCGAGCCGTTGACGGTCACGTCGATCTTTGCGACTTCGCCGCTGATGATGACGTTGCCGGCGTAGGTGCTGACCCAACGGCGCACCGCGCGCTGCAGAAATTCGTTGTTAGGTGAGCTGGTAATGGTGCCGTTGGGATGCGCGCCCAGTTGGAAGATCTGCGTCCAGTGCGCGGTGTCGCTCACCCAGCAATCCCAGATGTCTTTCGTGACGGGCACGTACTCGATGATGACGGCCTTCTTCGTCATCCGCACGAACGTGTCGAGCGAGCCGGTGTCGTAGCCATACAACCAGCCTTGCTCGCCCTGGGTCAGACTGAAGTCGGCAACCGAGTCGGCCAGTAGCCGCGGCGCTTCGGTGGCCGGCGCGCCGGCGTCGGTGCCACCGCTGGGCTCGACCGAGCCCCCCGCGTCACTGCCTCCGCTGCCAGCGGCAGTTACGGGTCCACCGCCACTGCCGGCTTGGCTGTCGCTGTGCGCGATGAGCACCTCGGGTTGGCAGCCGACTGCCAAGACGGCCACGCTAGCGGTCGCGGCGAGCAGGTCGACGAAACGAAGCATCGATGATCAGTGTCTTCCCGGGTGCGGGCCCTTCACCCAAAGCGCGCCGGAGGGCCGTTTCAGCCTCATTCGGCCAGGCCCGGTCCACGCCGGCCGACCAGCTTCAGGCCGAGCGCGGCGTCAGCTCGCAGCCTGGCCACCGCAAAGTCGACGAAGGCGCGCACGCGCGCCGGCGCACGCCGGCCCTCACGATACACGACATGAATCGGGATCGGCTCGGCTTCGAACTCTTCCAAGATGACGCGGAGCCGGCCGGCCTGAACGTGTGCCGCGACCATGTACGAGAGCACGCGAGTGATGCCGGCGCCGGCCACCGCCGCGTCGATGCCCACTTCCGAGCTGTTCACCAGCAGTGTGGCGCGCGGCCGCAGCGAAAGTTGTTTGCCCTTGTGCTCGAATGCCCACGAAGGCGCCGAGCGCTCGCTCGAAAACACGAAGCTGCGATGCTCACTCAGCTCACGCGGGGTCTTCGGCGTGCCGTGCTTCTTCAAGTAGCCGGGCGAGGCGCAGGTGACGCGTCGCACCGCACCAACCTTGACCGAGGTCAGCGACGAATCGGCGAGCTTGGCGATGCGCACCGCGACGTCCAGCCCCTCGTCCATCAAGTCGACCAATTGATCGACCAACAACGCCCGCGCGCTGACTTGCGGATACTTCGCCAAGAAGTCGACCAGCAACGGCGCCACGAACAGGCGGCCGAACATGACTGGCGCCGTCAGCCCCAAGACGCCGCGAGGCTTGGCATGCTCGCCGGAAATGGCGGCCTCGACGTCTTCGACCTCGGCCAGCAGGCGTTTGCAGTCGCTCAGGTAACGCGCGCCCGCTTCGCTCACGCGCACCTTGCGCGTGGTGCGCTCCAACAGCCGCACTCCCAAGCGTTCTTCCAACGCGCTGATGGAGCGCGTCACCACCGGCGGCGAGACGCCGAGTCGGCGCGCCGCCGGCGCGAAGCCCTCTTCTTCGGCGACGGCTACGAAGGTTTGCATCAACCCCAGGCGATCCACGCACTCTTTCTGAAAGAGGAATAGTCACTTGTCAATTACGTAGATTGTTGTCTTCCCTGCGCTGCCCCAAGCTGCGGCGTATGAAGCCCAGCCAGCCCATTCGCCTGTACCGCCACCCGATTTCGGGGCATTCCCACCGCGTCCAGCTGTGTTTGTCGCTGCTGGGGCTGCCGTTCGAGCTGATGCACGTGGAGCTGATGCAGGGCGCGCAAAAGCAGCCGGAGTTTTTGGCCAAGAACGCCTTCGGCCAAGTGCCGGTGATCGAAGACGGCGACTTCACGCTGGCCGACAGCAACGCCATCCTCGTCTACCTGGGTGAGCGCTATGACGAAGCCGGTCGCTACTGGCCGCGCACGCCGGAAGGCAAGGCCGAGGTGGTGCGCTGGTTCTCGATCGCCGCCGGCCCCATGGCGGCGGGTCTGGCCGCGGCGCGTGCCGTGCGCATCATCGGTGCCAAGCTGGACTACGACCGCGCCGTCACGGTTGCGCAGCAGTTGCTGAAGACGCTCGAGGCCGAGCTGACCCGGCGCGACTTCTTGGTCGGCGCCGCGCCGACGTTGGCCGACGTCGCTTGCTACACCTACGTGGCGCGCGCGCCCGAAGGTGACATCTCGCTCGAGCCATACCCGGCCCTGCGCGCCTGGCTCGGCCGGATCGAAGCCCTGCCCGGCTTCGTGCCCATGTCGGTCGATTCGCCGAAGGCTTGGGCATGGCCGGCGCGCGTCCGACAGGACTTCGAAGAGCCGGCGGGTGGGAGAGCGCTGGCTCGCCTTTTCACGAAGGCGAGCAGCGCGCGCAAGAGCGCGTCGGCGTGCGCGAGCGCATCGAGCGCCTGGGCCGCGGCATGGTGCGCGACGCGATGTCCGACGAGCAGCGCGAATTCTTCGAAGACTTACCGTTCGTGGTGGTCGGCGGCGCGGACGAGCGCGGCGCGGTATGGGCGTCGCTGTTGAGCGGCTCCCCTGGCTTCGTGCAGGCTCCTTCGCCGCGCAGCCTGCGGGTGCTGGCTCGACCGCTGCCGGGTGACCCCTTGGTTGCCAATCTGCGCGTAGGAGCGCCGCTCGGTCTGCTCGGCATCGAGCTGCCAACGCGCCGACGCAATCGAGCCAACGGTCGGGTCGCGCGGTTGACTCAAGGCGGCTTCGAGCTTTCGGTCGAGCAGAGCTTCGGCAACTGCAAGCAGTACATTCACCCGCGCGCCGGCACCTTCGCTGTGCCCGAAGCGCGCGTCGCGGCCGCCGCGGAGGGCGCCGAGCTTTCGTCCGAAGCACTAGATGTGCTGGCCAACACCGACACGTCGTTCATCGCCACCAGCTCGCGCCACGCCGAGCGCGGAGGCAGCGAGGGCATGGACGTATCGCACCGAGGCGGCCCGCGCGGGTTCATCCACGCCGAGGCCCATGCCGGCACCACGCGGCTCACGCTGCCGGATTACTACGGCAACTTCATGTTCAATACGTTTGGCAATTTGGAGGTCAATCCGCACGCGGGCCTGTTGGCGCTCGATTTCGCGTCGGGCCGCGTGTTGTCGTTGACCGGCACGGCGCGGGTGTCGTGGGACGATCCGCGCGTGGCCGCGTTCGAAAACGCCGAGCGCTTGCTGGAAATCGACGTCCAGGCCGGCTGGTTGTGGCGTGACGTCTTGCAGGGCTGGGCGTGACGCCGGCTACTGCTTTTTGTATTTGCCGGTGAACGGATCCTGCTTGCAGGCGAAGGTCGGGGCGTTCGCGGGGCGGTTCGAGCCGCTGGGGCGGATCTGACCTGAAAACGGATCGCTGAAGCACAGAGTGGTCGCGCCGGTGCTGGTGGGCGGCGCGGTCGGTTTGTGAGTAGGCACTTCGGCGGGCGCGACGACGTTGCTCGGGCTCGTCGACGCTGGCGTCGGCGCCGCGGCATCTTGATGGGTCTCGGTTGCGGCCGCGTGCTTGTTCGAGGCCGGTTTGGTGGTGACGGCGGTCGTGCCCGATGCTTCCGGCGCGGGAGCAAGCGAGATGTCGTGACTGGGCGCAGGGTCGGCGGGGTGTGCGTTGGCGCTGGCCGCGAGCTCGGGAGCGGCGTCGCTCGCCTTGGGTCGCAGCAGCAGCACGGTGCCGCCGACGGCGGCCGCCAGCAGCACCAGCACCAGCAACACCCACGGCAGGGCATTGGAGCCACCGCTGCGAGCCTTGGACTCGATGGCCTGCGAGGTGTTGAGCGAGGAGCCCGATGGACCTGCCCATTGCGCGGTGGGGGCCGGGGTTGGCGCCGCGGTCGCGGCCGGCACGAATGCGGGCGCTTCTGGGGCACGCCCCGCCACCACGTCCTTGAGGCTATTGGCGAGATCCTGCGCGCTGGCAAAGCGCTGCTCGGGGTCGCGGTTGGTCGCCTTGGCGAACCAGGCGTCGAAGCCCGGCAAATGCAGACCTTGGGAGGACGGCGCGGGAATGGGCCGCGCGCAGATGTTCAGCAACAGCTCGCCGAAAGTGGACCCGTCGAAAGGCCGCACGCCCGTCATGCACTCGTTGGCGATCACGGCCATCGCCCACAGGTCGGTTCGAAAATCGACGGCCTTCTTACCTTCGACCTGCTCGGGGCTCATGTAGTACGGCGTGCCCATGGTGACGCCGGTGCGCGTCTCCATCCCGCCGAACTGCGACTGCGGCGTCTTGGCGATGCCGAAGTCCAAAATCTTCACCAGCTCTTGGTCGTCCTCGCGCACCAAGAAGATATTGTCGGGCTTCAGATCGCGATGAACGATATCGGCGGAGTGTGCTCGACCCAGCGCGCGCGCCACTTGCGTCATGATCGCGACCGTTCGCTCGGGGCTGAGGCGCTTCTCGCGCTCCAGGCAGCCGGCCAGGCTTTCGCCTTGCATGAGCTCCATCACCAAATACGGCGTGGTCTCGTGCAGCCCGTAGTCCAACACTTGCACCACGTGAGCGCTGCGCAACGACGCGGCGGCTTGAGCTTCGCGCCGAAAGCGCTCGGCGCCTTCGGGCGTCGCGGCAATCGCCGGGTCCATGAGCTTGACCGCGACCCACGAGCGCAGGGCAAGGTGCTCCGCCAGCCAGACCGAGCCCATACCGCCTTTGCCAAGTTGGCGCTCGAGTCGATAGCGGCCGGCTAACACGCCCTGCATCCTCGGAACCCTGCCAGGGCGCGTGATTTCGGTCCAGCGCGCGCCGCTTCGGGGCGGCGCTTTTTCGAGCGTCGGGGACGCTCGTGTCCGCGGCTCCGTTGTTTCTGGCTCGGCCTGGCACTACGCTCCGCCCATGCTTTCTGCAGTGGGAATGAAGCGAGCAGCGTGCGCCGT
Source organism: Myxococcales bacterium (assembly GCA_040348565.1). GTDB lineage: Bacteria > Myxococcota_A > Polyangia > Polyangiales > Polyangiaceae > PMG-095. The sequence goes on along the minus strand of JBEQSW010000423.1, from coordinate 8,853 downwards.
GGTCTTGGGTGCGGCCTTGAGCGTGGGCTGCGGCGGCCGCTGGCTGCCCCCCAAGAACTACGAGGTTTCGACCCAGGCCGAGCCCCAGGCAACCTTTGCCACCGCGCTCCAGGTCGCCAGCGCCAAGGGCTACACCGTGCTGAAGAAGGACGACGCCACCAAGAAGGCGCGCCTGCAAGCTCAGTCGAACGGCAAGTCGTTCATCGACGTCGAGGTAGCGCCGGGACAAGTCCGGCTGGTGCCCACGGGCTCGCTGGTCCGCGACGGCAAGGTGCACCGCGTCTTCGCCAACGAGCTGAGCAAGCTGGAGGCCGAGCTGAAGCAGCGGCTCGGTGGCGGTGCGGCTCCCGCCGTCACCGTGGCCGGCAGCGCGCCCGCCCCCGCCCCCGCCGATGGCGGCGCCGTGCCCCAGGCGTGGAGCGAGCCCGCGTACGACCCCAGCGTTTGGGGCAACGGCAATTTCACTTGCTTGCCCGTGCGGGTACCGGCGGAGCATCAGTCGGCGTTGACGCTGCAGCTGTCCAACGGAGAAAAAGCCGATTTACAGCTGTCGCTCGCCTACGCGCCCGAGCTGTGTCGTTCTCCGACTCAATGCAAACAACCCGGCGGTTGTCCGGCACTGGGCATCGGTGATCCGGAGCGCGTGAACCGCATTGCCGCTCGCCTGTCGAAGGGCGAGATTGCGACCGTGGCGACGCTGCTCGACGGCGGCAAACCGGTCGCCAACGTCGACCTTGCCCACCATGGCTCCATCGTGCAAGCGATGAGCGAGATCAAGCACTAGTGCGGCGCCTGTGAGCTAGCCGCCGCTCGGCGAAGCCGCGCTGCACGCGCAGCGCCGCTTCAACCCGCGGCGAGCGCCAGAATGGTCGCGCGTAGCCCCACCACGACGCGCGCCAAGCGCTCGAAGTCGAGCTGGTCGGGCGTGTCGCTCAGCTGGTGGTAGTTGGGGTCGCGGTAGAGCGCGGTATCGGTCACCATCAGGGCCGGGTAACCCGCTTGCCAGAACGCCCAATGATCCGACCAGCCGACGCCGGGTAGCGCCGCGGGCAAGGCTGCGCCTTCCGAGGCGATGGTGGCGTGCGCGCGAAAGCTGCTGACGCTCTCGCGAACGAGCGAACGCGAGCCCAAATTGCCCACGAAACCGATGAAATTGCCGCGGTCCGGGTAAAGGCTGCTGAGCGGAGGCGGGTACTTCTGCGAGCCGGGGGCGTCCGAGTAGTAGCCCATGGTTTCGAGTGAGAACATGGCGCGAAGCTGGACGCCGCGCGCCTTGAGGCCGCGCGCGTGCTGCAGCGAGCCCATGGCGTCGGTGGCGAAGTAGGGCATCTCTTCGTTGGCGAACAGCACGATGCGAATGGGCAGCGCATGCGAGGTCGGCGCCAGCTGGCGCGCGAGCCACAAGGCGGCCGCGGTGCCGGAGCCGTTGTCGTTCGCAGCCGGTGTGCCGCCGAGCGCGCTGTCGTAGTGCGCGCCCACCAGCACCAGCGGCCCTGGCTTTTGACCCGCCAAATCGAGCACGAGGTTGGCAGGGTTGCCGGGCGCGTTGCGCAGCGGCTCGCGCTCGAGCCTGACGCCGGGCAGCGCGGCCAGCACCGCGAGCTCACCCTGCAGGTACTGCTCGGCGCGCTCGAGCGAATTGCCCGCCGTGGCACGACGCTCGCCCAGCTCTACGGCGAGCTGAACGACATGGCGCCGCAGCTCTTCGGCGGCCTGGCGTTCGTCGACGCTGAGCGGTGGCGTCGGCCCGGCGAACGATTGCCCGGGCATCGGGATGCCATAGACGAGCACCGCCGCGACCATCACCAGCAAGCCGAGCAGCACGCCGGTCAGGATTCGGGCGCCGCTCTTGGCTAGACGGTGTTTCATTCGCGATTTTCGCTATTTAGGCCAGGGATTGCCACGTAACACCGAACCGCCGGGCAGCATGGCGTGGGCGTTGCCGCGCCGAGTCTCGAATCGGTAGCCGACCGAGAGCGGCCGGCCGTCGGCGTGGCGCCGAAACACCCAGCGTTCGTAACGCAGGCCCTCCAACATCTCTTCCAAGGGCGTGAAGCAAAGTTGGTAGGTGCGGTAGCGGCAATCGTACTCGGCCTCGGCAATCGGTCCGACGGCGTCGCTCTCCAGCGCATCCAGCTCTTGGAGGGTCTGGAGCAAGGTGGCAAGCTCGTCGCTATCGACGGGGCGTATCCGCAGCCGATACGCGTTGCCGAACCGCTCGGCGACCCACGTGCGCAGGAGCGGAGTACCGTCGGGAGTTCGCAACGTGACTTCGTAATTGCGAATCTCGGCGCGGCTGCCCGGCCACCAGACTCCTTTGACGATGCCGTCGCTCGGCCAGCTCAGCTCGAGCGCCTGCGCGAAAGCCTGCAGCTCGAAAGCCGATAGCCGTTGTGGCCCATCATGAGCTTCGTTCCCCATCTTCGTCGTGCCCGCCTCGAATGCTGGCGCGCGCGAACGTAGCCACGATCGAGGTCGAGCGCTACCGTTTCGAGCCGTTGCATTTTGTCCGATCGCTCCGTTTCGAGCCATAAGCTGTGCTCGTGTCGCGCGCGCAACGCCGCGCAAATGGCGAGCGCGCGGCCCTGAGGCATTTGACATCGCGACCGTCGCGGCCTTGGGTCCGCGCCAGCAACAGTTACGTATTGCGTTGACTGGCTGCTCGTGCGGGAGGACGCGCCGAACGTTGCCGCTCCGGCCACGGACCAGGCAGCTAGTTGCCGCTCACGCGCTCGCGTTGCTCCCTAGGTTCCAATTGCCGTCACGACTGTGATCGAGCTGTAGCAGGATTCGAATTTGCGGCTCATTCCGCAATTAAGAAGGGGCTTCAGCGCGGCGCAGCTCTCTTGTTGTGGAGCGCACACGGTGTCACCCTTGGGGCAGTCGAAAGCAGCGTGCGCTTGCGCGCCGTGTCGACGTCACGAGCGAGTGAACATGAAAGCCAACGTTTGCTGCGGCGCCCTGTCGCTTTTGCTGCTGGTTGCGTGCAACCGGCCTGACTCCGATCTCTTCGGCGCTGATCCGTCGTCGTTGCCTTCAGACCAGCCCGGTGTTGGCGGCAGCATGGCAACCGGTGGTGTCTCGAGCGGCGGCGGCACCAGCTCGCCCGCAGGCGGCACGAGCAACGCGGGGTCGACCGCCGGCGGCAACGCCCCCGTCGCGGGGGGGCCGCCGGTGGAGCCAGCGGCAGGCAGCCCCAATCCCCCCGACCCATCCGGCACGGCCGGCGCCTCCGACGGCGCGGGCGGCAGCGGCGAACCGCCGAATCCGCCCGACCCCGTGTGCGGGAACGGCATTTTGGAAGCGGGCGAAGAATGCGACGACGCCGACCACACCGGACAAGACGGCTGTGACGCCGACTGCAAGGTCGAATGCTCGCAGTTCGGCGCCGGCGCGACCGAGTCCGAAGACCACCACTGCTACAACGGCTACGACTCCGCCGAGTTCGAGGGCTCCCAAGCGGCATGCGTCAAGCGCGGTGGTCACCTCGTCACCATCTCGAGCGCGGCTGAAAATCAGCTGGTGCGTGGCCTGGTGAACAACTCGAAGTGGATTGGCGGTCGCGAAGACGTGCCCGAAATGTCCGAGGGCACGGGCGCCTACTCGTGGGTCACCGACGAGCCGTTCACGTATACCAACTGGGCTGCGGGTGAGCCCGATCAAGCCAAGGTGCGCTGCACCGTCACGGGCCCTGGCGGCATCGGCGGCCCCGCCCAAAACTGCTACGAGCACTGCGTCTCGATGGACGGAGAAGGGCGCTGGTCCGACGCCCGCTGCAACGTGGCCGACGGCTACATCTGCGAGTGGGACCCCGCCGGCGCCAAGCCCTGAGGCGCCTTTAACTGGCTCAAATCCCAGTCGCCAGGCTTCGCGCGCCGCGGAAGGTGTACACGATGCTGGCGGACACGAGCGTGGCGGCCACCGCGAGCAAGAACACCGCGCGGTGGCCGAGGTTGTCGGCAATGGCCCCAAACGCCAGGTAGCCGACCATCGAGCCCAAGCGGGACGACGACGAATACAAGTTGGTGGCGGTGCCCGCTTGCTCTGGTAGGAAACGCTGAAAGAACGTGATGGCCACGCCGCTCATCACCGCGACGATGGCGGCGCTGGCGATTTGTAGAACGTACACGTGCTGCGGGGCGCCCGAGAGCGCAAGTCCGGCGTAGTACGCCGATGCCAGCAGCATCGCGAACAGCACGAGCCGTTCGTGACGAACGCGCGTCGCCAAGGCACCGAAATAGAACATGAACGGCAGCTCGAACACTGGCGCTACCGCGTAGGCAACGCCGATCTGCCGCTCGCCGCCCCCCAGCTCGTGCAGCAGCAACAGCGGCAGGTTCATCATTCCCATCGTGGAACAGGCGAAAAACAACGCGAACGCCAAGAAGTGCGCCGCCAGCGTCGGGTCTTGGAAGGCAACGCGCAGGGGCAGCGCGTTGGCGGCGCGCCGGCTGCCTTCGCTGGGAGGCAGCTCGGGCACGAACAACCAAACCAGCGTGGTGAACAGCGCATACACACCGGCTGCCGCCAGGAACGCGACCTCGAACGAGCGAGCCACGAGCGCCGAGCCCAGCGCCGGCCCCACCGTCCACGCCAGCGCAAAGAACAGCCGCACCACGTTCAGGTAGAGCGGCAGCTTGATGGGATCTGCGCCGCCGCGCTCGAGCGTGTCGCGCGCCAACGCGAAGACCTGGCCGAACGTGACCGACGACAAGCCCAAGAAAACGACGCCGAACAGGGTGAGCAGCCCCACATTTCGGGTCAAGGCGTAGCCCAAGTATCCGATGGCGCCGGTGAGGCCGCCCAGCAGCAGCACCTTCCGTCGGCTGACGCGCGTGTCCGACCATTTGGCGAGCCAGGTCGACAGCAGCACGGAGCTCAAGCTGCTGGCGGTCATGAACACGCCGAACCCGAACGGCGACAGGCCCACTTCCCGCGTTCCGAACAGCGAGATGAACGGCATCACGAACGAGTAGGCCAGCCCGAGCAGCAAGCTCAGCGCCAGAATCGTCACGCCGCCCGAAGTGCGGGCAAACGTCGCCAGCACCGCGCGGGCGTCGGGCGAAATTTTGCTGAGCAGCTTCACGCGCCGAGCTTCTATGCACAAACCCCGCGGGGTTACAGGCGAAATCTGGCGCCCGCATCGCGAGCGCGGTTCTGGGCTTGAATCAGCACGCCGACGGCGCCGGCGAGGAGAAACACGTCGATGTAAACTCCGAGACGCAGTACCCCAAAAACGGCGTACAACGCCGCCAGCAGCGCAACGACGGTTTGCCAGCTTCTCGTTCCAAGGCCTCCGCAGATCAAGCTAGCGCCGCACACGAGCGCCAACGTCGGGCAGGGGATGGCGCCTAGCGGAGACCGATACAAGTATCGCCAGAGCGAATGGCCGACGACGAAATGGGGGTAAACCCAGGCGAACGCCAGCAAGCACGCCCCCAACGCCATCGACCACGGCGCACGCCGGACTGCCGCATCATCAGCCGACCTCGCGCCAGCCAGCCAGGCGAGTAAGCCTGCCGCGAGCGCAAAAACTGCGCCGTTGAACGGGTTGCCGTAGATCCACGCCAGCACGCTCACCGACGCCAGAGGAACGCTCAGCAGCAGCGCCAAGCCGCGAAGCTGCGGGCGAAAGCCCGCTGAAATCGCCGACAACCACAGACCGACAAAGACGTGCCACGCGATGCCGACGCCGGCCGCTTCCGTCGCAATCTTGGTCAGCCCCGCGAGAATTTCGTCCGATGGCGGCACGAGCCCGTGCACAGCAAGTCACATGCCAGCGCGCCGAGACTGGGCTCCGCTCCGCTCACGAACCTGTGTGAAAAGAGTCGATCTGTCTTGCCAGTCTTACCCGAACCTCGTCGGAGCGCTCCCTTCACCCGCAGCTGCGGGCCCGAGCGAGCACGGATCTGAGCCGCAAGCCAACCTGGCTGGGAGGCCCAGTCTCGTTCGGGGCGACGCCGCCCAGCTGGGCGGCGGGACAGGCCTACCCCCGCTCGTTCGTCGGCTTCTTCGGCGACCGCTTGGGCGCGCGGGTCTTGGCTGAAGGACGGTTGGTCTTTGTCGTCGGCGGCGCGAGCTTCTTCGTGAGGACGGGGGCGAGAGCGCGCTCGGCGTCGACGATCGAGAGCGCGCGAGCGGCGCGGAGCACGTCGGCCGGTACCCAGTCGGGGAACGGCACCGTGACCGAGCGGTGGGCGCCGGATGCGGTGTGCACTTCGTCGATTTGCGCGAGCTGGGCGGGTTCGAATCGAGCCGCGAGCTTGACGAGGGCGGGCCAAAGGCGGCGATGCACGTATGTCACTTTGGCGTCGATCAGCTTGCACACCAGCACGTCGCCGCTTTCGCACACCGCGCTGGCCAACGCGAAAATCTCATGGCCCCGCGCGTGCGCCCACCAACTGCCGCGGATACGACCGCCGACGACATGCTCAGCGAAGCTAGGCACCGCCCCACGCGCCGCCTGCAACACGACCCCCTCCTTCTCGACGAACGCGAGCGCTTCCTTGGGCGTCATCGCACTTTCCTATTCGGCACCCGTCATGACCGGGCGAACAGTCGATGCTCCTCAGCGGCGAGCCACTTGGAAAACTCCCGCACCGCTTGGCAGTAGGTCTCCTTCGGAAAGTGCGAGGTCACCACTTCGTTGGAATCCCGAGCCAGGATGAGCCCCATGAGGCTGGTCATTGTCGGGCGAACCAAGAACCCCTTCCAGCCATCGAATGCCTCGCTCGAATGGATCAAGAATTGGAACCGCCACGCATCATGGACTTCGGTCGGCTTCTCAGCGAGATCCGCCAGAACCTGATGCCGGTGTGCACCAAAGTAGACGCGATCCAGCAGGTCGAAGATCTCTTCGGGCGTGAGGCGCAGAAATGAATCGTCCCATAGACATTCGAGACGGGCCATTACCTCTTCCAAGTGTGAACACGGTGGTCGGAGCCAACACGCTGGCTCCTCCAGCCGTCCGACGCGTGCACCATTGAGCCACACCGCGATTCGGCCAACCACCTGAGCCCCCTGAACCGGCGCAAATTCGGGTCCCGTCTCAACGGCGGCTTCGATGGCGAATTGGTCTGGATTGCCGAAAATCACTGGAACCTTCTGCGCGTCAGCACCTAGCTGGACTTCTTGCACCAGCCGCCGCCCGCCTGGCGGTCGCGAAATTCGGGCTTCAGCTCGCTGCGCGCGTTGGCGGTCAGCAGCTCGAACGGATCGAACCAGTGCTCGGTTCGGGCGGACGCGAGCACGGCTGGGAGCGTGCCAGTGAACTCGCTGTTGTCCGGGCATCGAAAGTGCCAGAGCGCAGCCGGCTCCACCGGCTCGTCGAAGCAGAGGACTTCCTACACGCCGCCGTTGCAGTTGGTGGAGATGACCAGGTATCGGCCCGGAAGGCGGGGCTTGGCGTTGGGGACCCGGACCACCACATCGTGATGAAATTCGCCCTGCTGGTGGTGAACCAGCAAGTCATACGAACCCCAATTCTGGCGAACTGAGTCGAGCAGCGCGCCCAACACCCGTTGACTGGCGAGTTTCTCCACCAGGGTTTCCGCTAGCTCCACCATTCTCGAAGCGTAGCTCGTTCCCACGACCCGACAATGGCGCCATTCGCCTCGTCGTCCCTTTGGGGTTGGTACCGCGAGTATTGGCTTCGACGACCCGTCAGGAGATACGCTCTGGCCAATGGTGCGGCCGTCTGTTTCAACGGCTTGCTTGGGCAGCGCCGCGCAACTTCCGGAGAAAGACATTTGCACGGAGGGCAGCGATGATGCCGCGGAGCATCAAGATTGCCACTACTCCCTTGAACCAAAGTCCCGACCAAACCATTACGGGGAGTGTCAGGCTGAGCAGCAATTGCAGGCCGAGCCAGAGAACGGCCGCAAGCAACATGGCGAACGCTGGTCGGGTGCGCGCGAACCACCAGAGAAGCAAGAAGACGGTGGCGACGACGGCGTCGATGAGGAAGGCAGCTCCGAGGATGGGGGGCGTGGTCTCGTCAGGCTGGGAGGAACCCAAGAAGGCAATCGCGCCAACCACGAGGTACATCAAAGACGCAACGAGAAGGGCTGTGCGGGCGGAGCTGATTTGGTTCTGAAGGTCGCGATAGTCCTCGCTCGAAGCGGCCAGCCTGGCGTGAAGAGCTCGCTTAGCGTCTTTGGAAACCGAGGCTCCGCACCTTGGGCACTTCCGCGAGCCGAAGCCAACAGGAGCGCTGCACTTCTCGCACGGAACAGTTACCTGCAACATTTCAGGAAGTCAGTCCAATGTATCGCTGTCAAACCGCGGCCGCATCAGGAAACCGAGGTTGTCGGGTGGCGACGAGCGATAGGTAGGACGGTGCAGGCCACGACGAGGCGCGGCCGGCAGCTTCAACACTTTGTTGGGCGGCGTGAATGACGTGTCGCGAGCTGCGGCTATTTGGAATCGGAGCGAAGTTTCCGGTCGAGTGGAGGCATCGGTAGTGGCAGCAGCACGTGTGCGCGTTGGCCAGGCCCAAAGTCGAGGCTGAGAAGCCTGTCTTGGATGCACTCCAGCGTCGCACCATCGCGAAGGGCTGGCTGCTCAAGGCAGGCAGTCTCTACCTTGCCAGATGGGGCAATCACCATGCCCTGCGTGCCAACGTGACGTGAGACAGCTTCCCCCTGGAAATATCTGTAGCAAAGGGCGGAGAATGGTCATGTCACTTGCCGAAACCCACCAACGTTCATCCCATTGCCTCGAAGACGAGCGCCGAAGCTGGCGCCGGGCTGGAGACTTCGCCGAAGCGCACGCGGCGTAACTTCACCGCCGCCGAGAAACTGCGCATCCTGGCCGAGGCCGACGCCTGCACCGCCCGTGGTGAGCTCGAGGCGC
>JBEQSW010000419.1:0-19915 GCA_040348565.1 Myxococcales bacterium | reverse complement strand
CCCCGTCATCGCCGCTCCAGGCGACGTATGGTTTTCGAACGACGGCGGTATGTGTCACCTGAAAGAATAGCCGCGGTCGCGCGTGCTCGAATCGGCCCTGGCCTCGATGACGAAGGTGCGAGACCCGACAGCTCGGCGCCGAGCCAGCGCAGCACCATTACCTGTGGGCGGTGAACGAGGCCATCAACCGCGTCTACCGCGTGGCGCACCCGGGCAGAAGAATTCAGAACTGCGCTGAGCGCGGCATTCGCGTTTCAACAATCCAGCGTGGCTTGGCGCTCCCAGGTGGAGATCTGGGCGTGGTGCTCGTTCCATTCGCGCTCTTTGAGCTTCGTGTAGGCATCGATGAACGGGGCACCTAGTGATTTTCGGAGAGTCGCGTTGGCGCGCAGAGCGCGCAGAGCGTCGAGCAAGTTGAGCGGCAGGCGAGGCACCTCCGTCGCCGGCAGCGGATCGGTGTACATGTTGTTGTCGAGCCGTGGACCGGGCTCGCGATGCTGTGAAATTCCGTCGAGCCCCGCCGCGATCACCGCCGCTTGCAGCAAGTAGGGGTTCGTAGCGCCGTCGGCCAGTCGAAGCTCGAAGCGATCGACGTCCGGAATGCGGATCATGTGCGTGCGATTGTTACCGCTGTAGCTGATCGTGTTGGGGGACCAGGTCGAGCCGGATAGGGTCGGCGCGCCGTTGATGCGCTTGAACGAATTGACGGTCGGGTTCGTGATCGCACACAGCGCTTCGGCGTGGTGCAGCACTCCCGCCAAAAACTGATACGCGACACGCGACAGGCCAAGCTCGCCGTTGCGGTCGCGGAATAGGTTCTCGTTCTTGGCGCTGTCCCACAGCGAAACGTGGACATGGCAACCATTCCCCGAGAGATTCGGAAAAGGCTTGGGCATGAAGGTGGCACGTAGGCCCTCCGCCTCCGCCAGCGTCTTGACCATGTACTTGAAGAAGGCGTGCCGGTCGGCCGTCACCAGGGCGTCGTCGTAGCTCCAGTTCATCTCGAATTGGCCGTTGGCGTCTTCGTGATCGTTTTGATACGGCCCCCACCCCAATGTCAGCATGCAGTCGCAAATCTTCGCGATCAGCTCGTAGCGACGCATCAGCGATTGCTGATCATAGCAAGGCTTGGATTGCTGGTCGGCAGCGTCGCCAATCGCGGTGCCATCGGCGTTGAGCACGAAGAATTCGCACTCGACGCCACTACGCACCTGGTAACCGAGCTCGGCCGCGCTCTGGATTTGGCGAGCCAGAACCCGCCGCGGTGACTGCTCGACCGCCTTGCCGTTCATGACCAAGTCGCCCGCGACCCACGCCACCTCGGGCTTCCATGGCAGCTGAATCACGCTTTTCGGGTCGGCTAGGGCCAGGACGTCCGGATCCGCGGGGGTCATGTCGAGCCAGGCCGCAAACCCGGCAAAGCCAGCGCCCTCGGCCGCGATGCGATCGATACTGGCCGCGGGCACGAGCTTCGCGCGCTGCACGCCGCGCAAATCACTGAACGACACCAAAAAGTAGCGAACGCCTTTTTCTGCGGCGAATTCCGACAAGGTCTTCATGGCGTCTCCTTATGAATCTCCACTTTCGCGGGTCCGCGCTTCCACAATTCTTTGAGCAAGCCGAGGTGCAGGCCCGAATAGCCGCGCCGCGCAATGTGCGCGAGGTTGGGAGCAAGGCTTTGGTGCGCGCGGGCTAGCGAAAAAAAGGGCAATGCTGGGTAGCGGTGATGGTCGGCGTGATACGGCATCTCCCACATCAGAAAGCGCACCGGCCACAGCGTGTACGTGGTGCGGGTGTTGCTGAGCATGTCGGACGTTTCACTGCAGCCCATGTGCTCGGCCAGCAAGATGGCGCGCAGCAGCGGCTGCGCCAGCGCCACGGGCACGAGCCAATAGATGACGAAGTAAGGCTGCGACAACCAGAAGCACGCACCGAGCGCCGCCGCGTAGACGCCGAGCTGCAGCCGCACCGAGCGCACGACCGGCCGCGCCGTGACTTCGTTGAGAAAGCCGTACGAGCCGGTCTTGCCCACCGCGAGCCGAAAGTGGGTGCGCAGCTTGCCGAGCCACCACGGCACGCCGCTCAGCTGAACGAAATAGTCGAGCACGCTGGTCGGCTTGGCGTCCTCGAGCTCGGGATCTCGCCCTGGCAGTTGGGTGTAGCGATGGTGCCAGCCGTGATAGGGGCGGTAAAAGGTGCTGTTGTAGAACGAGAGCAGGCCGGCGAACCACGCTACCCAGTCGTTGAGGGCGCGGCTCTTGAATGCGGTGCGATGCACGGCTTCGTGCATCGTTGCGAACATGGTCACGAGCGTGAAGCCGAGCGCGACGGCGCACAGAACCAAGAGCGCCAGCGGCGCCCCGCGTTGGCGCGCGACGGCGTACACGGCGCCGGCAACTCCGATCGCGAGCAAGTGCCCCACGAGCCGCAGCAGGCCCTTTGCGTCCGAGCGCTGCTGTAGCTGACGCAGCTCGTCCGCCGCTATCGGCGCGTTGCGCTGCTGATTCTCGGTCTCGAAAAGCGCATCGACTTGCTGCATGGCGCGCGAGCGTGAGCATGAACCGACGCGCCGCGCTTGTCACCGGTGACGAGCATGCACGGCGACAAGCTATCTTCACGAAACTCAGCATGAGAAGAACCGAAACTCGACCGTCTCTTCGACGTGGGTGACGAAACCGTTTGGTCACTCAGTAACGCGCCCCACGTCACCTCCCGCAACCTGTTGGGCGTGTGAACGGAAACTCCGAGGCCGCATTGGCCCGATTACAGTCGCCTCTTCGCAGGCCAGGCTCACAGGAGTCCGACCGTTGAGTTTTCCGACCTCGACGAAGGAGTTTCAACATGGACGCGAGCACAGCATTAACCGAAGGAAGTCGCGCCTCGGACGCACCGACGAGCGGCTTCATTCGTTATCAAAATGTAGGCACCGAATACCTCGAGAAGCGCACGCTCAAGAAGAAAGCCGGCTGGCTTTCGCTGTGGGCACTGGGCGTCGGGGTCGTGATTTCCGGGGAGTATTTCGGCTGGAATTTCGGCCTGGCCGCAGGCGGCTTCTGGGGTTTGACGATCGCCACGGCACTGATGGCCACGATGTACGTGTGCATGGTGTTCTGCATTTCCGAGCTCACCTCGGCACTACCTCACGCCGGCGGGTTCTACTCCTTCACGCGCTCCGCCTTCGGTCCGCTGGGCGGCTTCATTTGCGGGGTGACCGACACCATCGAGTACGTGCTGACGGTGTCGGTCACGGTCGTGGCCGTCGCCGGTTATTTGCAGCCCCTCCTTCCCACCGTTCCGCTGTCGGTTTGGTGGGTAGCCTGCTACGCCATCTTCCTCGCCATCAATATCTTGGGGGTCGAGCTGACGCTACGTTCGCAACTCTGGCTCACCCTTTTGGCGATCGTCGTGCTGGTCGTGTTCGGAGTTGGCGTGTTGCAGAGCGGCGTCTTCAACACGGCAGCGCTGTTCAACATCGCGCCCAACCCCGGGCAAAGCGCGCACGGGCTGCCCAAAGGCGTGTTCGGCATCTTCGCTGCGTTTCCGTTCGCGATCTGGTGGTACCTGGCGATCGAAAGCCTGCCCCTCGCCGCCGAAGAGACGCACGACGTCGTGCGCGACGTGCCCAAGGCGCTCATCACCGGCATTTTCACGCTACTCGGATTGTCCGTGTTGGTGTTGATACTCAATACCGGCGTCGGCGGCGGCGCCGATGCCATGGGCAAGTCGGCGGCCCCCATGTCCGACGCCCTGGTCGCCGTCTTCGGCAAGGGCGCGCTCTCGACCGGCTTGATCGTGCTCGCCTTGGCCGGCCTGCTCACCACCATTCACGGCTCGATCTACGCCTATGGCCGAGTGATCTTCGCGTTGTCGCGCGCCGGCTATTTTCCGCGCGTGCTCTCGATCACGGGCAAGAACAAAACACCATGGCTCGCCTTGCTGGCGGGTGGCGGCATCGGTCTCGCCTGTGTGTTCCTCATCGACAGCTTCGGCGCCACGAGCAAGCTCGGCGCGGCGCTGTTGAACATGGCGGTGTTCGGTGCCGTCATTTCCTATTCAATCGTCATGCTGGCCTACATCAAGCTGAAGCTCACGCGCAAAGACTTGGTGCGACCGTACAAGAGCCCGCTCGGTATCTTCGGGGCGGTCATTGGCACCGTACTCGCGCTGGTCGCGCTCGTGGCGTGTTTTGCAAACCCCGACTTTCGCCCGGCGGTTTGGGCGACCGCGGTGTTCCTACTCGCTGCCATCGTCTACTTCATCGTCTACAGCCGCACGCGGCTGGTCGCACAAGCGCCAGAAGAACGGGTCGCCTTGGAGCGCGCGGCAGCAGCAACCGGTTAGCAGGTCGTCGCTGAAGCGCCGAAAGATGATGCAGCCCTGGCCAACAAACGCGGGCGGACGTTGGGCGATCCGGCACGTGACGACCTACCGCTACAGCGTGCCCGTAGCCTTTGCGACCCATGTGCTTCGCCTGACTCCGCGACCCGACCGCGTGCGTTGCCTCGCGAGGAACTTACAGGTCACGCCGACCCCGCTCGGCGTGACCGACTTCATCGATACTTTCGGGAATAGCTGCACGCGGCTCGACTTCGACGCCGGCCGTTTCCAAGAGCTGGTCATCGACAGTCACGTCGAGGTGGACACTGCCGCGCCCGCCCATGACTTACGACCAAACCTGCCGTCGTTGCCCTGGCTCGCATCGGGGCAGACAGACGAGCTGGCACCGTTTCGTGAGCGGGACGACAGCCCGCAAGTCGTTTCGCTCGCGCAAACGCTCTCCGCAGATGTCGGCTACGAGCCGCTAGCGTTCTTCGAACGCTTGTGCAGCAATTTGTACTCCAACACCGATCGGCAACTTCGTCTGGAGGGCGCGGCCCAAACGCCGGCCGAAACGCTTGCGACCGGCCGGGGTGCCTGCCGCGATCTCACGGTCGTGTTCCTGGCGGTGTGTCGCGCCCTCGGGGTCGCGGCGCGCTTCGTGAGTGGCTATCAAGGGCAAGAACAATCGCCCGACGGCAAACGGCACCTCCACGCTTGGCCCGAGGTGTTCGTGCCCGAGCTCGGCTGGTGCGGCTACGACCCAACTCACGGTGTGCGCGCGGGGCCCGCCCACATCGCCCTCTGCGCCGCTCCCACCCAAGCCGGCACCATGCCCGTCGAAGGCGGCTTCTTTTTCAACGGCGCTACCGTCACGTCCACGCTCGAGTATTCAATCTCTCTGGACCCATTGCCGCCACCACGGCGGAGCTAAGTTGGTTGGTTCCTCTGACTGGCGCACCCGGGCTGAAGTCTCGCGCGGCGTGACACGGTAACGAAACATCAATCGGCCTATTGACAGTCTTAGGTGACTCCACGAATGACCAGTGCAGAGCTCAAGGTTGGAGCTGACACGGTCTGGACGATCCTGACAGCGTTCTTGGTATTCTTCATGAATGCTGGGTTCGGGCTGATCGAAGCCGGGCTGTGTCGCAAGAAGAACGCGACCATGATCTTGTCGAAGAACTTCGTCGTCTTCGCGATCTCGACGCTCGGGTTCTTCCTGGTCGGCTTCGGCTTGATGTTCTCGGATGGCGGCCTGGTGGGCTTGGCCGGCGGGTGGTTGCTCGAAGGCGCCGACAACAGCCCGGCGACCGGCGGAGCTTACTCAGGCATCTTTCATGCTTTGAGCTGGACCGGTATTCCGCTGCTCGCGAAGTTCCTATTCGAGCTGGTTTTTTGCGGCACGTCCGCGACCATCGTCTCCGGGTCGGTCAACGAGCGCATGAGATACAGCTCGTTCTTGGTGTTCTCGCTGGTCTTGACGGGCTTGCTGTACCCCATCTCGGGTCATTGGATTTGGGGCGGCGGCTTCCTTGCGCAACGCGGCATGCGCGACTTCTCGGGCTCGACTGTGGTGCATAGCTTCGGCGGATGGGCCGCGTTGTCGGGCGCCATGGTGCTCGGCCCGAGGCTCGGCCGATATACGCCGGGGGTGAAACCCAAGACCATCCCGGGCCATCAAATGGGCTACGTCTTCCTGGGGGGCATGATCTTGTGGCTCGGTTGGTTTGGCTTCAACCCAGGCTCCACGATGAGCGTGGATCCAGAAGCCATCGCGCGCATCGCGGTCACGACCAACTTGTCGGCGTGCGCCGCAACGCTCGTGGCAACGCTCTACGCCTGGTGGCGGCTGGGCTACCCTGACTTTTCACTCACCGTGAACGGCTGTCTTGCGGGCCTGGTGTCCATAACGGCCGGATGCGCGTACGTCACGCCAAGAGCCTCGATCGCGATCGGCGCCGTAGCGGGCGTGACGGTAATAGAAGCCGTGCAGTTGTTCGATCGCTGGCAGATCGACGATCCAGTTGGCGCAACTTCGGTGCACCTGGTGCACGGCATCTTCGGCACGCTCTGCGTCGGTCTATTCGGCGTCAAGGGCCTCAGCGGCTTGCCCCACGACGGCCTATTCCGTGGTGGCGGCTTCTCGCAGCTATGGCCTCAGCTTCAAGGAGTGATGGCGGTCGGCGCCTTCTCGTTCGGCAGCTCGCTCTTGCTATGGCGCGCGCTCGACCGCCTCATCGGCCTTCGCGTCTCCGCGGCGCACGAAGAGCTGGGCCTCGACGCAAGCGAAATGGGCGAGCCGCCTCCGGGCCAAGCCCAAGTGGGCTGAGCGATCGCCGCGCGAGAGATTATCAAAGACGGAGAAAGTACGGCCTACTTTCCCCTGGTCCGGCATCCGCAAACGAGGCTAAATTCGCTGACGGTCACGAACGTTGGAGGATCGGGTCCGCTCGGGTGGGAGTCGTGATGACAGATGCATTCGAAGCTCACCGGCCTTCGCTCTTCACGCTGGCGTATCGGATGCTCGGCACGGTGACGGACAGCGAGGACATTCTGCAAGAAGCGTATTTGCGCTTCGCCCAGCGCGCGGCCGACGTACAGCACCCGAAGCGCTGGCTCGAACAGGTGGTCACACGGCTCTGCCTCGATCAGCTCAAGTCGGCACGCGCGCGACGCGAAGCGTACGTAGGTCCATGGTTGCCCGAGCCGCTCGAGACGCACGGCGCGATGTTGCGGGGAGCGGCGGTCGATCCTGAATCCATCTCGCTCGCGTTCCTCACTCTGCTCGAGCGACTTTCGCCTCTCGAGCGTGCCGTCTTCGTGTTGGTCGAGCTCTTCGACTACTCCGCGGAAGAAGCGGCGGCCGCGCTGGGACGCGAGGCTCCAACCGTGCGACAGCTCCTGCATCGCGCCCGTGCCCACGTGCAGGCAGCCAGACCGCGCTTCGCTCCTTCTCGCGAGGCACACTTCGCGATCTTGGTCGCATTCTTCGCCGCGGTTCAGACGGGGGACGTGAAGAAAGTAGAGTCGCTGCTCGTAGCACACGCCCACGCTGCGCTGGATGGCGGGGGGCAGGTGAAGACGGCCCTCAACGTCGTCTGCGGCGCGGACCGCGTTGCGCGGCTGTTCATCGGCGTCTCACGGAAGCTCGACCCCAGTCTCAGCTATGAGATCCGCGAGGTCAATGGCTGGCCCGCGCTCGTCATCCTCCAAGACCGGGCGGCGACGAGTGTTGCGGAGCTCGAGACGGACGGCTCCCGAGTGTTCGGAATCTTGGTCTGTAGAAACCCAGCCAAGCTCCGGGCCATGTCACGATTTGGAGAGCTATCTCGTCTCTCTGGACATGGTTGATCCGGTTTCGACTGTCCATAGGGCGTGGAGGCTTAGCTTGCCACCAAGGGGCCACCTCCGATGGGCACATGCCTTCGGAACGATGCGGAGAGATGGTTTGGCGCTTTGGATCGGAGCCGCGGTCTCGTGCACCGCCTTCCTGGTCGGCTTCGCCAACGACGACCTGCTGCAACGGCTTTGGCTCGAAGGTGCCATCCCCGACTATGAGTTGCCCGCGCATTCGCTGTACGAATTTACCGGCAAGTACTCGAGCCAAGCCCTGGTTGTAAGGGAGTACGCACCGTGGTTCACGGATCCCGAGTGGTCGATACGTTTCTTCAGACCGCTCTCCAGCTGGTCGCTGGCGCTCGATCATTGGTTGTTCGGTCGCAGCGCAGCCGCCGCGCATGCGCAGTCGCTGGCCTGGCTGCTGCTGCTGACCTCAGCCGTAACCGTGCTCTTCCGCCGCTGGCTACCGGCTCGCGCTGCCCTGCTGGGGAGCCTCGTCTACGTGCTAGCCGGCGGCCACGGTATGAGCGTGGGCTGGATCGCGTCGAGGCACGTGTTGGTGGGCGGCGCGCTCGGTGCCTGGGGGCTCTGGGCGCACGTGGCGAGACGGGACGGCTCGTTTCGCGCGGGCGTTTGGCTGGCGCCGCTGCTGCTGATAGCCGGGCTGTGCTCGAGTGAGATCGCCCTGGGCGCCTTGGTGCTACTCGGGCTGTACGAGCGCTTCGAGCGACGCGAGACGCCTCGCCAACGCCTACGGGCGCTGCTCCCGGCTGCGCTCATAGGCAGCAGCTACGTGATCGCCTACGGCGCTTTCGGCTTCGGATCGCGGGGCTCCAGTGCCTACGTGTCACCTTTCAGTGACCCCAGCGCGTTCGCTTCCGCCGCGCTGGGGCGCGCGCCCGAGCTCGCCGCCGAGCTTTACGGCGCCGTCCCATCGATGATCGCCGGCACGCTACCGCCGGCGGGCGAGCGCGTACTGGCGGCGCTCGGCGCGCTCATCACGCTCGGCGTCGCCGGCCTGACCTGGCGCTGCCGAGCCGAGCTCGGGCCCGAGCTGTTCCGCCGGCTTTGTTGGCTCGGCCTGGCGTCGCTGGTCTGCCTGATCCCGATGGCGGGCGGCTTCATTGGCGGACGCATGTTGCCGCTGGCGTCAATCGGCTCGGCGGCGGTGATAGGCAGCACGCTCGACGCGCTCTGGCGTCAGGCCAAGGCCCGCGCGGGCACCAGTCGCTGGCTCACGTACGCGCTGTCCAGCTTGTTGGTCGTGCCACATTTCGGACTCGCGCCGCTGGTGCGCCTAGCGATGCCGCTCACGTTCCTGCAGATGGAGCAGGCCGAGCGCAAGCTGGCACGGGAGGCGGAGATCGACGCCTGTCCGAGCCGCAGCACTGCCTACCTGTTCCCGGGCAGCGATCCCACCGTGGCCCTGTATGCCAGCGTGGCGCTGGCATTCTTCGAGCCTACGCGCGCCGCGCGCCTGCGCGGCATAGTGCCGCTCAGCCTGAGCCCGCGCGATCTGTTGCTGCGAAGAAGCACCGACGACACTTTCGAGCTACTCACGCTGGGCGGCTCGCGACCGTCGCCCTTCGAGGCTCTGTATCGCAAGGCGCCCATGCGAGTAGGAGACGAAGTGCGCACGCGCGGACTCCAAGCCGAGGTACTGGCCACGAGCGAAGGCGCGCCTACGCGCGTTCGACTACGCTTCGTCGGCGGCGCCGCGCAGGCCTGCTTGTTGCGCTGGCACGCCGGTGCGCTGCGTCGCTTTTCGCTCTCGCCCGGCGCGAGCCTCTCGCTTCCACACGAGCCGGGACCCATGGGCTTCTGAGGCGGAAGCCGCGGGGCGGTGCCCTAGCGGGTTCAGCGACGCTAGGCGGCGACCAAGCGCAAGCCCCGTTGAGCTTGTTTCCCCATCAGTCAGGGCTACTAGCTGCCCCGGATAGGGCTCGACGGGGAGACCGTTCGATATGTTGAGAAACGAACGGAGACGATATGAAGAAGAAGAAGGAGGCGAAGCGCGGCCCGATCCCTTCCACCCCAAAGCAAAGAAGCCAACGTCGGTTGGCTTTTTGGGACCTGGCGGACCCGGGGAGAAGAATTTAGAACTTCGGTTGGTCATCGAGCCTGAAAGGGGCCAGGCAGCAGCGCTGCTTGTGAAGGACGCCGAGCGTCATGTGAGCACCGTCCCGGCATGACCTCGAAGCAAGTTGAGACGCAAGGCATTACCGGCGGAAAGAAGAATCGCCTCTTCGCATACTCGGGTTACCTCGACGTGATCAACCGAGGCACCGAGTTGGGAACGCTCGGGCCGCGGACCTCGAAGACCGAAGGCGCGACCGCATCGCGCTTGTCCGATATCGCCTCGCCGCAACGGGGATAACGCAACTTCCACCCGCGGCGCAGCCTTGTCTCCCATAGAATCGACCATTGCGGTAGAGACGAGCCGACGATGGTGCCCGACCCTATGGTCGTGTGTCGACCAGGATGGGCGGTCGCGCCAACCAAGTCGGCTGCGCGTTGTCTAACTTCGTGCGCCCGGCCGGAAGCACGCATCGCGCACGGAAAGAGTCGGGCTAAGACTGGCGGGCGCTAGAGCGTGCATTACGCTGAGCGCTTGAGCGAAAGGTCACGCTTTGCCCGCGAGCTTTCGGACCTTCAGCGCGATCGCGATCTCGAGGGGCGACGCTGGATCTACGTCCCCTACGATCAACTGAACGACGGCTTCGGGCCGCTCGCGTCGCTCGAGCCGCAAAAGGCGGGCTTGCTGCTGATCGAGCATCCGGGCAAGGCGGCGCGGCGGCCTTATGACCGGCAGAAGCTGGCGCTGGTCCTGGCCAACCAGCGACACTTCGCGCTGGAACAGGCGGCGCGAGGCGTGGCCGTGGACTACCGCGTGGCAGGTGACGGCGGCTATGCAGAGGTCTTGCGTCAGGCAGCCAGTGAGCTCGGCCCCCTCGAGATGCAAGAGCCGGCGGAGCGCGAGCTGCGCGAAGATCTGCTTCCGTTGCTGGGTCGCGAGCTCTCACAAGTGCCACACGCGGGCTGGCTCACGACACCCGCGCAGTTCGAGCGCGCGGCGCCGACCGGGCCGCCCTATCGCATGGACGCTTTCTATCGCCTCGTTCGGCGTGAGCTGAACGTGTTGATGGAGCGCGGCAAAGCTCGCGGCGGCCGCTTCAGTTTCGATTCCGAGAACAGGAAGCCGTACCGCGGTGAGCCGTCGGCGCCCGAGCCGCTGCGCTTTTCGCCCGACCCCATCACGCTCGAGGTGGGCGACCTGATCGAGCGCCGCTACGCGCAGCATCCCGGGCAACTGGATCTCACCCGGTTGCCAGCAACACGCGCAGACGCCGAACGGCAGTTACACTGGGCCCTCGCGGGCTGTTTGCCGACGTTCGGGCCGTTCGAAGACGCGATGAGCACGGCCTCGAGCGGCCTGTTTCACACGCGCCTTTCACCGCTGATCAACTTGCACCGCTTGCTGCCGTCTGTCGTACTGGCGCAAGTGCTGGCAGCGCCTATTCCACTCGCCAGTCAAGAGGGCTTCGTGCGGCAGGTGCTGGGCTGGCGCGAGTTCGTGCGCCACGTGCATCGTGCAACGGACGGCTTTCGCAAGTTGCCGGCCGGCGTGGCTGGACAGCCAGCCGCGCCTTCCGCTCTCGAAGCCGCACGGCCGCTACCATCTGCCTACTGGGGTGAACGCTCAGGTTTGGCGTGCCTGGACCACGTAGTAAAAGACGTGTGGCGCGAAGGCTACTCGCACCACATCACGCGCCTGATGGTCCTCGGTAACCTGGCCTCACTGTTGGACTTGTCGCCGCGTGAGCTGACCGATTGGTTCTGGGTCGCTTACGTGGACGCCTACGACTGGGTAGTCGAGCCGAACGTGCTGGCCATGGGCACGTACGCGGTGGCCGACTTGATGACGACCAAGCCCTACATCTCCGGCGCGGCTTACATCCAGCGCATGAGCGACTACTGCCGCGACTGCAGCTTCGACCCGAAGCGCAACTGTCCCGTCACCCCCCTTTACTGGGCCTTTCTGGCGCGCAACGAACAGAAGCTCTCGGACAATCAGCGCATGATGGTTCCGCTCGCTGCGCTACGCCGCCGCCCAGAAGCCCGTCGCGCTCACGACGCGCGCATATTCCGAGCCGTGAGCGACCGCCTGGCCAAGGGCCAGGTGCTCACACCAGCCGAGCTGCCGGAGCCCACAAGATGCTAACTCAGCGCCTCCACGAGCTTACCGAGCTCGGTTTCATCCGCCGCAACGGCTTGCGCTATGCGTTGACGGAAGAGGGAGAGCGCCTGCGTCCCGTGCTCGATGCTTTGCACGACTGGGGCCTGGCGATCGCCAGCGAGCGGGGCGTTGCGCTCGTGAGTGAACCGGCGACTCGATCCGCCGCGCGTGGTCGGAGCGTCAGGCCCGCCTAAGATCAAGGCGCGAGCGAATTCAGGGGGAAGCTTTGGGCGCCCCCACCGTGGCCGTCGATGGCTTCTTGGCCGGTGATAGCGACAGCCGCCAGCGTGTCCGGACCCGGTCACCGTCGACAGCCGCTTCCAGCAACTCGTCCCCGACGAGCACCAGCCAGCGTCCCCGCTCGTAGGCGACCTGCACCATCGTGTTCAGGTCGGTGTTGACCAACTCGGCCAGAAGCTGAATGCGACGATCGCGAATGCGCAGGAAGGCCACACGACGACGGCGATTCGGAATGTCGTCCTGCACGTAGCCCGCCACTAGTCCATCAGCGCTGCGAGCGAACGCGCCGAAGCGCATGCTGGCTGCCCCGGGGAGTCGCTCGAAGCGGCCAGAATTCTCTGCCTGCTCGGGGCTGACCACCTGAACGTAGTCGTCTCGCTGTACCAAGGCTGTACCGTCTTCCAACGGAAGGACGCGGTAGGCGCCAAACGAGGAGTCGTTCTGCAGGGAGCGGAAGTTGAAATGCTCGAAGACGGGCCGGCGCGTCGGGCCACCATTCACGCTCTGCGCGAACAGGCTCGTGACGGAGGCGCCGTACTCGGGCTTCAGTTGAGGGTGCACTGGATCCACGTCGGGGTCATAGCCAGCGCCATAGAACACGTGCGAATCCGTCAAAGACACCGAAAACCAATTTTGCGGCGCGAAGGGTCGCGCGAGTGGCACTGACTCGGTCGCCAGCACGGCCTTAGGCAGGAGCTGCACCGGCTTCTCGGCAAGGCTCGCATCCAACACGGAGGGTGGTAGGCGAAGCAGCGAAAGGTCCGAGCCAGTGAGCATCACGATGTCGAGGCGCCCTACGGCATCCAGCTGCCAGGCGCGCGCTTCACCCGATAGGTACACAGCCGAGACGGCGCTGCCATTCAACGGGACGCGATACAAGGTGCCTGGTCGAGCCTTCTCACGCGTCAACGTCCAGGGCGCGACCCACAGGTACAGTGCGTCTCGGAACACTCTAGCCTCGCCGCGCGCTGCGGCGGCTATCACGGTGGTGTCGCATTGGCCAGTCGCCAGCTCGCACACGCTGACGCGATGGAGCGACGCCCCGCGCGTCTCGTACAATGGCTGGTAGCTGCGACGCGGCGGATCCATGCTGTCGAGCTTGCCGTCCGCTCCGGCGTGCGCGCCCTCGAAGCTGTCGAGCGACGGATGGTAGAGCACCACTTTGCCGGCAGCCACGGTGCCCGAGCCGCGCGTCACGAATTGTTGACGCAGCGAGAGCTTGCCTTGCGTGTTCTCCCAAACCAAGAAGGATGAATCGAGGCCGTTTCCGCCTTGCACGACGACGAAGCGACCTTCGACCCAGATGTTGCTGTAGGCATAGCGCTGGAAGCTTTGAGCCTTGGGGTCGTTCAACGCTGACTGCGACAAGATTCCGGGAGTGCCCGCTAGGCTGACGGTCGTGAGCCATTCGCCGTTTCCGACATACGCCAGGTCCCCCACGACGGCGAAGGAGCGCGGCGCGGAAGCGGGTACGAAGCCGCCCCCTTGGCGCCCCAACTGGTCCGCAGTCGGCAGCCGCGCGCGTCGACTCCAGCTGTCCCATGCCGAGGTGGCCGCCTCGACCCGGCGGCGAAATACCTCGAGTGCCGGTGCATCAGGGAAGGGCGTCAGCTGTTTGGTGCGATAGCGCTCGAGCTCACGCCACGGATCTGGAGTCGCAGCATCCCCTTCGCCCACCGTGAGAACAGTGAGCACCAGCCCACAGAGCCACGCCATCCCCAACCGG
Source organism: Myxococcales bacterium (assembly GCA_040348565.1). GTDB lineage: Bacteria > Myxococcota_A > Polyangia > Polyangiales > Polyangiaceae > PMG-095. The sequence continues at coordinate 6,053 of JBEQSW010000419.1, read as the reverse complement.
CGCCATTTGACCACACGCGGATGATGGCATGAGCGTGCCCGCCCCACCAAGCCCTCGGCAATACGCTTCCACGCGCCCATCAAAAACCCAATGAGCATTGGATTCAGCTCTGGCACCCGGGTAGTAACTCGCACTTGGCGTTCAGTGTGACGTCCGAAAGCTTTTCACATACCGTGGCCGCGATTCAGGGGAGGCGGGATGCGACGCCGCCGAGCGCGTAGGAACGCCGTGCGCGCAAAGTGAAAGCCGAGTGCACCCATTCCCAACCCGAACAGTAGCGAGGCGGCTTCGAACGCACCAAAACCCTTCTCGTGACGAAAGCTGCTGATGTCCCCGCGCAGGAACGCGCGGGCCTGCTGCAACGTCTCGACCACCTCCGGGTCCTGAGACGACTCCACCTTGGGCAATAACCGAATGGTCGAGTCCTCATGGCGCAGCAGCTCCACGAAGTATACGGGTCGATCTCCGGAGCGCCTGGGCGCGACTTCGCTGCCCAACCTTGCGTCCCTCAGCTCCGATGCAGGGAAAGCTCGACTGCTCTTCCACCCGAGGACGCTTTGAGTCTGGATACATTGCCGGGCACGCTCACAGCGTAACTCGCTACGAAGGGACGAAACCGGCAGTGCAATAGCGGCAAGATGAAGACACAGAGCGGCAACGAGCGCGGCAGACCACCACGTCCCTGCCGACTTAGGAGTTAGCATTGCAACCTGAAGACGTGCTGACTCCCACGATGCCTCATCGTGCGTCCGAGCCTAGCCGCGCGGGACTGGGGTCGCATGCATTACTCGTAACCGCCCGGCGAACAGCGATGCTACGCGGCACTAGCTGCGCCGGCGCAAGGCGGAGACCCCACAGGCTCCAGGCTGCACGTCTCCCATAGAATTGACCATTGCCGTAGAAACGGGCGGACGATAGCGCGTACCTCATGGCATCATCTTCGGTCGTGGACGCCCCAGAGCTCCTGCGAGCCCAGCGCGCGAGTGTCGTCGCCGGTTGGCCCCGCCGCGAACCGTCGCGCTTCGGTTTTTCCGTCCCGCGCCATTGGCTTTCCGATCTCGGCTGCAACCCGCATGCGGAGGCCGCTCCCTCTCGGGTACTCGAATGGCTATCTGGTTTGGGTTGCAGTCCTGAAGAGCTCGTACGCACTGAGCAATTCGATGTCGCAGGCTACGTGGGCATTGCTTTCCCGCTCGCGCCACCAGATCGAGTCTTGGTCCTCGCCAAGTACGTTTCTCTTTGGCTGCTGTGGGACGACGTGCACGTCGAATCAGGGGCGTCTCGCTGGCGTCTGGATGCTCGGGTGTTGGACGAGCCATCCCCGCCTGCGTCGTTCTCACGATTCGATCGGGGCTGGTGGGAATTGTTCAGAGAGCTCGGGCAGCGTCGATCACGGGGATGGATTAGCTCGCTCTGTAACGCCATGCAGACCTGGGACGACGCCGCCGCCTCCGAGGCGCAAATGTTCCGGCGTTTCGCGGCTACCGGCGAGCTGCCGGCGTTCAATGTGCAGCTCGAGCTTCGCTGCGCCACGATTGGCATGGCCCCGACCATCTGTCTCTTGGAGGACATGCACGGGCACGAGCTGCCAGCGAGCTTTCACGGCTTGCCTGCCGTCCAGCGCCTGAAGTGGCTAGCGGGCCTGCTCGTCGGCATCGGGAACGACGTGTTTAGCCTAGGTAAGGACCTCACCGAGGGACAGCCCAACCTTGCCTCGAATCTCATCTCCAATAGTGGCCTTTCGGCGCCAGACGCAATTGCGCAGCTCATCCAGCTGCACGACGAGAGCGTTCTCGAGCTCGATCGCCTTGCCGCAACCCTTCCTGGCCCCGACCCGCACATCGAACGATGGCTTCGCGCTCTGCGGTTCGCGACGCTCGGCTTCACCTTATGGGAGTCCCAAGCGCCGCGCTACGCTACCTGGAGGGTAACGGTCGGTGACAAGGTCATCGAGCCAACCATTCGCGTCTTCCCTGAGGTGCCCGACCCCATCCGCGTAGACGTTGCTCACTCTCCGGAACCACTATCGATGTGACGATGGCGCGCAGGCGGAAGCGCCAAGCCGAAAAATGCGGGTGCGCGACCGGGCGAAGTGACGCGGACGTGCTCGACGTCGGCTGCGGCGCCTCCCAACCAGAACCAAGCCGACGATCATTTTACGTCCCCGAAGCTACGAGCTGGACCGAGACCAACCTGCTCGGCGTGTTTCACTGCGGTCAGCTCACGTCAGGTTGCACGCCAGGCGACGGCGGCACCTGTATCTGACGCGCCCATCGCCCTGGGCAGAAGAATTTAGAACTTTGCTGGGCGCGCTCGAGGGAGCGTGACACCTTTTGCGCATGCGCGTGCTCTTTCGACGGACGGGTGAGCGCCGTTACGCAGTGGTCGTGGAAGTGCCGGGCCAAGCGGCCCAGACCATGAACCCGGCGCCCGGCTTCGACGAGTACATCCCGCACGACCTCGTCCACTACGTTGTCGAGGCCACGCTCGGGCTCGAGACCGGCGTTTTTGGGCGGGCGGCCCGCGGCGGTGGTACCTTCTACGCGGCAGAGACGGCCCGCAATTCGCGCGAGCAAGCTCGAAGACGGCGCAAGCAGGCGCGGCGCGAACAGGGGCTGAGCCGTGAGCGCGCGAATGCAGAGCAGCTCGAGACATCAGAGCGGATCGCCTACCTGTCCGACATCGCCTGGCGACGGCGTCATGGTCAGCGACCCGCTCTCACCCACGCGCCCCCATCTGCGCCTGTTTCCGCGCTCGATGCGGCGCGCATCGAACGAGTGGTGTCCGTCCTGGATGAGCTAGCACCCCGATGGCATCAGCTCACTACCGGAGACGAGTTGACCTTTACCTGGCCTAACCTGGTGCTCGCCGCCGGCAAATGAATCTAGAGCCTTGATGGCGTTGAACGTTCATTGGTCCGCTGGACGCTCCGGCAGACCCCGCCCAGCGCTTGGCTTACGCCCATGGCGCGATCGATTTGGCCGCAGCCGCGCGACGTTCTCGCGATGGCGCTCGCTGATCTGGTCAGCATCCTTTCTAGGTAGCTCCCCGCTCGCTTCCGCCCCAAAAGCAAAAAAGCCACCTCTCGGCGGCTTTTAGGTTCCTGGCGCACCCGGCATGATTCGAACATGCGACCCTCGGATTCGTAGGGCGCAGGCCGCGTCGTCAGCACACGTCAAGCAGCGACTCCCGGCCCAAAGCGGTTCGGCTGACGAACCCAGAACCTGCGTGACGAGCGGCGCCTGCCTCAATTCAGTGCCCTTTGCTCGGGCGGCGGATGCAGCCCTGGGCGTCTACCTCAGGGGTGTGGCGTGGGAGCTTGCTGCGCCGTGGCTGGCCGCAGCCCAGCCTGGCGCCGTGGGTTAGTAAACACTGCCTCACCGAGACGCCGCCCGCAGCGTAAGGCCCATGCGACGAAGTTCTATCTCCTCGTTGCTGCCCGCGCACTTGCGGACGAAGGGGGCGCAATCGGGCGCGCCGGTCTCGCCGCGGGTGCTGGCCCCACTGCTCGCGGCGCTGGCGGATGTGACGAGTTCATCCGAAACGCGATAACAGGATGCGGGCCTCCCTCGTGGCTTGCCTCACCGGGCCAATCACGCGCTCGCTGCACGGACGCTCTGACCGCACCCTCAACCTCCCCACCGCTCCCACTGCTCAGATGTGTGGTGACGGTGCTGGTCATATTTCCAATCCAGCGGTCGCTGCTGCAAAGTTTGGTGTGGATTTCAGGCTATTAACCGCAGTAGAAGCCTGCCGTTCACTTGACATTGTACACAGTACAACCCACGCTGTGGCTAGGACCCTGACCGCACAAGACATAACTTCGGCCACTTATGAGTCCACACCCCGGCGGATCGCGGCGTCCAGCCAAGCGAGTTGCCGGTCCACGATATTCACTCGCGGCCAATCGGAACCTGTTTCGCCTGGCGTACGTCACGAAAACGCGAGCCACCCTAAAGGTTTGCGATCGCTTGGGTGTCGGCGAACCGGAGGCCGAGGCTTTCGTCCTCAGAGCGCTCAAGAGTCTCGTGCCCGGAAACTACTGCGAAACCGTTGAGATGGAGTGGGACGCGACTGTCGTCGCGGACGTATACGGCGTAAATGATGAGCACGGCGGTTGGTATTTGAAGTTCTACATGGACCCAAACGGTCGATTTTTGGTGTGCTCCTGTCACGAACCCGAATACCCCATGACGTGCCAGGACGGCACGGTGGTGAGGCCAGATTGAAAACGACGCCAAAGAAGAAAGTAGCAAAGTTCCCGCGTTGCCCCGAATGCGGGGGAAACGTGGAGCTGTGTGCCAAGAGCGGGCGCACGCGACAGTATCGTCGTGGGGTCTACATCGAAATCCCGGCCGATTTCAAGATTCCTACCTGCGAGCAATGCGGCGAGGAAATGATGTCGGCGCTGATCTCATCGCGGCTCGACGCTATTCTCCACGAGCAGTTCTTGACTCAACAGGCCACTCAGCTGCGCGCGTACGTCCACATCCTGAAAACCCGTCATTCGGTTACTCAGCGACAAATTGAGGACGCTTGTGGGGTTACGCGGTCGTATTTGTCACACCTACTGTCCGGCAAGCGCGAAGCCGGTACGACACTGATGCGCTTAATCGAGGTTTTCGCGCTATTTGGCGATACCTTCGAGCACGCTCGCGACGGTAAGACCCTCAACATGGAAGAAACCGTCAGGCGGGTCTTCGACCTGCGACCCGTCGCGCAAAAGTACCAAGAAAACGTTGGCTACACGACGAAGCATCAGCGTGCGGCACGTTTTGTAGAGCGGCCCGCGCTGGCGTCATGAAGAATCCGCCACTAGATGTGACAGCGGCCGGACGCATCAGTGCTGCCGGCAACGTGAACCTCCGAGACGTCGTTTTCGTCACGGTAAACGCCAGCCACATCGCGCCCTCGCCGGACGGACCTCTGATGCTGGATTGGGAGGTCGCGCCGGTTGTGGCTACGTGGGATCTCGTCGCGGGAGAACTTAAGGTCATGTTCCCCATGAGCGTTTACATCGACGCCCTGAAGGACGGGGATCAGGCACTCAAGACACGCGTGGCTGAAGTTAGCGTCGTTTTTCGACTGGACTATCAGATCAGCGCGACGGGATACGAAGGTTGGGACGAGGACCTTGAGCATTTTGTGGGTGTGTGCGGCTACCTGCATGCCTGGCCATACTTTCGTAGCGAAGTGCAGGGGCTCACCAACAAGCTTGGGTTTCCGCCGTTGGTGCTTCCGATTGTCGTTTCGGGAGAAGCCGCGACGAGAGTGTCCGTCCGGAGCGCCACGGAGCTTCGGGAAGCCGCCAGACCACCCGCTCCCAAACTCGGAGCTAAGAAGTCTCCGGTGAAAAAGCTCCGAAAGAATCAACCAAAGGGAGCGTGAAGCCACCGTGACGGTCCACGCATCGTCCAACTCCGGCGAGAACTGGAAAAGGCACGCCCCATTCTGGCGAAGTAAGCGTGCGCCGAGCGCGCGGACGAGATCAAAAATTCTGCTTTCTTCGCACACGCTCCTGATCGCGAAGCTGATAGCCGAGCGCATTGTCGTAGTACACCGCCGGCCCACAGTTGTCTGACAGCTTGACGGTGCCCGTGACGACACCGATTGCGCCCCAGGCCCATAGGTGTCGCGCCGCGACCGGTTTGCAATCGTCGGGCTCGGTAAAAGACCGGGGTGCGCCGTACTTGCCTGACATGGCGGCCAGTGCCGCCTCGAGAGAGCCGCCAAGGACTAGCCCGACCTCGCAGATTCTGTCGTCACAGAACATGGCGTAGGCGTTCCTGACGTCGAACGGCAGCTCCACTTGCGGGTGGTTGCAGCCAACAGCAGGCGCGATGGTTTGGACGCCTGCCGCCCGGAGAACGGCCGTAGTTACGAATTCCCCTCCGTTTCGTTCGCAGGCTATGCGCGCCTCTTGCTCCGTGGCGCCGAACCGAAACCCGACCACCTCGGACGGAAACTCGGGAGGGGAGTTCAAAACGTTCTTAACGCCCTCGGCAGTTCCGTGAAATAGCGACACACTTGTGCCGCCCGGTCCCAGGTCGGCC
>JBEQSW010000376.1:0-4486 GCA_040348565.1 Myxococcales bacterium | reverse complement strand
CGATCCTGGTCGACTTCAGCGACCAGTCCGCCGCCTACACGAAGGACGACGTCGACGCCTGGCTGAACCAGAAGGGGTTCACCGGCTTCGGGCTCAAAGGCTCCGTTCGCGATTACTACCTGGGGCAATCCCGCGGCAAGGTGGACTACCAGAACGAGGTGCACGGCTTCTACCGGGCCAAGAACCCCAAGAGCTATTACCAAGGCGGCAACGGCTACGAGCGGGCCGACGAGCTCTGGGACGAGGTAGTGGCCGCGCTCGACAGCGAGATCGACTACTCCAAATTCGACAACGACGGGGATGGGAAGACCGAGGCGATCAGCCTGCTGTACGCGGGCGGAGAAGGCACCTTCGGTAAGGGACTGTGGCCGCACGCGTCCGGCTCGACCGAGCAGCGGGACGGAGTGCGGTTGAATCGCTACATGATGACGGCCATGAACGCCAAGCCGACCAACTACGTTTTCTCGCACGAAAGCGGTCACATGTTGTTCGGCTGGCCAGACCTCTACGGCGTCGGGGACTACTGCATCATGGCCAACCGTGGCAGTGACACGAATCCGGTCGGCATCAACGACATGTTTCGCGCTGATCAGGGCTGGGTCGATGTCATGGACGTCGACGCCAGCACCAACGCGCGGCTCTCAACGACGCCGGATGGCGTCGTGTACCGTTTCGTGAACCCAGCCCGCCCGGCCGAGCTCTTTCTGTGGTCCAACCTGGAGAACCAACAGGAATGGGTCTCCATCGACGGCAGTGGCCTGCTCGTCTGGCATTTCGACGACGCCATCAACGGCAACAATCCGCCTGACCCCCTGCAGCTGGCAGTCGTCCAAGCGGGCGGGCAGCGCCAGCTCGCGGCTACTACCTGGCCGGAGCCTGGCAGCGCCGCGACGGACTTGTTCGCCAAGGGCGGCAATTCCGAGCTGAGCGCCGCTACGAAACCGAGCACCAAGTGGAACGACGGCTCGCCCTCCGGTTTGCGCATCTACGATATCTCGGCGCCCGGTGCGACGATGGAGTTCTCGGTCGGCACAGGCCCGTTGCCGGCGGGTGGTACGCCTGGCACCGGCGGCTCGGGTGGCGCTGCCGGAATGGCGGGCGCGGGCGGCGGACAGGCCGGTAGCAATTCAGGTGGCAGCAGCGCCATGGGTGGCGCAAACGCTGGCAATGGAGCTGGCGGCAGCGCTGGCACAGTCAACAGCGCGGGTAGTGCTTCGAGGGCAGGAACCACCAGCGGCGAACCATCGCAGCCAGCGGGGGGCGCGAACGGTAGCGCCGGTGCCGCCGCCAGCGCGGCCCCGCCCGGCACGTCGGGAGCGGACAGTGGCTGCACGTGTCACGCCGGAGCCCAACCCGCAAACGCGGGTGCGACGCTGTTTGGCCTGCTCAGCGCGCTCGGGCTCTTGGCCCGTCGGCGTCGACGCCCGTCAGGCGTCGACGAGCGGTAGGGCTTCGCGGGTGGAGTGCGAGATGCCGACGCCACGGCAAGGCGGCATGAACGCGACTGTCGTCTACCAGTGATACGTGACGCCGGCGTTGATGAAGTTGAGGTCCTGCTTTTCGCCGGGCAGCAGAGGGCCAGCCGTGAGCACCGGCATGTTGGTGGCCGGATCGAGGACCGATGGCGCCGCGCCGTACCAACGAGCCATGAAGCGGAAGTAGTCGAGACCGAGCACGACGCTATCCGACACGTGATAGTAAGCCGCCGCCGAGACGCCAATTTGGCGCTTGATCATGCTGTTGGCCACGTCAGCGCGGTCCTGCGGGAGCTGATTTGCCGAGGCTACGCCACCGCCGGCCGCCACCTGCAGCTTACCGAACACCAGCGCAAGCTGGCCGTACACCCCGGTGAACGTACGAAGCTCCTTGGTCGTGGCGTTCAGCGAAGCCGACGTCTTCTGAAGAGCGTAAGCCATGCCCACGCCACGTCCCTTGAAGAACGCAGCGCCGAGACGCAGAGGCCCGAGCTCGAGACGGGCGCCGCCTGCCCCACCCCAAACCGACGTGCTGGCGTCGCTCTTGACCATGGCGCCCGTGTTCGGATCGGTCTTTTCTTCGATTCGCTTCAGCGGCTGGTACAAGCCTTCTGCGCCGAGCTTGAGCAGGCCTCCGCCGCCAAGCTTCACCTCGTAGGTGATGGCGCCTTCGGGCCTCAACAACGGCGCGCGCTGCCACTCCGGCTCGAAGATGATGGGATCGTAGACGCCCGCATTGATTTGGAGGCCGCCCATGACCGGCGTCGAGTAGGTGAAGCCCGCCGAATAGCCCGGAAAAGCGACGCCGGTACCAATGTGGCCGCAGCTCGGTCCAATCTCGTCCGTGCACGGCAGACCGGCGCCGTAGGGGTGACCATACTGGTAGTCGATCTCGGTGGACATGCGGCCAAACCAGCCGAGCTGTCGACCCACGGTCGCGCTGCCCCAAGGCCCAGTGATGCTGAAGTAGCCTTCGCGCGACTCGGGAAGGATCGCAGACCACTTGTCGCGACCGAGCGTCTCGATGGTCGACCACAGCGACAAGTAGCCCCTGACACTCGTCGTGGGCGTGATGTCACGCGACAAGCCGAAGCCGAGCACGTTGCCGATCATGCCGCTGCGGACGCGCATGGCGAAGTACTTGTTGTTGGCGTCGCCGGCTTCTGCGCTCTTCCAGCCCACGTCTGGAACGCCAGGCGGCTTGTTCGAGCCCATGACCGCATGATTGGTGCCCGGGGTCGCGGGGTTGGGAGTCGGCGTCGGAAAATCGTCACCTTTGCCGACGCTCAAGAAGGCGTTCACGCGGCCATCGAAGCTGAAGCGCCAGCCATCCTTCTCGACTAGCGTCGTCTCGGCCAATGCGGAGCGGCAGAACGTAGACGCGGGCAGAAGCAGCGCGACACAAGCGCCCAAGCGTTTCAGTTGGTTCAGGTTCTTCACGCGATCACCTCAAAGATTTTCACTGTTCCGCCAATCCGTGCCGCTACCAATGAAAGGTCGCACCGGCGTTGATGTAGTTGATGACCTGTCGCTCGGGCTGCAAGTAACCTCCGAGCAGTCCCATCATCGGATTTGCCGGATCCGAACCTGGGAGAACACCGTAACGCGGCGCTCCGTACCAATCCGCTTGCAAGCGGAAGTAGTCGAGGCCCAGCACGACGTTTTCCGAAAGCGAGTAATACGCCGCGGCGGACACGCCAAGCTGACTCTTGGCGTTGCTGGTGCCGTAGTCGGTGGTGTCCTCGGGCAGCTGGTCGATGAGCACGCGACCGACGCCAGCGGCCAGTTGCACGGGGCCAAATACCAGCGCCCCCTGGCCGTACAGACCAGTGAACTTGCGCACGTTGAGCGTGTTCGAATTGAACACCGCCGGCGAGTTCTGCAGGGCGTAATATTGACCAAGACCTTTGCCACGAAACGCAGCAAGGCCGAGCCGCACCGGGCCTAGCTCGAAGCGACCGCCACCGGCTACGCCCCACACCGAGTCCGTGTGGAGAACGGCCCGGGGCGTGGGCATTCCTTCGAGTGCGTTGCGCGAAATCGACTGCCACAGCGCTTCCACTTCCAACTTGACCAAGCCGTTCTGAGCGAATTTCTTCTCGAACGAGATGGCTCCTTCGGGCCGAGCGATCGTGGCTCGGTTCCAAGCACCGAGCAGACGCACGGGGTCGTAAAGGCCAGCGTGAAGCTGCAAGCCCGCAAGGCTGGGGGTCGAGTATTGGAACCCCGCGCCAAAGCCCGGAAACATGACGCCGGTGCCGATGTGACCGCACGCCGGCCCCTGCTTGTCACCACAGGGATAGCCGAGCCCGTAGTTGTGCCCGTACGTGAAGTCGATTTGCGTCGACATCCGTCCAAACAGCCCAAGTTGACGGCCGGCGTTGAGGTAGCCCCACGGACCTTCGAACTCGGCGTACCCCTCACGAACGTCGAACGTTAGTTGGGTGAAGTTGGCACGGTCGCGGTTGAACGTCTCCGCGTGACCCCACAGCGATATGTAGCCCTTGACCGTCGTGGTTTTGGTGAGGTTGGAGCGCATGCCCAACCCCAGAATCGTCCCGACGAAGCCATTGCGACCGCGGATCGCGAAGTACTTGTTGTTCGCGTCATCTTGGTCGGTGTTCTGCCCGTGCGCGTAGAGCGCGGACTCACCGATCACCGAGTGCTCGCCGCCCCCGTCGACGTTGGGGCTCGGGTTCGGGAAATCGTCCCCGAACCCAAGGCTGGCAAACGTGTTGATGCGACCGTCGACGAAGAACCGGAAGCCCTTTGCCTCCGCGAGCGTCACCTCGGCACGAGCCTTCGGAGCGGCTAGCAGTGAAATTGCTGCTAGCCCGGCCGCAACAAGAGCGCGCGACCCTATCACTACCTGCTTTATTCTCACCGAACACCTCAAGGCACTGGGGTCGCCCGAGCGGCTGTAAACGTCAGTCTGCCGTGACGTCGGTCACGACCATTACCAGCCACTGCCCATTGTAGGCTTTGGTGAAATCGAACGTGGGATTCTTCGA
>JBEQSW010000406.1:0-28257 GCA_040348565.1 Myxococcales bacterium | reverse complement strand
GCTTCGCCGGCCGCGCCGCACGCGCCTGGCCCCGGGCCCGGGCCTGCGCCCGCCGCGGCGTCACCGCCTGCGCCGGCGGGCTCCCCGCCGATGCCGACGGTATCGCCGCCTGCGCCCGTGCTGGCGCCGCCCATCGGTGTGCTCGCTTCACCACCTACGGGGGTGCTGCTGTCGCCACCCACGGCGGGCGCGCCAGCGGTGGAGGAGTTGCCCGCCGTCGAGGACTTGCCGGCGACGCTGCTGCTGCCAGCCGTAGCCGCCGTGCCGGCCGCTGAGTCGCCGCCCGTGTTGCCGTCACCGTTGTCGGAGCTGCCGCCGCAGCCAACGGCGGCGAAGAGCCCAACGACGGCTGAGAGAATGGCGCCGTGGAACAGGCGTTGACGGACAGGAGCAGGGGACTTGCGGGACGACTTGGCGGACTGCATGAAACGACCTCTTCCTCTAAAGCCGCCCCGAGGCCGGGCGGACAAACTGGCTGAAACTAAAAGAATATTTCGTCATCGCTGGCGCCAGACCCACGTTGACCCCCTCAGAGTCACCGCATGGGCATTTCGTCAGGCAGCTTGGCCGTAAATAGCGTTGCCGAACCGCGCGGAAGAGCGCCTTCGGGGGTCGCCGGCCAGGGTCCAAAGCCCTACCTTCCAGCGATGGTTTCGCGACGCGTCGTGTTGCTTGCGCCGCTGTCGGCCTTGGCTTGTCAGCGCGAGACCGCGAAAGGGACGACCAGCAAAATGCCAGCCGAAGCTCCTCTCGAGTCCCGTTCCCCGCGCATGCCGGTCTTGTTCGTGGGCCATGGCTCGCCGATGAACGCTATCGAAGACAACGCCTGGAGCCGCGCCTTCAAGCAACTGGGGCAAGAGCTGCCCAAGCCTCGCGCCATCTTGTGCGTGTCAGCGCACTGGTATGGCGAGGGCAGTCGCGTCACCGGCAACGAACGGCCCGAGACGCTGCATGATTTCGGCGGGTTTCCGGAGGCTTTGCAGCGGGTGCAGTACCCCGCGCCCGGGGACGTGGCGCTGGCGAAGCGCGTCGTGCACCTGCTGCCCGGCGCGAGCTTGAACCGCGACTGGGGGCTGGATCACGGCACTTGGAGCGTGCTGTGTCACGTGCGGCCGAACGCCGATTGCCCGGTGCTTCAGCTGAGCATCGACGCTCGTCTGCCGGGACAAGAGCATTTCGCTCTGGGGCGTGCGCTCGCGCCCTTGCGCGACGAAGGGGTCTTGATTTTGGGCAGCGGCAACATCGTGCACAACTTGCGCGACGCCTTCGGTCGCATGCGGCGCGGCGATCAGCAGACACCGCCTTGGGCGGCCGACTTCGACGCCGATGCGGAGCGCGCGCTGTTGCAGCACGATGGTGCTTACCTTTCGCGCGCGCACGAAGACGCGCGTGGTCGCGACGCGCACCCCACGCCGGATCATTACCTACCGTTGCTCTACGCGGCCGGTGCCGCCCTGCCGAGCGACCGCGTGACTTTTCCCATTCGCGGCTTCGACGCAGGCTCGCTGTCCATGCGCGCGGTTCGCTACGACTCGTGACGCTGGCCCCGCGAGTGGCGGGTACGGCTCACGAATTCTGCGTGCAGCTCGAGCAGGCGCTGGCCGGCGGAGGGCGATTCGAGCTGGCGCAACGCTTCGGCTATCGACTCGAGCGTGGACAGCGCCCCCGGGCGAGGCGGCTCGCGTAGGCGGTCACGCTCGGCGGCGCCCGCGGCTGGCCCCAGCGAAAAGCGCGGAAAGCGTGCCAGCTCCGGCAAGCGTCGCAGCATTTTGCGCGTTTGGCGCCAGGTGCCGTCCAGCACCACCAGCGTGCGCGGCGGGGGACGCGCCGCCGCCGGCTCCGCATGGCCAGGGTAGAGGAGCCAGGCGTCTTCCAGCTCGCGCAGCTGCTCGCGCACCGGCTCCGGATTTTCGGCGGCCATGTCGAGCAGGGTCAGGTTCGACAGCGCGAGCGCCGCCACCCGCGCCGTACCGGTGCTCTTGAACGCCTCCCACTGATGACGAACGATCACGATGCGCGGCCGGCTTGCGAGGGCGACGCCCAACGCCGCGCACATGCAGTAGTCGACGAGCAACAAACAGCGCGGGCAGCGACCGGGCGCACCGGGAGGCGTGAAGCTGCGCATGACGTCGGGTTAGCGCAGTTTGGCGAGCGATGCTTTGGGCGCGATGAGCTCGTAACTTTCGCGAATCAACGCCGCGACTTCGTCCCAGCTTTTGCGTTGCGCCACGTCCATCGACACCCAGCCGTGCTTGCCCACGTACGGCGCCGGCCAAAAACGCCCTTCTTTGACCGCGCGCTGTGCGTGGCTGCGCTCGAGCTTCACACCTAGGACTGGCTTGCCGTCGTCGCTGCCGAAGCCGCAGAAGATTTTGTCGGCGACGCGGAAGTGCGGGCTGCCCCAGGTCATGGTGAGCACGGTGTCGGGCAGGGCCAGGCACAGCGAGCGCACCTTCTTGAAAGTGGGGTCGTCGAGGTCCTGGCTCTTCGAGGCTGGCTTGGCTGCGGCGCCGCTTGGCTTCTTTGCTCTGGTCTTGGCGTTGACCGGCGCGGCCGCAGCCTTGGGGGGCGTGGGCTTTGCTTTGGCAGCTTTTGCCTTGGCGGGCTTGGCCTTGGCGGGCTTGGCTCGCTTAGTGCTGCTGGCCGCCGGGGTCATTGCCCGTGGACGATGGTGCAGCTGGTGGCGTAGACGCCCACGACCGAGAACTGATCGTGGTCGACGTACGCAATTTGCGTGATGCCGCCGGCCTTCTTGGCCGCCTCGATCGACGCATCACCGGTGGCGACCAGACCGAAAATGGAGCTCAAGCACGCTTCGCCCACCTTGGTGTCAGCCGCGGTGCCGACCTGCCCCGGGGACTTGTAGCCCGTGTAGGCCCAGCCGTTGGCGAAGCCGTTGCCACCCGTGGCAATGGCGCAACCGTCGAGGGCGAGTAGCGCAACCGCGGCGGCGACGAGCGAGGTCTTCATGGGCAGTGGTATAGACGAGCCCGTGGCTCCCGATCAACCGCCCGAGCCCCCGATCCCGGTTCAAGCGGCGCCGGCCAAAGCCGAACGGCGTCCCAGCCGAGTCGCGAGCTTCGACAGTTGGGTGGTGCTCAACCCCTACACGGCGCGCCACGCTCATTCCCTGACGCTGGGCGTGGTGGGCTTTCGCCCGCTGCCCGCCGCCGCTGAAACGCCCGGCTATTCGCTGTCTTTCGGCGAGACCGTGACCACGTTGAGGGGGTTTTTCGCGGCCGGCGTGATGCAAGAAAACGAGCTGCGTTTCGTGCCGAAGGACGCGCTCAGCCTGGCGTTGTCACGCTACCAGTGGGAGGCCGGGCCGCGTCTGGGCCCGCTGGAGCCGATGGCGCGGGTCGGGTTTACCTTGCTGCACCTGGACGTGGGCCACGGCGTCAGCTTCGGCATCTTTTCGCCGCGGGTGGGGCTCGGGTTGTGGTTGCGCTTGCCGCACGTCCGGCTCGGCGTCAGCGCTTTCACCGAATACTTCTGGCGCCTGGCTGGCGACGACAGCGCCTTCGTGCACGGCCTCACCTTCGAGTTTCAACCCGAAGCCTCACCGCTGTTGCGACCGGCCGTTACTTCTTCGCCCGCTTCTCGAGACCGTCCGTGAGCGCGTCGAACGACTGCTCGTAGTCGGTATTGAGCTTCTTCTCGCGCTGCTCCATGTCCTTGAGCGCAGCTTTGGCTTGCTCGACCTCGCCGTCCAAGGCGGCGCGGGCGGCGCTGGCGCTGGCTTTGCGCTTTTCGGCCAAGGCGCGCCGGCTCTTGGAAGCCTTGCTATCGGCCAGCACGGCGTCGCTCTCTTTGACGGTGCGGTCGAGGGTGGAACGCACGTCGCTGGCTTCGTTCAGCGAGCCCTCGAGCTCGCGCCGATATAGCTCGAGTCGCACGTGGGTGAGGTGGCTCAGCTGAGCGATGGCGTTGGCCTGCTTCTCGGCGGCGTCTAGGTTGGGCTTGCCCAGCGCCTCCTCGTGCTCTTCGACGAAGCGATGGATTTCACCGAGGCGCGCCTGCCGCTCTTCGAGTTGCTTTTCGACCGCGCGGTCCGAGGCGCCCGCGGCCACGCCGCCCAGGTCGTCGCTGCACTCTTTGGAGCACTCTTTCTGCTTGCCGGCGTAGCTGACGGCACCGCCAATTTTTTGGTGCAGCGGTTGCTTCTCTTCGTCCCAAAAGCGAGACACGGTCTCGGCTTCCAGCGCCTGATCGGCGTAGGCGCTCGACTTGCCCTCGGCGTCGGCCAGCTCGAACAGTTGCTTCACGGTCTCCGGATCTGCGTTGCCCAACTTCTGAGCCGACGGCTCGAGCTGTGGCAGCGCTGCTTGCACCTTGGCTTCGTCGGTGGCGAAGCGAGTGCGCAGTGTGTTCAGGCGAGTGGGGTACTGCTCGGCGTAGCTGGGCTGCTCTCCGGACGGCGCCGTGAGCGGCGGCGGTTGCTTGGAGCAAGCGAGCGCGGTCAAGAGGCTGAAGCTTGTGCACAGAAGGAGCGTGGGACGACGCATGGCGGAGTCGTCCCTTCCATGGCCCCCGCCCGTCAACTGATTCCGCTCTGCTCGAAGAAATCGCGGTGCAGCCCGGCCGGCCACGCGCTGGCGATTCAGCCGGCGATTCGCGCCATATCGCGAAACTCGCGCGGGCTCATGCCGTGGTGCTGCTTGAACGAGCGCGAGAAGTAGTTGCTGTCCTGAAAGCCGACCGCGTAGGCGACCTCGGCGATGGATTGACCGGGCGCGCGCAGCAGCCGACGCGCCTCGCGCATGCGGGTGGCGGCCACGTAGTCGAGCGGCGAGGTGCCGAGCGCTTCCCGAAATACGCACGAAAAGCGGCTGATGGACATGCCGGCGTGGCGGGCCAGCGCCGCCAGGCTGAGCGGCTCGCTGAATCGCTCGTGAATCAACGACAGCGTCTGCTCCAGCCGGGGCCGGTGTCGCTGCGGGTCTTCCGCCGGCGTGTGCTCGGCCCGCGCCAACACCACCAGCAGCTCCAGCAGCTGCGCGCGCAACAGCAGCTCGTGGCCGAGCCGCGGCTCGCGCAGCTCGGCTTCGAGCCGGCCGAGCGCTTCGCTGATGGCGCCGGCGTGGCGCGGCGACACGCCCAGCAACGTGGGAACTCCGCCGTTCAAATCGAGCAGCGCCGTGTCGACGCTGCCGAGCGGCTCGAACGCCGCGCGTGCCGGCAGCAGCTTGTCGGCGTCGAAGCACAGGCGCGTGACCTTCAACTCTTCCACACTGCGCAGCGGCAACGTAGCTCCGGGTGGCACGAGCAACACGCTGCCAGCTCCGACCAGGCTTTCGTCGCCACGGGGACTGCGCACGCGAGCGCGCCCCGAGGTCACGACCACGAGCAGCGTGAGCTCGGCGTCGTGCAGCGAGCAATCGCCGGCGAGGGTTTCGCGAACCAAGCGAGCAGAGTTGGCGGTACAGGCGGTGGCGGTGGGCACGTTGAAAGAGTGCCCTAACAGTCTGGCTCGAAATGTCACCAGGTTACGAATGATGTTGCGTCAAGTTACTTTGTAGCCCTCCGCTCGGGCTTTTGGGGGGTACGGGCCTGTCGGTACGCCAAGGGCGAGCAGCCGTGGCTGCGGCGGAAGGCCGCCGAAAAGTGCGCAGGGCTGCTGAAGCCGACGTCGCTGCTGATACGGCCCACCGGCAGCGCGCTGGTGCGGAGCAGTCGCTCCGCCACCAACAGGCGCTGTTCGGTCAGGTACTGCTCGAAGCCCTTGCCGAACGTTTGCTTGAACACGCGCGAAAAGTAGTTGCGAGACAGGCCCGCGCGCCGCGCCACTTGGCCCAGGGTGAGCGGCTCGCGACAGTTTTCTTGAATGAAGCTGCGCGCTCGCTCCAGCCGCAGCCGGCGGGCCTCCGCGTAGGGCTCGCTCGACATCTTGAGCAAGACCCCCCACCACTGCCGGAAGACGGTCAATAGCTCGACGGTGGTGAGCGAGGTAGCCAAGGCTTCGCTCAAGCGCTGCTCCAGCTCCTGCAACGATTTCTGATCCAGCTGCGCTTGCTTTTCGACCAGCGCCAGCAGAGGAAATAGCGAGTGCTCGAAATGCACGCGCATCACCGATGCGCGACCGCTGGCGTCTTGGACCACCGAGCGCACGTAGTCCATGCGCGAGACCTCCAGGCGGGCCGGATCGGCGCGCCCGAACAACTCCAGCAGCCGGCTGCCCAGGCGTGCCACCGGCTCGTTCTCGGCGTTGGTGGCGGATTTGGCGGCGATTTCTTCGGCATAGAAGCACAGCGGTTGCTCGCGATGCACCGCCAGCTCGACGGCGAACACCGCTTCGCGCGCCGAGCGGTGTAGCTCCGGCACGCGCTGGCACGGCTCGCCGATGCCGATGAACGCGCCGCTGCCGAAGTGGCGCCGCACGAAGGCCTGCACTTGCTCGGCGCGCTCGCGCAGGAGCTGCTTTCTCTGGGTGCGACCGAGCTTGGGGCTGACGTGCGTCAGCAAGAGCACGCCCGTGTCCTCCAAGCGAGAGGCTATGGTGTTCGGCATGCTGCGCGCCAACGCTACGCACTCGACTTGAAAGCGCTCGGTGCGTACCAGAAGGTCGACGGTCTCTTCGGCGGCCAAGCTGGGGTGGGCGGGCAACACCGCCAGCACCTGCGTGGGCAATGCGTCCAGACCCAGCTCTTCGGGATCCCAGGGCCGGAGCCCCTCCGCCCAAGTCCAGCTGGTGATGGGATCGACGAGCATGGCGCCTTTACGTAGCTGGGCGCTGGGCAGGCGTGAAAAATCGCGGCGCGCCTGGTGCCAGAAGCGTTCGGCGTGCTTCTTCTCTTCGCCCTGGCCCGCCAACAGCTCTGCGAACACGCGCAAGAAGTCTTGAAAGCGGCTCAGCTGGGCGGCGTCCAACACCGGCGCGCGCAGCACCGTGCGCGCGTAGTCCAGGAAGCGCGTCGTCTCGACGCGCGGCTTCTCGCCCGTCAGTTGCTGCCAATTCTTGCGAATGTCGTCGGCGCTCCAGGGCCGGCGCAAAAACGGACCGCTGACGAGCAGGTTGTCGCAGCGCCCGGCGCTGACGATCGGCACCCACAGATCGCAAAAGCCGTGCAGCTCGCTTTCCACCAGCTCTTGCGTGTCGAACACGCGCGGCACGTGCTCGGCGTTATAAGCTTGGCGCGCTTCACGTTGACCGAGCGCGTCGTGCGCCTCGACCACGGAGGGCGCCCCTGTTTTGTGAACGACGATCCACGAGCCGGTGCGGGTGACGAGCGAGCAGGGAATGTCCAAGAAAGACGTGAACGCGTTTTGCGCGGCCAAAAATGCGTGCGCGCGGCCGAGCTCCAGCGGCGCGGGGACGGAAACCGCGGGCGGGGGCGGGGAGGGCGTGGGCCGCGCGGGCCGCGCTACTCGCTTCATGCTGGCCTTCATCATAGGGGCACTTCCGTTCCCGGGGGGTGAGCTTTAGGCTCCCCAACCAGGAGGCGAAGCCCATGAAGATTGCAGTTCTCGGCACCGGTAACGTAGGTGTCACGATTGGTAACAAGCTCGTGCAGCTCGGGCACGAGGTGAAGATGGGCTCGCGCAGCGCAACCCACGAGAAAGGCTTGGCTTGGGCCAAAGCCGCCGGCAACCAAGCCTCGCTCGGCACGTTCCTGGACGCGGCCACCTTCGGCGAGCTGGCTTTCAACGTCACCTCCGGCTCGGGCTCGCTGCCCGCGCTCCAGGCGGCGGCTCCGGGCCTCGAGGGCAAGCTGGTCATCGACGTGTCCAACCCGCTCGATTTTTCGAAAGGGTTCCCTCCCACCCTGTTCACTGGCAATACCGATTCGCTCGGCGAGCAAGCGCAGCGCGCCTTGCCGGCCAGCAAGGTGGTCAAGGCGCTGAATACGGTCACGGCCGCCGTGATGGTCGACGCCAAGCGCGTGGCCGGTGGCGACCACACCGCCCTGATTTGCGGTAACGACGCCGCCGCCAAGGCCCAGGTCACGACCATTCTGAAGGATTGGTTCGGCTGGGTGGACGTGCTCGATTTGGGCGACATCTCGAAATCGCGCGGCATCGAGAGCTATCTAGCGCTGTGGGTGCGCCTGTACGGCGCGCTCGGCACGGCGGATTTCAACATCAAGATCATGAGGTAAGCTGCCGCTGATGAGTCAGCTGCGTAGGCGTCGAGACGTCCTGAAGTTGTCCGCGCTAGCGGTGGCGGCCGTGCCTACGGCTTGCTACCGGGCGGCGGTCGATCCGCCGCTATTGTCCGAGGCGGACAGCGCCAAGTTCTTTCCCCAATCGGTAGCTTCCGGTGACCCGCGGCCCGACAGCGTGGTGCTGTGGGTACGGGTCGAGGACGCCGCACGGGCTGGCCGAGACCTGGAGCTGGCCCTCACCATGGCGTTGAACGCCGAGCTCACGCAAGCGCTCGAGCTGAGCGCGGACGCCGAGAACATGGTGACGGCCGCCGACGGTGACTACTGCTTGCAGGTGCGGGTGGGCGGGCTGCAGCCGGGCACCACCTATTTCTATCGCTTCAGCTACACCACGCTCGACGGCGTGGCGCGCTCGCGCGTCGGGCGGACTCGCACCGCTCCGGCGGAAGACTCCGACGCGCCCGCCAAGTTCGCGGTCATGTGCTGCCAGGACTACGCGGGTAAGTATTTTCACGCCGCGCGCCACATTTCCGAGCAGGACGTCGACTTCGTGCTCCACCTCGGCGACTACGTGTACGAGTCGGCAGGTAATCCCGCCTTCCAGGCCCCGACGGACGAACGGAGCGTGGTCTTCAGCGCGCCCGAAGAAGCGCTCGAGCTGGGCAGCGGCGACGGCACGTATCTAGCCGCTCAATCACTGTCCAACTACCGCGATCTGTACAAGCTTTACCGCAGCGACCCCGATTTGCAGGCGCTGCACGAGCGTCACCCCATCATCGCCATTTGGGACGATCACGAATTTGCGGATGACTCGCACGGTGACGTCGCGACGTACCAAGACGGCCGGGTCGACGAAACGTCGCCGGCGCGCCGCGCTGCGGCCGACCAGGCGTGGTTCGAGTACATGCCCGTCGACTACAGCACCGCGCCCGCCTCCAAGCTCGACAAGCAGGGCCAGTTTCCGGACAACTTCGCCATCTATCGCTCGTTCGTGTTCGGTCAGCACCTGGAGCTGATTTTGACCGATCTACGTCGGTTCCGCCCCGATCACCTGGTGCCGGAGAACGCTCCACCCGGCGAAGTGTTTTTGACGGCCGGGGAAGTGGCGGCCGCTTTCGACGCCGAGCCGCCCGGTTTGGTGCCGTACGTCGACTTGGATGCCGACGCCTACGCCGACTACCGCGCAGCACTCAGCGACAACGCCGCCGCGCTCGACATCACGAGCGAGTCGCTGCGGGGCAATTTCAGCGCGGTTTGGATCAATAGCGCGCTCGCGTCACTTGGCGAAGAGTCGTTGCCGCCCGCCATCGACGTGACGGACGCTTCGCTGGAGCGCGGCTACGCCTACCACTGCATCGGCAAGTCGCAGCAGTTTTCGCGCATCGGTTCGCGTTACGTGGTCGCGATAGCTCCGTTCGAGGCGCTGGCGCAAAAGCTGTGGCAGGCCAGCAAGGGCAAGAGTGAGCAGCTGATGGGCGCGGAACAGCGCGCCTGGTTCCTGAAGACGGTGCAAAGCTCGAGCCGCACCTTCAAGCTGTGGGGCAGCGAAGTAGCGCTACAGCCCCGCCATATCGATCTGTCCGGCATTCCCGCCGCCCCCGACGACCTGCGCACGCAGCTCAGCATCTCCGCCGAAGACTGGGACGGCTTTCCCAACGAGCGCCGCGCGTTGCTGAAAGAGCTAGCGAGCGCCGGCAACGTCGTCATCCTGTCCGGAGATCTGCACTCGTTCTTCGCCGGCACACCTTACCTGGCCGAGGGAGACGAGGACACGCGCGTGGTCGAGCTCACCACCGGCAGCGCTACCTCCACCACCTGGCTCGACAGCATTCAAGAGAGCTTTGCCCAAGACAGCAAGCTGCCCATGAGCGTGCAGCTGCTGGTGCAGCTAGTCCCCAGCCTGCTGCGCGACAAAGACCATCGGCCCAATCCGCACTTGGCGTTTCAGGAGCTGGAAAGCAACGGCTACAGCTTGGTCGAGGTCGGACCGGACGACGTGGTCATGACGGTGCGCACCATCGCCAGCAAGGACGTGGCGACCGCGCCCGGCCGCTTGAAGAAATCGCTCGACGCGCTGTTCGGCAGCACGCGCTTTCGCACTCGCAGTGGCACCGCCGAGCTGGAGCAGGAAATCGACGGAAAGTTTTTGACTTGGAGCCGTGAGGAGCTGGCGTTTCAATGAGCCAAGCCCCGCGGCAAAGCTCCGCGGAAGCGCGTGACGACGCCGGTTTCGATGCCGATTTCGTGATCGTGGGCAGCGGCTTCGGCGGCTCCGTCAGCGCGCTACGGCTCGTGCAGAAGGGCTACCGCGTGCTGGTGCTGGAGGCGGGGCGCCGCTGGAAAACGGGAGACTTTCCGAAGACGAACTGGCTGGCTCACAAGTTTTTGTGGCTGCCCAAGCTGGGTTTTTACGGCATCCAGCGCATCACGCTGCTCAAAAACGTGCTGGTGCTGTCGGGGGCGGGTGTGGGAGGCGGCTCGCTGGTTTATGCCAACACGCTGCTCGAGCCGCCCGAAGCCTTCTTTCGCGATCCGCGCTGGGCCAACCTCGACGATTGGAAGCGCGAGCTTACGCCGCACTACGCGGAAGCAAAACGGATGCTGGGCGCGACGCCATCGCGCTTCTTGGGCCCCGGCGACCAAACCTTGCGCGAGGTAGCCAACGAGCTCGGGGTCGGTGACACGTTTCATCAGCCGGAGGTGGCGGTGTACTTCGGGGAGCCGGGCAAGCCGGCGGCCGATCCGTTCTTCGACGGAGAAGGGCCCGAGCGGGTCGGCTGCACCTATTGCGGCGGCTGCATGGTCGGTTGCAACGTGGGCGCCAAGAACACGCTCGACAAAAACTACCTGTATTTGGCGGAGAAGCGCGGCGCCGTGGTGCAGCCGCTCACCACCGTGACCGGCATTTCACCGCACCCGGACGGCGGCTATCAAGTGACGACCCGGCGCACGGGCCCGTTCGGTCGACGCCTACCGCCGCTCCGCGCGCGCAAGGTGGTGCTGGCGGGCGGTGTGCTCGGCACCGTTCCGCTCTTGCTCGACTGCAAGCGACGCGGCTTGCTACCGGCGTTGAGCGCGCGGCTCGGTCACTACGTGCGCACCAACTCGGAGGCCATAGTGGGCGCGCTGTCGCGGCGCGCCGACGCTGACAACTCGCGAGGCATCGCCATCACCAGCGGCTTCTATCCCGAGCCGCATACCCACGTGGAGCTGGTGCGCTACGGCCAAGGCCAAGACGCGATGGGGCGGCTGGGCGCGCTGATGGTGGACGGCAGCGGCGGCCGGGCGCGGCGCCTGGCTCGCTTCTTGGGGCAAATCGCGCGGCACCCGCTGGATTTCTTGCGCACTCAGGTGCCCTGGGGGTGGGCCAAACGCACGGTCATTTTGCTGGTGATGCAGTCGGTCGACAACCACCTGCGCGTGAAGCTGGAGCGACCCTGGTGGTGGCCGTTCAGTCAGCGATTGGTGAGCGAGCTGCCGGCGGGGCAGACCACGCCGCCCACCTACATTCCTGCCGCGAACCTGGTGGCGCGCAAGGTCGCCGAAAAAACCTCGGGCGTGGCCATCGGCGCCATCAACGAAGCTTTGCTGAACGCGCCGACGACCGCTCACATCCTCGGCGGCTGCAGCATGGGCTCGAGCGCCGCCGACGGCGTCATCGGTCCCGACCATCAGGTGTTCAACTATCCGGGCCTGTACGTGTGCGACGGCTCTGCCATCTCCGCCAACCTGGGCGTGAACCCGTCGCTGACCATCACCGCGCTGAGCGAGCTGGCCATGAGCAAGATCCGCCCCAAAGCTCGCGCCGCCAGCAGCAACCCCTAGTTTTGCGCCAACGCTACGTCGAACGCGGAGGCCTTGCCGCGGCGCGGGGCGTGGAGGGCGTCGAGCACCGCAACCATTTCGGAGAAGGGCAGGTCGTTGGGCACGTGTAGGACGGCGTGATCCAGCTGTCGATCGCCCGGCGCGCGGTGCACGCCCTGCGCTTGCCACTCTTTGGTGATGGCCTCACTGAGAGCGGGGTAGCGGGCTTCGCCGCCGGACATCACGGGTACGCGAGGGACCCGCTGGGTTTCGAGCACGAGCGCGCCCTGTTGCCAGCGGAGCTCGAAGCCACCGTTGGACGTCAGAACGTGCAGCTCTTTTTGCGGCTCGGGCGTAAGCCCGAGCAGATCTCCCGGCACCTTGCCGGTCGCATTGATGCGCGAAGCCTGCGTCCAAACCGCGGTCACGATCAAAAATGCCACGAGGCAGATCATGAAATCGATGAACGGCACCAGCGGCAACGTGTGATCCAGCGTGCGCCGGCCCGTCTTCTCCCCGACCGAAATGCTTGCCATGCCGGTTCGACAGCTCCCGAGCGCATGCCTTGGGCGGTTGGCGTTAATCCTCCGGCGATGAAGCTTTTTTCTGTCGCCGGACGCGACCTGCGTCTAGACCAAGAGGCGATGAAGCTGAAGCGGCACGTGGTGATCATCGGCGGGGGTTTTGGCGGCCTGTCGGTGGCGCGGGCGCTGGCGCGGGAGCCGGTGCGGGTCACTTTGCTGGACCGGTCCAACCATCACCTGTTTCAACCGCTGCTGTATCAAGTGGCGATGGCCGGGCTTTCGCCGGGCGAAATTGCGGTCCCGATCCGCTCGGTGTTGAGCCAGCAAGCCAACGCACGGGTGCTACTGGCCGAGGTGACGAACGTCGATCTCGCCCAGAAGCGAGTCGAGACGCGCGAGGCGCTGCCGCTCGAGTACGACTACCTGGTGATCGCCACCGGCGCCGAAAACAGCTACTTCGGTCACGACGACTGGGCGCGCGTGGCCCCGGGCTTGAAGGACTTGGATGACGCGGTGGAGGTCCGGCGGCGCGTGCTGCTGGCGTTCGAGGCCGCCGAGCGCGAGCCGGACCCGAGCGTGCAACGGCAGCACCTGACCTTCGTCGTGATCGGCGGCGGGCCGACGGGCGTGGAGCTCGCAGGCGCCATCGCCGAGCTGGCAACGTTCGTGCTGGCGCGGGATTTTCGCGCCATCCATTCGGACGCGACTCGGGTCGTCCTAGTAGAGGGCAGCGACCGCATCTTGTCCGGCTTCGACCCGAAGCTCTCGGCGCTGGCCGCCAAGAGCCTGCACGAAATGGGCGTGGAGGTGCGCACCGGTTTGCGCGTGACGGCGATGGACGAGGGCGGCGTCGATTGCGGCAGCGAGCGCATCGCGGCGTCGACCGTGTTGTGGGCGGCCGGCGTGCGCGGCACGGGGCTGAGCCAGAAGATCGGTTTGCCGGTCGATCGCCAAGGGCGCGCCGTGGTCGAGCAAGATTGCTCGATCGCAGGGCACTCCGACGTGTTCGTGATCGGCGACGCGGCGAGCTTCATCACCGAAGGCGCCCCGCACGGCCTGCCCGGGGTGAGCCCCGTGGCCATGCAGCAAGGCCGCTTCGTGGCGCGGCAGATTGCGCGCAGCGTGGTGGGCGCGCCTCGTCAGCGCTTCAAGTATTTGGACAAGGGCTCGATGGCGACGATCGGCCGCAGCCGCGCGGTGGCGCAGGTCGGCAAGCTGCAGCTCAGCGGCTTTTTGGCTTGGATGGCCTGGCTGTGCGTGCACATCTTCTACCTGATCGATTTCCGAAATCGCGTCGTCGTGTTGCTGGACTGGGCATGGGCTTATTTCGCCTACCGCCGCGGCTCGCGGCTGATCACCGGTCGCCGACTACAAGCCGGCGCCGCGCCTGTCGGCTCCTCAGGGAAAACGAGCCCGAGCTAGCTTGTTGATGGCGTAGAGAGCGACGATCGCGAGCGTCGTCAAGATCGCGGCCAACCCGCCCGCCTGGGCGTCACGGCCGGCCTGGATGGCGTCGTAGATGGCGAGCGACGCGGTTTGGGTGCGACCTGGAATGTTGCCTGCGACCATCAGCGTGACCCCGAAATCGCCCAAGGAGCGCGCGAAGCCGAGGGTGAGCCCCGCCATGATGCCCCGCGACGAAAGCGGCAAGAGCACGCGGAAAAACACGCGCAAGGGCGTAGCGCCCAGGGTGGCCGCCGCCTCGCCGAAACGCGGCTCCAGCGACTCGAGCGCGGCCCGCGCCGAGCGGGCTACGAACGGCAGCGCCGCCAGCGCCGCCGCGCAAGTGGCGCCGGTGCGGGTGAAGACGATGGACGAGCCGGTGACCGCCTCGTACGCTTTGCCGAGCGCGCTCGTGCGGCCGAGCACGATCAGTAAATAGTAGCCGAGCACCGTGGGCGGCAGCACCAACGGCGCGTTCAACAGCGCGTCCAGCACCTCCGCGCCCGGGAACCTACGCTGCGCCAGCAACCCGGCCAAGGCGACCCCCAGCAGCCCCGCAATCAGCGTGGCCGCGAGCGAGACCTGGAA
This sequence comes from Myxococcales bacterium, assembly GCA_040348565.1. Taxonomy (GTDB): domain Bacteria; phylum Myxococcota_A; class Polyangia; order Polyangiales; family Polyangiaceae; genus PMG-095. Next base: position 13,796 of record JBEQSW010000406.1, on the reverse strand, counting down.
CGAAAGCAAGAGCGGGCCCAGCAAGTCGGGCGGAGTTTCGCACAAAAGCGGCCCGGCGCCGGCCGTCAGCTCGCCGGAAAGCGGACGCGCAGCTTCGTGCCTTGGCCTGGCTTGCTCTGGACGCTGACCACGCCGCCCAGGGGGCGCGCGGCTTCGCGCAGCGCGCTCATGCCCATGCCGCGCCCCGACAGCTCGGTGGCTTGGTCGCTGGTAGTGAAACCTTCGTTGAACAGCGCCTCGAGCAGCTGGGCTTCCGAGGCGTGAGGCAGCCCCAGCTTCTGGGCTTTGGCGCGAACCTTTTCGAAGTCGATGCCGCGACCGTCGTCGCTGAGCTCCACGGTGATCGCGGTAGCGTCGCCGCGCACGGCGATTTCGAGCTTGCCGTGCTCTGGCTTGCCGGCGGCCAGGCGCTCGGCGGCGGGCTCGATGCCGTGGTCCAGCGCGTTTCGGATGGGGTGGATGAACGCAGCCCAGAAGCCGGCCCAGCGCTGGCGGTCGAAGCGCACGTCGCCCTGAGCGTTCACCTCGATGCGCAGCCCGCCTTTGCCCAGACGTTGCGCCAGGCTACGCGCCTGATCGCCGATGCGGCGCAAGCGCACCGGCGCTCGCTCGAGCTTCAAGCGCGCCAGCATGGCCGAAAGCTGGCTGCTCGGAGCCGCCGCCTGCGCGGCTTTCATCAGCGCTTCCAGCTCGGACAACGCGACTTCGATCACGGGCTCGCCTTCGGTGCCCAGGAGCCGGCCCATGCGCTCGGCGAACGTGCGCCAAGCTTGCGCGAGCTCTGCCAGCTCCTCGGCGCTAGGCAAGCCGGCGCCGCCGGCCACTTCGGTTTCCAAACGATGAGCGGCCTCGGCCACCGAGGTCACGCCGAAGGTGAGCGCGTTGCCTTTCAGAGTGTGCAACGCGCGCAGCACGCTCTGCCGGTCGCGCCCCGGCGCGCTCAGCGCGTGCGCGACCAAGCTCTCGCATTCTTGGAAGAACTCGACGGTGCCGCCGCGATCGCGCATCAAATGCTCGAAGGTGCTGATCAGCTCGCGTTGTTCGGCATCGCGCGCCATGCGTTGCATTTCGGCCGTCACGTCCGAAACCACCAACAGCACGCCTTCCAGGCGCTCGCCGTCTTGCATGGCCTTGTAGCCGAGCTGGTAGTGCCGGTCGCCCACGTGAATGCGACGGGGCATCTGGTCCAGCGCGACCTCCGTGGGAAAGAGGCCGTCGGTCACTTGCTCCCAGCCGCGCGAAAGCCAATTGCGCAGGGTTGCGTCGCCCTGACCCAGTCGTTCGGCCAGGGTATCGCCGGGCTCGCCTTCGCCGAACCAGGCGTCGAAGGCCCGGGAACGCTCTCCGCTGAGCTTGCCGTTCGGCTCCACGGTGGCCAGCCCCTGCTCCACATTGTCGAGCACCAGCCGCATCGCCTGGTTGCGTTGGGACAGCTCTAGGGTGCGCTCGGCGACCAGGCGCTCCAAGTTGCCGCGGTGTTGTGACAGCTCGTCGTCTCGCGCTTGAATGCCGGCCAGCATGTCGTTGAAGGCGTCGGTCAGCCGTCCCAGCTCGTCGTCGCTGGTCTTCACCGCCCGGACCTTGAAGTCTTTGTCGGCGCGGACGCGCTCGGCGGCGTGCGCCAAGTTGCGCACGGAACGCGAGACACCGAGCGCGATCCAGCCCGCCAGCAGCGCCGATACGACGATCACGCTGCCGCCGAGAGAGTACGAGATCCTCACCGCCTGCTCGGCCGCCGCCACCTTGGCCAACGCCGCCACCTTCACCGCTTCGTTCAGCTCCACTTCCAGGCTGCGCAGGCGGCCAATCTTTTGACCCTGGACGCCGTACCACTCCAGTGGGTCGACGCCGAATTGGTCGTCTACGGCGTCCAGCGCGATTTTTCGCAGGGCGGCCGCTCGGGCTTGCTCCGGACCGGACCAGATGTTGTTGAAGCGTCGCGTCACGTTGTCGCTGGCGTTGACCTCGAGCACCCGCACGTAGTCCGCTTCTTCGGTCGTCAGCGTCACCAGCTGCTTGAAGGTTCCCGGCGGAAATTCGTTGATGGCAAATACGAAGCTGAGGAGGGCATGCTCTTGGCTCGAGCGCTCTTTGATCTCCATCGTCGACACCAGGGCCGAGATGGCGCGCATCAGCTCGCCGTCGTCACTCAGCTGAGCCAGGGCCGCGGTGGCGCTGATCAAGCTGCGATCGGTGGCTTCGTAGCGCTCGAACCAGGCCGTGAAATCGTGATCGCCCGAGAGAGCCGCCTGACGTTCTTCGGGTAGCCTCGTGAGCTGCTGTTGCGCCTGGCCCAGGTCGCGCGCCAGCCGTGTCGGTAGCGTGGCGACCTTGCGCTGACCCAGGAAGGCCGTCAGCTCTCGGCTGGCGGCGTCGGTACGCTGGAAGCGTGCCTGGAGTTGCTCGGCATTCGGCGTCTTGAGCCCGAGCCGGAGCCCGAGCTCGCTCCGTTCGAATTGAAGCTCTTGTACGAGTTTGCTCATGTGCGCTGACAGCCGGGCCAAATCTTCGATCGACCCGAGCGCGGCCGCGCTCTGGGCGCGGTTCTGCGCGTCGCGCGAGATCAGCGTCGCCAGGATCAGCGCGCCCAGGACTGGCACCCCCGCGAGCAGGATGAGCTTCAGGCGAATCGGCAGGCGACGCAGCATGATGAACGGGGGAGCCTCGGTCGTAGCAAACGGCCAAGCGTCAGAAAACCCTTAGACTAGGGCCGTTCCGCCCGCTTGCGCGCGGTTTTTTGGCCGAGCGCGCGCGCAGATCTGGCTTTGCCCGGGCTTTTGCCGGGCCTCCTCGCGGGCCGGGCGGCGTGTTAGGGTCTCCCAACAGAGGGCGGGGCGCGCTGCGCCCCGAGAGGCTTTTGCCCGGAGACTTCGACGATCCCATCAATCGCTCGCGGCGCGATCTCGAGCGCGTGAGCACCTTTCTCTCGTCGATCGTCGAGAACATTCCGGCGATGATCTTCGTGAAGAACGCCGAAACCCTACGTTTCGAGCTGTTCAACAAAGCGGGCGAGGAGCTGTTGGGCATCCCGCGCGAGGCCATGATTGGTAAGGGGGACACCGACTTTTTCCCGCCCGACCAAGCCGCCTTCTTCGAGGAAAAGGACCGCGGCGTCCTGAACGACAAAAAGCTGGTCGACATCCCGCTCGAGCCCATCGATACCGCGCTGGGCCGGCGCTGGCTGCACACCAAGAAGATTCCGGTGCTCGACAAGGAGGGCGTCGCCCGCTTCCTGCTCGGAATTTCGCTCGACATCACCGACCGGCACGAAGCCGAAGAGGCGCTGAGGCGCGTGCAAGACGAGCTCGAGCGCCGGGTGGTGGAGCGGACGCGCGAGCTGTCGCTCACGGTGCGCGGCTCGAAAAAGAGATCAGCGACCGCGAAAAAGCCGAGTCGGCCCTGCAAAAGAGCGAAGAGCAGCTGCGCCACGCCCAAAAAATGGACGCGGTCGGACGCTTGGCGGGCGGGGTAGCTCACGACTTCAACAACATGCTCTCGGTGATCCTCGGCCATACCGAGATGGCTTTGGCCGACATCGACCCGAATCATCCGCTGCACGAATCCCTCGACACCATTCGTCAGGCCGCGTTGCGCTCGGCGGGGCTCACGCAGCAGCTGCTGGCATTCAGCCGCCAGCAGGTCGTGAGCCCGCGTCATCTCGACTTGCGGGTGCTGGTGCGTGAGTTCGAAAAGATGCTCAATCGCGTGATCGGCGACGACATCCACCTGCGCATCACCTTCGCCGACGAGCCTTGCCCGGTGCGCGTCGACCCGGTGCAAATGGAGCAGGTGATCTTGAACCTGGCCATCAACGCGCGCGACGCCATGCCCAATGGCGGAGAGCTGTGGATCGAGACTCGCCTGACCACGCTCTCGCCCGAGCACGTGTACGCGCACCCCGGCTCCAAGCTGGGCCGCCACGTGGAGCTGTCGGTCAAAGACGAAGGCACGGGCATGGACGCCGACACCCAGCGCCGCATCTTCGAGCCGTTCTTCACCACCAAGGCGGAGGGGCGAGGCACCGGCTTGGGCCTATCTACCGTCTACGGCATCGTGCACCAAAGCGGCGGCTCGCTCGTGGTCGAGAGTGCGCTGGGCAAGGGCTCGGTGTTCCGTGTCTTCTTGCCAGTCGCGCAAGGACGCGACGCCTGGGTACCACTCGGCACCGAGGCCGCGCGCCCCGGAACCGAAACGCTACTGTTGGTCGAAGACGAGCCGGAGGTGCGCCGGGTGATTGCCCTTTCGCTCCGGCGCCTGGGTTACGACGTGGTCGTGGCCGAAGATCCGCAGCACGCCATCGCCACCTGCGCCACGAGCGAGCGTCCCGTGCACGCGGTCTTGACCGACGTGGTCATGCCTGGAATTTCGGGTGTGGCATTGGTGGACCGGTTGCGCGTGCTTCGTCCCGGCCTCAAGGTCTTGTTCATGTCGGGCTATACCGACCGTCAAATCGTCGACGCTTCGACCTTGAACGCCTCGGCTGCGTTCATCCAAAAGCCGTTCACGCCCGACGCTCTCGGCAAGCAAATCCGGCAGCTACTCGACTCGCCCGGCGACGGCGCTTAGATTCCCTCGCGCATGGCGAGCACTCGGCGCGGCAGTAGTGAGCGGACCTTGGTGTGGTTTCGCGGGAAAGATTTGCGCCTCGGCGATCACGCCCCGCTCGCCAGCGCGCTCGCGACCGGCGGCGAGCTGGTGCCATTGTTCGTGCTCGATCCGTACTTCTTCGCGCCGGCGCGCGCGAGAGAGCTGCCCCACCGAATGCAGTTTTTGCTCGAGTCGCTCGAGGCGCTGCAGAAGAACGTCGCCCACCTGGGCTCGGAGCTGCTGCTGGTGGCAGGTAAGAGCGTCGAGCTGGTGCCGCGACTGGCGCGCCAGCTAAACGTCACGCGCGTGGTCGCCCAGCGTTGGACCGAGCCCTTCGGGCGCGAGCGCGACCGGCGCATCACCGCCGAGCTGAGCGTGCCCTTCGAGCTGTTCGACGGCGAAACCTTGATGCCGCCCGAGACGGTCAGAAACGGCAGCGGCCAGCCGTTTTCGGTGTTTACACCGTTCGCGCGGGCGCTCCGGCGGCAGCTGCCGCAACCGTCACCGCTACCCGCGCCGCGCCGTTTGCCGCCGCTGCCGGCCGATGTGGCCATTCAGTCGGTACCGTTGCCCACCCTGGCCGACCTGGGCATCAGTGAAAACCCGCGCTTGCACAGGGGCGGTGAGCGCGCCGCGCGCGGCCGCTTGGAAGCTTTCTTGGCCGGCGTTGCCGCGCGCTACGACAGCCAGCGCGATCGCATGGATTTGCCCGGGACCAGCCGACTGTCGGCTGATTTGAAGTTCGGCACGTTGTCGGTTCGCCGCGTATGGTCGGCGTTGCAGCCTCTGGCCCAAGAAGCACCGCGCGCGTGGGAAGTCTTCACCAACGAGCTTTTGTGGCGTGAGTTCACCCACGCTTCGTTGTGGGATCGGCCTCAGCTTTTGAGCCAGCCGTTTCGCGCCGACTTCGTGGGCTTCCCGTGGCGGGACGACGACGCAGGCTGGCAGGCTTGGACGAGCGGGCACACCGGCTACCCGGTGGTAGACGCCTCCGCGCGCCAGCTGTTGGCCGAGGGTTTCGTGCACAACCGCGCGCGCATGATATCGGCCAGCTTTTTGACCAAGCACCTCTTGGTTCACTACGCGCGAGGTGAAGCGCACTACATGAAATACCTGACCGACGGCGACTGGGCGTCGAACAACGCCGGTTGGCAATGGTCGGCCGGTTGCGGCACCGACGCGCAGCCCTATTTCCGAGTCTTCAATCCTACCCTACAGGGTGAGAAGTTCGACCCCAACGGCGACTACGTGCGGCGCTACGTGCCCGAGCTCGGGCGCTTGCCCGCCAAGTTCATCCACCGCCCGGCCGAAGCACCCCGAAAGGTGCTCGACGAGGCGGGGGTGACGTTGGGCGCAACCTACCCGGAACCCATCGTGGACCACGCGCTGGCCCGCGACAGGTTCCTGAAGATCGCCGAATCACATCTCAAGCGGTGACGGGCGGGGCGCGACCGGTGCCGAGGACGAGTGGGCGTGCGACGCCGCTTCGGCCGTGCCCATCGTCACTTCGACCTCGTGCGTCTTACCGTCGTTGAACAACGGCACGACGTGACCCGAAATCGTCTTGCCGTCGACGATCAGCGATTTGACGCCCTTCGACACGTGGTTCGGGTTGCGCACCTTCACCTTGTAGGTGGTGCCGCGCATCACGCGCGTCAGCTCGAAGCCGTCCCAGGCCTTGGGGATGCACGGATCGATTTCCAAGCCGCGGTAGCTCGGGCGCACACCCAGGATGTACTTGGTCGCCGCTTGGTAGCACCAGCTGGCGGTGCCGGAGAGCCAGCTGTTGCGACCGAGGCCGAACTGCGCGTGCTCGTCGCCCAAGATGTTTTGGGCGTAGACGTACGGCTCGAGCTCGTACTCTTCCATCACCTCGTTCTTCGCGGCGGGGTTGATCTGCATGTAGTACTGGAACGCGCGATCGCCGTTGCCGACGAGGGTTTCGGCGATCATGACCCAGGGGTTGGAATGCAGGAAAATGCCGCCGTTTTCCTTGGCTCCGGGCGGGTAGGTGGTGACGCCGCCCTTCTCCGGGTCGTAGCCGTCGTAGCCGGGCGCCGACAGCTTGATGCCGTTCTTGGTGTTCAGGTGGCGCTGCACCGACTCGAGCGCCTTGTGCGCGCGGTCCGGCGGCGCAAAGCCGGAGATGACCGGCCAGCTCTGACCGTTCGTCCAGATCTTGCCCTGGGCGTTCTTGTGCGTGCCGATGATGCTGCCGTCGTGGTCGAAGTAGCGGACGTACCACTCGCCGTCCCAGGCGTGCTCGTTCACGCGCGACTTCATTTGCTCGTAGTCACGCTTGTATTTTTGCACCTGGGCGTCGTCGCCCAACTCGCCGCACAGCTCGATCAGCTCGAGCAGGGCTTTGCCGTACAGGTTGGCGACGAACAGACTCTCGGCGCCCTGCTTGAGGTTCACCGTGTCGTTCCAGTCGGCGAAGCCCAGGCGCGGCAAGCCGTGGGCGCCCACGTCCTTGCGCGTGAATTCGACCGCACGCTTCAAGTGCTCCAGCACCGTGCCGCGCTCGCGCTGCGGCAGCTCCAGCTGCTTGTCGTAGAAGCTGATTTCCTGCTGCAAAAACGCCAGATCGCCGGTTTCTTTGAGGTAAGCGCACACCGCCAGCACGATCCAGAGTTGATCGTCACCGTAGTAGTTGGGCCGATCGTGGTGCTCGCGCGAGTCGCCCTCGTTGGCCACCATGGTGGAGGCGTAGAACTGGTGCATGGCCGAGCCGTCGGTCTTCTGCACGCTCAGCAGCTTCTCCAGCAGCTCTTTGGCTTCGCCGGGCATGGACGACAGCACGCCCATGATGTCTTGAGAGCTGTCGCGGAAGCCGATTCCACGACCGCCGAAGCCCAGCTGATACAGCGACAGGTCGCGTGACCAGTTCTTGGTCATGAAGCACTGCCGCGGGTTGTGGATGTTGACCATGCTGTCGAGCGCGGCCGACGGGGTCTTCACCTGCAGCTTGCCGAGGTACTCGTCCCAGTACTTGCGCATCGCCGAGAGCGCGGCGTCGGTTTGGGCGTCGGTTTCGAACTGGGCCAGCGCGGCCTTGGCGCGGGCCAGGCTCTCCGGGCGAGTGCCTTCCTGCTGCGTCAGCAGCACCCGGAAGCGCTTGCTGGCACCAGGCTGAAGCGTGCCGAGCGGCAGCATCAGCGCGCCCACGTTGTCGCCGCGCAGGGCCTCGTAGCTGGAAAGCTCGGGCTGTTTGAGGCTCAGCGGATCGGCGTAGGTGCCGTATTCGTTGTCGCCCAAGAAACGCGCGCGGCACGTCTCGAACGACGAAGCGGGCACGGTGGCGGTCAAGTACGTCTGGCGAATGTCGCGATTCATGAACGCGAACTGGGCCAGGAGCTTGCGGCCCTCGCCGCCGTCGTGCGCCACGCTCTGCATGGTTTGCGGCACCCAGTCGGCGTTGGTGAACTGCTTGAGCGCGTCGAAATGGGTGTACTCGACGAACGGAATCGCATCGAGCGTCAGCGGCTGCTGTGAGACGTTGGTCAGCGTGACGTCTTCGACCAACACCTCGGAGCCGGTGGGCACGAACAGGGTGATCTCGGCGCGCACGCCCGCCACCTCGGACACGAAGCGGCTGTAACCGAGGCCGACGCGGCACTCGTACTTGTCGAGCTTGTCGAGCTTGGGCACGAACAACGGAGCCAGCGTGCGCAGTCCTTCGGCGCCGCGCAGCCGCAGATACAGCGTGTGACCCTTCAGCTCGGAGCTTGGCAGCTGCGGGATGTACTTGGTGATGCGATTGAGGGCAGGGTCGCCCTTGCACAGCAAGAGGCCGCCGGTGTGATCGACGAACCCGCCGAAGCGCAGCGACCCCACGTAGTTGATCCACTTGACCGGAGTCTTGGGGTTTTCAATCACGTACTCGCGGGCGCTATCGTCGAAATGGCCGTACTTCATGGTTCTCCGGGGGATCGCTGCTGGAAAGCAGTGAAACAGCGTGGCCCCGGCACGCAGCCAGGGCTCGAGCGGAAGTCGCTGGATTCTCCGCTAATTGAACCAGCTAAAGGCCATGCTGGCCAGGAGAAATCGCCTGTTTTCGAAAGATTTCGGGAACCGGTTTCAGTGCAATTTTCCCCAGAATTAGCTGGGAAGTTTCTGCTCGCTGAAGTTGTTCAGGAACCGGTTGCAGGTTCCCGAGCTGCGGTGTCCAGAGTCGGGACGTGCGGTGGGTCGAAGTGAACCACTCGCCATCGCCTACAATGTAGGGAAATGAAGGCGCTAAAGCGCAGCGAGCCGCCGGCCGCAATGAGAAGGGCTCATGCAGCGGTCTCGAACGGCACTAGGTTTTCACCCCTCGGGGTCACGCTTGGGAAGGATTTTGCTGCTGTGCGGCATAGGTTCGGCCCTGGCCGCGGCCTGCGGCGGCAACCCCGAGTACGTTTCGCCGGGCGAGCATCCCAGCGGGGGCGAAGACGCCACCAGCGTTCCCGGCGGTGCCGGGCCGGGTGAGGCGGGGGCCGGCTTCGAGCTGGGGTTGGGCGGAGTGGCCGCCGCGACCGGGAAAGGCGGCGCCGCCGCCACCGAGCTTTCGCTCGTGGTCACGGCCGAGCAAGAGGAGCTCGAGGTGACGGGCGAGCCCGCCACGGTGCAGCTGAGCGCGCGCTACGAGGACGGCTCCAAGCCCAACCAAGTGGTGTGGAGCGTCGACGACACCGGCAAAGGCTCGATCAACGACGCCGGCGAGTTCCGCTCCAACGGCTTCGTCGCCGGCGACGTGACCGTCACGGCCACCGTAGGCTCACAGACGGCGTCGATCACCCTGCACGTCACGGTCGAGATCAGCAGCGATCCCGACGGGCTCGCGGCGGCGCTCAAAGACGACCTACTGCTCGGCGGCAAGGACGGTGCCGCCGGCATCGGACCCGACGCCGAATTTCGGTTTCTCTACCCGTACGACAAGACGGTGTTCCCACGCGGTCTGGCGGCGCCGCTGCTGCAGCTCGGTGGCGCCGACGCCGACGCCACCTTCGTCCGGATCACGGCGGGAAATTTTTCGTACCAGGCGTTTGCCGCCGGTGCCGCGGCAACGCGCGTCACGTTGCCCGAAGCCGTATGGCGTGGCGTCACGCTGTCAGCGGCGCCGGGGGAGTGGGTCGAAGTCGCTGTTTCCAAGGCCAGCGGAGGCGAAATCACCGGGCCGGTGAGCGAGCGATGGCTGGTCGCGCCGGGCAGCTTGAAAGGCTTCGTCTACTACAATACCTACCGCTCGAAGCTGGCCGGCAACAACGGCGCGGTGATGCGCATCAAACCCGGCGAAGACGCGACGGTGCTGCAGAGCGGCTGCACGGTGTGCCACGGCGTCAGCGCCCACGGCAACGTGATGGTCGCCGGCGTGCAATGGGACAAGAGCAACGCCGTGGTCAGCCGCGCGTTCGACTTGCCGGCGAACGGCGGCATCCAGCTGCGCAACGAGCAAGCCGAAGGACGCGTATACTCGTTCGGCGGTCTCACTCCGGACGGTGATTTGTTGCTCACCAGCGGCGTGCCGGCCTCCGGCGCCAAGATGCGCGGCATGAGCGGGGAGCTATTCACACGCCTGGTCGACACGAAGAACGGCGAAACCGTAGCCGCGCCCAGCTTCGGCGTGAACGTGGCCATGACGCCGAATTTTTCGCCTGACGGCAGCCGCGTCGCCTTCAACAATCACGACGCCAGCGCGGCCGGTCACGTGTTGTCGGTGGCGAGCTTCGACGGCAGCGCTTCGCCGCCGGAATTTGGCGAAATTGCCAACGTCGTCACCGATCCGAAGCGCGTGCTGGCGTGGCCCAGCTTCGTGCCCGACGCCTCGGCGGTGCTGTTTCACGCCGGCGATTCGTTCGACACGGCCAAGTCGGGCGGCGGCGCGTTGTACGCCGACGTGCAGCTGGTGGACGTCGACTCGCAGCAGGTCAACTCGCTCGATGCGCTGAATGGCTACGACGCCGACGGTCAGCTGTATCTGCCGGCGGGCGCGGCCCAGGAAGCGCACCTGAACTACGAGCCCAGCGTGTTGCCGGTGCCGGTGGGTGGCTTCTATTGGGTGCTGTTCACCAGCCGTCGCACCTACGGCAACACCATTGCTCCTGGTGGCAGCGTCGCGCGTGGCGACGACATCTGGGGCATTCCCCAACCGCCCGACACCGAGACCCCCAGCCCGCGCAAAAAGATTTGGGTGGCGGCCATCGACATCGATCACCAAGGCGCGGTCGATCCGAGCCATCCCGCTTTCTACCTGCCCGGTCAGGAGCTGGAGGCTGGCAACATGCGCGCGTTCGCGGCGCTCGAGCCCTGCAAAAAGAAGGGCAAAGGCTGCGAATCCGCCGCCGAGTGCTGCGACGGCTTCTGTCGTGAGACCAGCCGCGACGCCGACGGCGTACCGGTGCTGTCCTGCACCCCGCCTCCCGCCAACACCTGCTCCAACATCGACGAAGCCTGCGCCACTGCCAGCGACTGCTGCAACAGTAAGGCGCTGTGCATCAACAAGCGCTGCGCGTCGCCCGGTCCCGTCGTTCACTGACGCGGCCCAAGTTGCGCTTTGAGCTCGAGCTAGGGCGCTCGCGCCAAGGTCAAGGTTTCGAGATCGAGATCGGACGTTAGCGGGTAGGGGGGTACTTGGCGAGCTTGCGCTGGAGGCTGCGGCGATGAAGGCCGAGGCGGCGTGCGGCCTCGGAGATGTTGCCGGAGACGCTGACCAGCACGTGGTTGATGTGCTCCCACTCGGCGCGTGCGAGGGACAAGGGCTCCGGCGCGGCCGCGGCGGCGTTGCTGGCGGAGCGGTGTAGGGCGCCGATAATTTGGTCGGCGTCGGCCGGTTTGGTGAGGTAGTGCACGGCCCCGAGACGCATGGCCTCTACGGCGGTGGCGATGCTGCCGTAGCCGGTCAGCATCACGACGCGGGTGGCCGGATCCTTCGCCAACAACGCTTTCAACACCTCCAAGCCCGATTCTTCACCGACGCGCAAATCGACGACGGCGTATTCGGGTGCGTCTTCGGACAGGCGCCGCGCTTCGGCGATGGAGCCTGCGCCCTGCGCCAAAAAACCGCGGTCGTTGAAGGCCCGCACCAGGCGCTCGCGCAAAAAATCGTCGTCTTCTACGACCAGCAGCGTATGCGCCTCGCTAGCGTCAACCATGGGCCCCGGCAGCTTGTGAGCCTTGGTTGCCGAGGGCCATGCGACCATTTGTCGCAGCCAGTGGCAGCACCAACCTGGCCAAGGTGCCGCGGCCACTTCGTGAAGAGAGCTCGAGGCGGCCGCCCATCTGCTCGGCGACGCTCTGCACCAAAAACAAACCCAGGCCCATGCCTTGGCCTCGGGGTTTGGTCGTGAAAAATGGCTCGGTGGCCCGCGCCAGCACGCTTTCGGACATGCCGCTGCCTTCGTCGGCGATGCTGAAAGCCAATTCGCCTTGCTGCTCGGAGACGTCGAGCCGCACGGAATCGTGGGGGCCGCTGGCGTCGAAGGCGTTGCTGAGCAAGTTTCGCAAGGCTTGCGAGATCGCGCCCAGTGAGCCCGTCAGCTGGTGCGGCTCGCCGGGCGGGGTCGCGATCTTCAAGCGCTCGCGATCGAAGCCGGAGAGGCCTTGCTCCAAGATCACAGGCCACGACAGTGGGCCAAAGCTCGAGCCGTGGGCTTGCCCGGCTTCGGCGGCCAATTGGTCCAAAATTGCCCGGCAGCGCTCGACTTGGCTCTTGATCAACAGCACGTCGTCGCGCGACGAAGCGGCGGTGGCGTCGGTCGGCAGGCGCCGAAGCAGCTCTCCACTGGCGAGCGCAATCGTCGACAGCGGCGAAGCTAGCTCGTGCGCGGCGCCCGCGGAAAGCATGGCCAGGGCCGCCACCGCCTCACCGCGCGTGGCACGTTCGCGCGATGCCGCCAGCTGCTCTTCGATCGAACGTAGCTCGCGCAGCACGCGTTGAATGAAATAGACGATGAAGCAAGCGGCCAGGCCGAACGCCACCCACATGCCGCGCATGTGCCAGCTGTACTCTTGCATGTGGTGAGAGTGATCGTGCGGCAGGGGCACGTGCGCCCAAAACAGGCCGAGCGAGCAGCCTAGCGCGCACGCTACCAGCGCAAAGCTGGTGCGCGGCGGAAGCACCACCGCCGCGAGCGCGATGTGAATCAAGTACAAGAAGCTGAATGGATTGGCGGGGCCGCCGCTGAAGTACAGCAACGCGGAGAACAGCAGCAGATCCGCGCCGACGCCGAGCATGATTTGACGCTCGCCCACGGCTTTGCCGCGGCGGAGCCTGGCCAATGACCAAGCGTTGAGCAAAAGCTCGAGCGCCATCACCAGCGCGAGCGGCACGAGCGGCAGCTGCACGTCGAGCCCGAGGCTCACCGTCGCAATCACGACCAACTGGCCGAGCACGGCGCCGAAGCGGAGCCGCACGAGCCAAGCGAAATTGACTCGAAAAGCGTCGCCTTTCGCTACGTTCGTCGCGCTATTGGCCAAGGAGCAGGAACGCTAATCTCGCGCCTGGGGTCCGGCAACCGTGGTACGCTGAAAACGAGTGCATTGATCATGGCGCGCGATTCGATCCCCTATTTGGTGCGTCCTCCTACCGCCGTCTTGACCCGCGGTTTCGATCCCCGCCTTTCGGTGGGCTCGGCCCGGCCGGCGGTGTTCCGCTCGTCCACCTACGTCTTCTCCAGCCCGGAAGCGGCGGAGCGCGCCTTCGCCATTGCGCTCGGGCGCTCGAAGCCGGCGGCGGGCGAGAGCGTGGATTTGATCTATTCGCGCCTTTCGCACCCGAACGCCGAAATCTTGGAAGACCAGCTGGTTCCGCTGGAGAAGGACGCGGAGGCGGCCGCCGTCTTCAACTCGGGCATGGCGGCGATCTCCACCGTGTTCTTGGCGCTCTGTCCGGTGGGCTCGGCCTTCATCTACACCACGCCCATCTACGGCGGCACTCAGCACCTGATCCATCAGTTCTTGGAGCCGCTCGGCATCCGTGCCGTTCCGGTTCCGGCCGGTGACGGGCCCGCCATGGCGCGCGCCATCGCCGAAACGCCCGAGCTCAAGCTGGTGTTCATCGAGACGCCGGCCAATCCGACCCTGGTCATGACCGACATTCAGGCGGCCGTGAAAGAGGTCGCGGCCCGGCCCGGCGCGGTGAAGCCCCTGGTCGCGGTCGACAACACCTTCCTCGGCCCCATTTTCCATTACCCGCTGCATTTCGGGGCTGATCTCAGCGTCTATTCGGC
>JBEQSW010000401.1:0-27692 GCA_040348565.1 Myxococcales bacterium | reverse complement strand
CCCCGCCTGAGGCGCGGACGTCAGCCCAAAGCCGGCTCACCCTCGCCGATTGCCGGCAAAAATCTTTGTAAAGACGAGTCGATAGCGTCAGCCAAGCCGGGCGGCGCGCACTTTGCAACTTAGGGCTGAAGGAGGTCGCCACCATGGCTTCCCGAGCCCACGTCATTCACGACTACTCTTTCAGCAACCCTCAGGCGCGACCGCGTCGCCAAATTCGGTACCGCGACGACCCGGTCGTCGTACCTCGCTCGAGCGTGTGGCGAGCCGGCGGCGGCGTGGTCGTTTCGGCGCTGGCCCTAGGCGCCATCGTTGCCGCGAGCGCCTACGCCGCCTATCACCCGGAGCCGCCGGCGCTGGCTGAAACGCCATCCGCCCCGCTCCTGGATACTTGGCAGCTCGACCCGCTCGTCCAAGACGCCCACGTCACGAACCTGCTCGCTGGACCCGCGCGCGCGGTGCCAAATCGAGCGGCGCCCAACGCCGGTAGCTTTTTGGACGACGAGCCGTTCATCTCTACGCCGCCGGACCAGGTGATCATCAATGACTCCGCGCAGGGCGTGCAAGAGCACCTGCCGGGCGTGGCACCCGAGCCAGCGCCCGCCTCTACCGCGCCGGAAGTTGCCGAGCCGAAGCCGTACCCGAACCCCACCACGACCCCGCCTGAAGCGATCGCTCCGACCAGCCCCACTCCGCAAACGTCCACGCTCGATCCCGAAAATCCCTATCGCGACTAGAGACACCTCTAGGAGACGCTCGAGGGCGACGCATCGACTGAAGCAGGTGCGGCGCGTAGAGCGATGAACAGGGCGACAACCGAGAGCACGGCGGACACGAAGAACGGCGCCCCCGGCGACCGATGCTCGAACGCGCCGAACACCTGCGACATGAGAATGGGGCCGAAGATCGATGACAGGCTCTCAGCCGCGCCAACCGCGCCTTGCAAGCGTCCCTGCGCGTCGTCGGGGGCCAGCTTCGACATCCACGCTTGCATGGCCGGCATGGCGACGGCAGCCGGCGACGTGACGACGATGACGGCAAATACCATCCACGTCTCCGAAGCGAGCCCGGTCAGGACGAACGCAACGATGGTCAGGACGAGCCCCACGAACGCGGTGTTCCGGTCTCCCCAACGCTTGGTGAAGAAGCCGACCAACACGGATTGAGTGATGATGCTGGTGACGCCATACACCGCCAGCGAGATACCGATCATCCGCGGACTCCATGCGAAGCGGGCGTTCGACCAGAACGACCACACCGCCGGATAGACGGCGGAGCCAAGAAACAGCGGGAAGAGCGCCAGCACCAGCGTGCGCACGCGCTTGCCGCCGGGAATGTTGGCGATGGCGCCGAACGGGTGAATCTGACCGAGCTTGAGCGGCCGCCGCTTCTCGGGAGGAAGCGTCTCGGGCAAGAACACCAGGCCGTACAAAAAGTTGGTCAGCGACAGACCGGCCGCGACGAAGAACGGAACGCGCGGGCCCAGATCACCCAACAGGCCGCCGATGGCGGGGCCGACCACGAACCCGACCCCGAACGCCGCGCCTAGCATGCCGAACGCTTTGCCGCGCTCTTCAGGCGGCGTGACGTCGGCAATGTAGGCGTTGGCGGTAGTGTAGGACGCACCAAAAATGCCCGCGATGATGCGGCCGGCGAACAGCCAGACGATGGTCGGCGACAGAGCGGTGAGCCCGTAGTCCACGCCCAGCCCCAGCACGGCCAGCAGCAGCACCGGCCGGCGCCCGAACGCATCCGACAGCCCACCGATGACCGGCGCGCAAAAGAACTGCATCAAGGCGTACGCGAAGAACAGCCACCCGCCATAAATGGACGCGTGCGCGACGTCCGCACCGGTCAGCTCCCGCAAAATGGCCGGCAAAATCGGCATGATGAGCCCGAGCCCCACCATGTCGAGCAGAACCGTGACCCACACGAACGCGAACGCATGCTTGGTCGAACGAGCCATCGGCGCTCCCTCTGTAGTGCGCAGCACGCTGCACGTCGATAGGCGGGCGCTTGCTCGACCCTTGCCAATCGTCGACCGGCGCGCTACACACTGAACCACATGGTTCAGTTTTCGAAGGCCCGCCTCGATGCCTCGTTCGCTGCGCTCTCCGACGCCACCCGCCGTGGCGTTCTGGAGCAGCTCGGGCGGAACGACGCTTCGATCACGGACCTGGCCGAAAGGTTCCACATGACCCTCACGGGCATGAAGAAGCACGTCGGCGTCCTGGAGCAGGCCGGCCTCGTAACCACCGAGAAGCTCGGGCGGGTGCGGACCTGCAAGCTTGGCCCGCGCCGACTGGAGGAAGAAACGCTTTGGCTCGAACGGTACCGCCAGCTCTGGGACGCGCGTTTCGACGAGTTGGACCAGGTCGTAGAGGAGCTGAAACGCAAGGAGAAGATCGATGGACGCAAGAAAAGAGAGTGACGCCACCCCCATGAAAAACCGCACGAATCTAGAGCGAAGGTCCGACCGAGAGCTGGTCATCACGCGCACCATCAACGGGCCGGCGCGCCTGGTATTCGAGGCCTGGACCAAGCCCGAGCTGCTCGAACAATGGTGGGTGCCAAAGTCGACCGGCTTGTCGCTGCGTTCTTGCGAGGCGGACGTGCGAGTCGGCGGCAGCTACCGCCTGGTGTTCAACGTCCCGGGCTCGGAGCCGATGGCTTTCTTCGGCAAGTATCTCGAAGTGACGCCGTGCTCACGCTTGGCTTGGAGCAACGAGGAAGCCGGTGACGCCGGGCAAGTCACCACCGTGACGTTCGAGGAACGAGCAGGGAAGACCCTGATGGTGGTGCACGAGCTCTATCCTTCGAAGGATGCTCTCGACGCCGCGCGCGCCTCGGGCGTCGAGGAGGGCACGCTCGAAGCGTTCGAGCAACTGGACGAGCTCATCGCGGCCGGCGCCGCGAGCGTTCACTGAGCGTTCCCGAACGCCGGCTTCGGTGAAGGCGCCGTCAGACGTCACGCGACGACGCTTTGCCGTGCGACGCGCGCTTGCAAACCGGACTGCACCGGCGTACCAATGTGCGGTCGCGGCTGTTGGGGCGGCGACGATAGGCGGAGGGCAACGTCGTGACACACAGCAAGAATCGGGGTCGCAAGATCGAAGCTCGCTTCATCCGCGCTCGTTTGGGCGTAGTCATGGCGGCGGTGGCCGCGTTTTTGGGGTTACTGATCTTCGGCTGCTCCACCGGCAGCGAAAAGCGCACCGAAGGTAGCGTCGGGGTACAGGCAGAAGCGCTCACCGGTGCCGACGCCGTACCCTGCAACGCTTGGTCGAGCGCGGTCGTCGCCAACAGCGGCAAAGTGACGCTCAATCCGCAGTCGACGGTCGACTCCTATCGCTCGACGGCGGGCGCCTATGGCGGCTCCAACGTCGGCAATCTGGCTATCGTCCAAGCCGCCACCACCATCACCAACAACGGGCTCGTAAAAGGGCAGCTTTTGCCCAGCTCCCCCTCGAATCTGGCGGTCGTCCCGGTGCCCAGCGGCGCCATCAAGCTGCCGTTGGGCGCGTCGACGCCCGGCTCGCTCAATATCAATACGGCCGGCAGCAGCATCACCCTCGCTCCCGGCAACTACGTTGCGGCAAATATCAGCGTGAACTTTCCGGGCGCCATCAACGTGGCGCCAGCCGGGCAAGTGCGCATTTGGGTCACCGGGACCCTGAATTTGGGCGGAAACGAGAACCTCAATGGCGTGCCCCGCAACCTGGCGTTTTTGGTCACCAGCACTTCTGACGTGAACGTCAACGCCACCGGTTCGTTGTTCGGGCTCGTCTACGCGCCCACGTCGAAGGTGAACGTCAACTCGAAGGTCTTCGGCGGTGTGGTGGGCAGCATCGTAACGCTCAATTCGCAGGGCGCGGTGCACACTGACGTGAGCTCGACCACGCGCGAGCTGAGCTGCTCGGGCCACGGCTCGTGCGGGGCCACTCCGTCGACTTGCACGTGTGATCTGGGGTGGACGGGCAGCACTTGCGGCACGTCGTCGGGGCCGGCCGTCACGCCACGGCCCTTGCCCAAGCCGCCTTCGCAGATTGGCTGCTATTGGTACACGTTGAATGGTTGGGAGGCGATTCCGTGCGAGCCGGTGAGCGACGTGATCGCTGCCGTCGGCAAACCTGCCATTCCACCGGCGCTTTCGTCGCCCTACGTAGAGGGGACGCCCAACCCGACGACATCGCGCAACAAACCGCTGATTGCGCCGCCAGGCTCGACCGCGCTGCCTTACACCTTCGCGCAGGCTGAGATGCTGATCCCGACCATCAACGACGTCAAAGACGCCGTGCCTACTCCGGCCGATACTTTTCCAGGCTGCAAACAGACCGGTAGCCCGATACCGAATGCGTTGAGCGTGCAGCTCAACACCAACAAATTCGTGATGGCGAACGGGGACAACGGAGCCATCCAGTTCGCCTTCCAGTCATCGGGGTTGAACAACGACATGCACATGTGCGCCTGGCAAGTCGACGCGACGACCCAGGACTACGATCAGACGACGGTGTGCGTAAAGGGCCCGGCACCCCGGCGTGGTACGCCGCTTCAGCCGTTCGATTTCGTGAACATCGCGGGCTCGGTCGACGCCGCAGCGGGGACGTTGAGCATCGTGGTCCAACTGTCGTGGGTCCAGCCGGGCTTTCCGAATATCTACGCCCAAACGGGGCCGGATCGGTTCGGGCTGGCCGGACATTGGTTCTCGTCCGACGCGGCCATCTTGGGGATGGGCGGCTGCACCCAGGCGCAATTCACGGACACCACCGTCGTCACCCGCATGATGGGCTCGACTTGTCCGGGGGTAAGCAGCGCCAACAGCTCGTTCAGCGCTTGCCCCGCCGCGCTCAAGCTGGAGCCCAACGCGAAGTTCGAGAACCGAACCGCCACCGCCGAGACGAACAACCTCATTCAGCTCGGCACGTCCGCCGTCAGCTACCCCAATCCATTTCTTGCCGTCACGAACGTGACCCAAACGACCACCGGCGCCTGCATCGACCCGAAGCACGTGTACGTGAGAGACTACCCGCTCGACAGCGGCGGAGTTCCGTCGAACGCAGGTGGGCAAGCGTTTTGGGAGAGCCCGGACATCTTCTTGGTTCCGAAAGATTCGCCGGTCGACGCGGAGTCGACGCCGGCACAATCGTTGATCACGCCCGGTACGGACTACGACGTTTGGGTGCGCGTCCACAATGACCTGGGCTGCGCGCCCGTGAACGGCGCCAAGGCGTTGGTATACATCGCAGATCCGTCCGCGCTTTCGACACCGTGGGCCCCGCTCACGAACAACGAATACCAGGCCGCCACCGCCGCCGGTAACACGGTGCCAGCCGGCGGAAAGTCGTTGATCGGCCCGTTTCACTACCATGCGCCGACCACTGGCTTCGGGGACGGGCATAAATGCCTGATCGCGGCCATCACCGCCACCGGCGAGGCCCCTGTCAGCAACTTCTTCGACGCACCCAACTCGAACCAGGTCGCGCAACGCAACGTACAGCTCGAAAATTGCGCCTTCCCGCTGACGAACGCGACCGGCTCGAGCGGCGACGCGGAGATCACGATCAGCGTGACGCCGCCCGAAACCGTTCCGTCGTTGAACACGCTACCGAACATGTCGGTCAGCTTCGACGACGATAACTCGGCGTGGTACAACGTCTGGGTGGCGCAGCCAGAGAACGGCAAGGCGTACTCCGTAACTCGGATTGGCAACAAGACGAGCGTGCGGCTGGGCAAGGCAAGCGTGACGCTTCGTGGCGTCCCGTTGCCGAACGGTGAGTCGCGAACCGCGCGCGGTACCTTCGACCTTGCCAGCGGCGCCCCCGACCTGAAGCTGGATCTGCGGGTGACGCTGAAGAATCCTTCGAACGGCGCGGTGCTCGCCCCGCAGAACGGCGGCTCGTGCATGGCCTACGGTGGTCCAGTCGTCCAGTGAAACGTCTTCGGCTTCCCTGCACCCCATTCGTCATCGCGGTCGTCGTTGGCGTGTGGGGTTGCGGGGAAACGAAGAGCAACGGCGGCGTAGGCGCGCCGAGCGGGGACGGCGGAGAGGCCCCGCTGGCCGGCGGCAGCAGCGGGACTAGCGGCAACAGCGGAGACGCGCAGGGCGGCATGGCCTCGGAGCCAACCTATGCTGGCGCCGTGTTGGCCATGGTGAAGGCGCACGAAGGCACGCAGGACTACGTGGCGCGCGCTGTTTTTTCCGCCGGGCCGCGCCCCACTATCGGCGGCTGTCCGCAGTGTTGCTGCAGAAGCACGGAGCGCGGCCTGCCCTTTCCGGACAAGCCGCCGGATGCGAGCGAAATCAGGCTGTCGCCCGCCGCCGGTCTCCCCGCGCTCGCGACGCTCGTGCCCGAGGTGTTCGAAGACGGACGCGGCGTCTTCCACGGCATGAGTGATCTCGGGTGGTCTTGGTTCGCGCCGCTGAGCGACTATGCAGCGGTGACCAGCCAGCCGTGGCACGGCGGCGATACCCTCGCAGTGCAAGCCCATGGCAACGAGGTTGCGCCCTTCTCGGGGCTGTTGCGCGCAGGCGTGGCGCTCGCAGGCGTGACTCCGGCAATCGGCGCCGAGCCCGTCGTCATCGACCACGCTCAACCGTTCCAGATTTCGTGGACCCCAGAAGGCAACGGAGAAGCGACCGTGCTGCTCGGAATCCCGAACGCCACCGGCATTTGCTATTGCGACGCTCCGGACTCGGCCGGCACCTTGGTCGTCCCCGAGGATCTCCTCAGCCCCATCTCGGGCGAAATCAGCTTGGCGAGGCTCACCATCTCGAACGTGGCCAGCAGCAACGCCAGCATCGACTTGGTAGGTGCGGTCGTCCAAACCGGGCCATTCGAAGCTCAGTAACGAAAAACCTCAGAGCAGGCGTAAAAAGGCCGCCAACGCCTCACGGCTCCCTGCCGCCAGCGCGCCCTCCGACTCGTGGCCGGCGGCGTCGTGCAGCGCGCCCTGCGACGTTTCGCGGAACCGCTCCAGCACGCTCGCCAGATTTGGCGAAGACCCGTTGGTGAAATAGCGTGGCTTCAGAGCCAGCCGACGCAAGCTGGTGATGCGCGTCCCACGCTCGTGCACGTACGGCAAAATGCCGGTCTTGGCGTAGTCGCCGCGCGCCCAAACCAAGGGTGCGTTGCGCGACATGACCAAGCTCTCCCACTCGGCGAACGGCACCTCGCTGCGGTCGTCGTCGGAGAGCAGGCGCGGCGCGTGACAACTTTGGCAATGGTCGCGAAAGGCAGTCGCGCCCTCGGCCTCGAGTGACGAAAAATGCGCGCGCCCTTGGCGGTTCGGATTGGGCGAATGCGAAAAGGCGTACAAAAACTGAAGGAGCGCAGCGCGTAGCGCGAGTGGCGTCAGCTCGGCGCGATCGATGCCGAGCTCGTACAGCCACGGGAAGCGCGCCGTGGCCAACGTGAACCACGGATCCGTACCGCTGCCGGCCCCGGCGACACGGAATTCGTTGTGACACACCGAGCTGAGGTCGGGGTCCATGGCGCGCGAGAAATGCGGGCGATTGTTGGCCAAGCCGAACAATGGCTTGGTCACGACGCTCACGTCGGCGCGCCCCGTGTAGTGCACGCGGCCGTCCACGCCACCTTCGAAGTGGCACGTCTCGCAGCTGAAGCGCGAATGCGTGCCAAGACTGCTGTTGTCGGGCGCCATCAGCTCGGTGAAGAACAAGGCTTCGCCCAGCCGCACGTCGGGCTCGGGCCGGCGCGCGGGGTCGACACGGGTGATGCGCGAAGCCGCGCCGTTGACCTGGATCCAGGCGTCGAACAGCGGATCGGCATACGCAAGTCTGCCATCGGCTGCGAGCACGGCGTCGCTCACGCCGGGTGGAATTGGCTGCGTTTCGAGGCGAGGACTACCGTGAAAGTCGTCGGGCCAACTGGCGCGCAACAGCCGCCCGCTTCCGGCGCCGAGGGCCGTGACCGTCCACTCGCCGGCGCTTTGGCCCAGCTGCAGCGCCTTCGGCACCACCAAGCCGTGGTCGGATACGTCGAGCGCCGCCAGCTCCGACACCTCCTCATCGACGCGATACAGCCACAGGAACGAATCGATGTTTTCGAACTCGCCGTGCGCGCGTACCAGCGGCTTGTCCTCGACGCCCGCCACAGCGACAACCAAGCCTTTGCCGTGCTCGCGCGCATCGAAGGCCCACAGCGTGCCGTCGTGGTGGATCCGGGCCCGCTCCCGGACCGGCACGCCGCGTCTATCGAGATCGAGCACGCGCAGGCTGCGCTCGAACAGGGAGCTCTCCAGCAAGAACCGGCCTCGTTTCAGCAGACGCAGCGGCCCCGGCATTGCTGGCCGGCGCGCGAGCACGCGCCCGGCGGCGTCCAGCGTGAGCAGATCGGAGCCGTCGGCCGGCAACACGTACACGATGCCCGCGTCCCCGCAGGCTAAGTCGGCCACCCCCGCCATCGGTAGCCGGCGCTCCACCAGCTTCGTGCCCCCGCGCTCGGCGCCGAGCTGCACGCGCACGAGTCGGTCCCCGTAGCGACTTGCCACCCAGGCGTCTCCGTTCGCGGCGACGCACAACGCGGTCGGCGTCTCCGGCAACAGCACCCGCTGCAGCTCGGCCAAGTCACCGTTCAGCGCGACCAAAGCGCGCGTCCCCCGGAGCAGCCCCACGAAACCGGCTCCGCCCGGGCGTGCGGCCAGGCGGTAGGGATCCGAACCGCTCACGTCGAGCCAAACCGGTTGCTCCCGCGGCGCGAATCCGCTGCGCAGCGCGTCTTCACGCTCACGGAGGGCGCGAGCTCGTTCCTTCGTCGCCGAAGCGCGCACCAGCGGAGGCGCCGAGGAGCCCGGCGCCGCGGGCGAGCAGCCAACCAGGCCAAGGACGAGCCAGAGCAGCGACGCCAGCAGCGCCAGCGACGCGCCGCTTTGCTTCGACCTTCGCGCCAACTCCCGCGCCATGTGCTGCGCGTAGCCGTGATGTGCTCGCACTGCAATTCTCGACTGTCTCGCCGAGAGACGGCGCGTCCCGGGCTGGAGCAAGCGTGCTCGTTCAGAATTGCAAGACGGCGCGGCGAAGTGCGCGACATCCGGCAAAGGGACGGCGTTTCCGAGCCTTCCCCGATGGCGTTCGGCAGCGGCACGACTCGTGCTCAAGACAGCTTCGTGACCGACGACTCCGTGAGACAACGCCAAAAGCTCGAAGCCCAAGTGGAGCGCTGGACCGCTGAAGCCAAGAAGCTCGCGGAGGCCGGCAAGGAAGCGGCAGCGCTCGAGCTGTATCGACGCGCCGCCGACGACCTGCCCGGAGCCCCGTGGCTCCAGCATCGAACCGCCGAGCTAGCGCGCAAGCTGAAGAAGCCCGACGTTGCCATCATCTACTTCCGGCGGGCTGCCACGGCGTTTCAAATCGCCGACTTTGCCAAGCGCGCGGTCGCGCCGCTGCGCACGGGCTGGTCCTTGGCCATCGATGGCCTGCCCGCCACGTCCAAGCTCTTGGTCGAGCTAGCGCTGGAGCTGATGCAACTACATCGCCGTCTCGGGTTTGCAGCCGATGCCACGGTGACGTTCGAGCGCACCAACGCCGCCTTGCGCTCGCGCGGCTTCTCCGAGATTGCGCCGCACGTGCTCGAGTCGATGCAGCGCGAGCCAGCGGGAGGGCGCGTGTCACAACCGCCGCCTTCGGGTCCGCCCAGCTCGAGGCCGACGCCCGGCAGCCGCACCTCGTCGCCGCCCGCTTCGAACACGGTGCCGCGCGGCTCCGGGTCTCCGCCCAACGAAAACGAACCCGGCACCCGCGGCCGCGCCCTCGCGCGGCTGTTCGGGCGCCGGTAGCGCTCAGCGACGCCGACGGCGACGGGCCGCCGCCGCGCCCATTACGGTGAGGATGGAGACCAGCGCCGAGAGCGGCGCATGGCTGGAAGCCGGCGCGCTGGTACGGCAGGCGCAACCCCCACCTTCCAGCACGCCATCTTCCACGGCGCCGACGGCAGCGCTGCCGTTGCCCGAGCTGCCGCTGCTGCCAGCAACGCCGCCGGTGACGGCGCTGCCAGCCACGCCGCCGTTGCCAGCCACCACGCCACCGTTGCCGGCTACGACGCCGCCACCAGCATCGCCCGTGGTGCCGCCGTTGACGGCCGGCGCACCCGCGCTCGCCTCGCCGCCGGCGCCGCCCTCACCGTTGCCGTTGGCGTCGTCGCTGGCGTCGTTCGGATCGCGCTCGCCGCCGTCGACGTTGCCGTCGTGGTTGCTGTCTTCGTCGCCGTCTTTGACGCCACCGTGGTCCGTGTCCGGATCGAGCGGATTGGTCGCGGTGGTGGGGTCGGCGTCGGCGATGCAGTGCTTCGCAGCCGTGTCGGTAGCGGCGTTGCCGCAACCCAGACCCAGCTCCGTGCCGTCGAACAAGCCGTCGTCGTCGCTGTCGGGGTCTTTGGCGTTGATGACGCCGTCGCCGTCGGTGTCGTCGGCAAAATTCGGTTCGTCACCGTCTTTGACGCCGTCGTCGTCGCTGTCGGCGTCGTTGGGATCGGTGCCGAGCGTGTCTTCGGTGCCGTTCGAGATGCCGTCGCCGTCGCTGTCTTCCAGCGAGCCGTCGTCGGCGCCGTGGCCCGCGGTCGGGTCGGTCTCGCCGGAGTCCTTCACGCCGTTGAGGTTCTCGTCCTCGTTGCCGTCGGTCACGCCGCCGTGATCCGTATCCGGATCGATCGGGCTGGTGGTGGTGGCGCCGGCGTCGCCGTCAGGCACGCAATGGCCCTTGCTCTTATCGGTGGCGGCGTCCTCGCAGTCGAAGCCCAGCTCCAGACCGTCCGGCAAGCCGTCGTTGTCCGAGTCGGGATCGAGCACGTTGATCAGCGCGTCGCCGTCGCTATTGTCGGAGGGGTTGGCTTCGTCGCCGTCCTTGGCGCCGTCGTCGTCGCTGTCGGCGTCCTTCGGGTCGCTGCCAATGGCGCCTTCTTCGCCGTTGGTGAGGCCGTCACCGTCGTCGTCCAGCAGATCCGCGTCGTCGGCGCCGTGACCGACGGTGGGGTCGGTCTCGCCCGCATCTTTGGCCCCGTCGTGGTCGAGATCTTCGGAGCCGTCTTTGGCACCACCATCGTCGGTGTCGTCGTCGAGCGGGTCGGTCTTGGTCGTGGGATCGGCGTCGGCGATACAATGCGTCGAGCCGGCCTTGGTGCCCTTACCGGTGCAGTCGAAGCCCAGCTCCGTACCGTCGAACAAGCCGTCGTCGTCCGAGTCGGGGTCGAGCGCGTCGATGGTGCCGTCGCCGTCGCTGTCTCCGCCCGCGTTCGGCTCCGCGCCGTCCATCACGCCGTCATCGTCGCTGTCGGCGTCGTTTTTGTCGGTGCCGATGTTGTCTTCGGTGGCGTCGGGAATACCGTCACCGTCGGTGTCACCGCAGTTGGTGGTGCAACCGCAGGTGTGATTCGGCAAGCACTGAGGCTTGGTCGGGTTGGTGCAGTCGCTGGTCAGCACGCACTGCACGCACACGTTGGGCGCGGGCGCGGTGTCGCAGACCGGTGTCGGCGCCGCACAGTCGGCGTTCGTCCCGCACTTGTCGACGATTGCCTCCGTTGGCGGCACGCCGTCGCCATTGCCGTTGCCGTCGGTCGGGTAGTCGTCGGCGGGCGCGCCCTGTGCACCCTCGGCGCTCACGATGGCTTGGTTGAAGATCGACCCCGCAGCGTTGGCGTCGATGGTGACCTTGAACTTGACGACCGTGCTCGCGTTGATGGCGAGCGAGCCGCCGACGGCGCCGGTCGCGCCGGTGCCGAGCCGCACCCGGACCGTGCGCGTACCAGCCACGTAGTCCGCCCGATCGTCGCCCGCGGCGTCGGTGAAGGTGCCGACACCGGGCCCGGAGCTGATGCTGATGCTCTGCGGCACGTAGGTGACGCCCGTGGGCAGCGCGTCGGTCAGCACGGTGTTGGCAGAGGCGTCGTTACCGGTGTTGGTGACCGTCACCGAATATTCGATGACGTCGCCGGGGCGGAGCGGGGCGCCGTTGACGTCCGTGAACGTCTTGCCGGAGGTCGTAAAATCCGGCTTGAACGTGGAGATGGACGTGACGAACGCGCCCAGCAGGTAAGTGTCGCTGGAGCTCGACGCGGTGATGGTCGCAGACGAGTCACCAGCCGCCAGCTGCGCCTTCACGTCCACCACGTCCATGTCGACGCCAGCCATGCTGGCGGCGCCGCCGGTGAGACGCGGCAGGTCACCCGCATTGGACACGGCCGTACCGAGATAGCTGCGCGTGCTGTTGAAGAAATTCGTCGCAGGGTTGACGGCGTTACTGAGGGTAGCGCCATTGAAGACCAGGGAGTCGCCGGTGTGCTGCTGCTCACCCTCGTAAGCGACTACCCCGAGCTTGGCGTCGAAGCCGGCATTCGGCACGACGAAGCCAGACAGAGCGGCGGTCGCGGGGTTACCGTTGCTGACCAGGTCCAAACCGTCGAAAATCGTCAAATTTCGCGGAGGATCCGTGGGCAGTGAGTAGAGCACGACCACGACCCAGGCCACCATCGGGTCTTCGTTGTCGAGGCCATTGAGCGCAATCGAGCCGATGTCACTGACGCGATAGGCACCCTCCCCGCCGGCGGTGAGCAGACTCGTGATGTCGGCCGTCGACTGGTACCAGCGGTTCGCCCCGCGAGCGACGAAGACTTGGTCGTCGGCAGGTACGTTGGTGTTCACTCCGCCCGGCGGCAGCACGCTCACGGCGGGGTCCGTCGACATGTTGCCCGCCAACAGCCCCGCCCAGTAGATGCGCGCGTAAGTGATGGTGGCGCCAGCGGGAATGTCGAGCACGGCCGAGCTGCGTGCTTGCGCGGCCGTGATGGCGTTGCTGGCCGTGGCCTGACCGTCAGCTGGAGAGTCCGAACGCCAGAAGATGTCGGGCGATGTGTCGTCCAGCTCGCCTTGCCGGTTGTTCGGCACGTTGGGGCACGTTGCGGTGCTGCCAGCGAGGGGCGCCGGAATCACGACGTTCTCGGCGCATTCGAAGCCGACCGTGTTGCCGAAGATGACGAAGTCACCCTTCTGGTCGACCTGCTTACGCAGCGTGGGGGCGGCGTGAGCCGTGCTGGCAGCGGCCCCCAGGGAAAGAGCGATCAGGCTGGAAAATAAGCTAGTTTGTCGCATGGCGGCTCCTGATCACTCCGAGTACGGCTGTCCGTCCTTCTCGAGTATGTGAAATTCGACGCGACGGTTGTTTTGGCGACCGGCGTCGGTGTCGTTGCTGTCGATCGGCTTGGTCATCCCGAAGCCCTGCGAGCTCAGGCGGCTCTTGGCCACGCCGTGATCGGTCAACCACTTCATCACCGAAGCGGCACGGCGACGGCTGAGCTCCAGGTTGTGGGCGGCGCCGCCGCGGTTGTCGGTGTGGCCCTCGACGCCCAGCTTGGTGAACTCGGAATGTTCGTTCAAGAGCGCGAGCACGGCGTTCAAGATGCGATCGCTCTCCGGGCGGATCTTGGCGCTGTTGTTCTCGAACTCCACGCGCTCCAAGATCTTGATCTGACCCTGTTCGACGCGCGCTGCTGGGCAGCCGTTCTTCTTCGGGTCCGGATCTTTGGGCCCGGGCGCCGTGGGGCAAGCGTCCTCGGGATCGAAGATGGTGTCGTTGTCCGTGTCCTTCGGGGGCGGGCAGCCGTTGGTCGTGGGGTCCGTCGTGCGAATACCGGGATCGTTCACGCAAGCGTCTTCGTCGTCGAAGATGCCGTCCTTGTCCGTGTCGGGCCGCGGGCAGCCGTTCTTCTGCGGCTCTTCGCTCTTGATGCCGGGCTCGTCGGGGCAAGCGTCGTCGACGTCGAGGATGCCGTCCTTGTCGCGATCTCCGGGCAACGGGCAGCCGTTCTTCTTCGGATCATCGCTCTTGACGCCGGCTTCGTCGGGACAGGCGTCGTCGCGGTCGAGGATGCCGTCTTTGTCGCGATCGGCCGGCGGCGGCTCCGGAGGCAGGATCAGCGGCTCTTTCTTCGGCTCCGGTGCCCACTCGAGCGAGAGCAAGCCACGCACCTGGGGAGCGCCGAAACCTCGGGTCAACCCCGGGCCCACGCCGGCGCCCAAGCGCACGTCGTCCGTTACCTTGTAGTGAGCACCGAACAACAGCTCGAAAGGCGTCTCCCGCTTGGAGAAGAAGGCGTCGCCGCTCGTCACCACCGTAGAGCCGAACAGCTCCGGCCCGAGCACCAGCTTGCCGTCATTGCTGCGGTAGCCGATGGCGGCGGCCACCACCGCTTCGGTGCCCCGGGGCGAGCCGTTGAAGCCGGCGTCATTGGCGCGGTACAACACGCCGAGCTTGGCGGAATAAGCCAGGTTGCCGATGTCACCCGCCAGCAACAGCCGCGGCAGCACGCGAACCTTGCCGTCGCTGGCGAAGGCAGCTTGGCTACCGGTGGGGGCGAACACCGCGGCACCGACGGCCAGCGAAAACGGCGAGCGGTAGCTGCCCAGCAGGCGCAGGTCGGCGGCGAGCCGCAGATCGCCGATGTTGGCGTCTTCCGCGGCCTCGAACTTGGTGCCTTGCACGGTCCCGCCCTCGCCCGCCTGGTAGGCCAACAGGGGCAAGCTCACACCGAGGCGCAGGCGGTCCCACAGCACCACACTCCCGCCCAGGTGCACGAACAGCTGATGCTCGATGATGTCCTTCAGCTCGTCGCCGTCGCGGTTGTACAGGACCAGCGGCTTTTCGCTGAAGTCACCGGTGGCGCCCAGCATGAGCCGACCGTGGCCGCGCATATCCAGCGAATCTGCCGCAAACCAGTCGCTCCCGCGCTCGGCCGGATCGAAGCGATTGATGGCAAAACCCGCGCTTTGGGCGCGTGCAGTCGTAGGGATCAGGGCAAGTAACGCCAGGGCACAAGCGGCCCGGCGCGGCGAAGCAAGCAACATAGGAACGAGCAGCGTAACTGATTCCCCGAAGCGCGTCACCCTTCCGACAACAACGCGAGCTCGGCCGCTTCTGGGCGAGTCGCCATGTGTGCGCGAGCTTCTATCAGTGTCATTGAATTTCCGAGCGCGGCCACGAAGTCGTTCAGCTCGCCGCGCATGCGAATCAGGTGCCGCATTCGCTCTGCGCTAGTGACGCCGGGAGCGTTCTTGGGCCACGCTGACCACACCTTGGCCGCGCGTACGAACAGGCGTTGATAGGCCGAGCGCTCGAAGCGCAGCGCCAGCTGATCCAAGAGCAGGTGCGGAATTCCGCTGCCCAGCAGCCGTTGCAGGGCTGCGTTCACGAAGCTCATCGACAAGCTTTGATTGGCGCTCGGCAGGGGGTGAATGCGGACGAAGCCGTGGTGAAATGCACCAAGGGCCGCCAGAGCCGCGGGAACGTTGCCTTCCGCCTCGGCAGCCTGAACAGCGTGGAGCTCGCGCAAAACTGCCTCGAAATGTGCGGCTTGCAGTGGTCGAGGTGGCAGAAACCACGCCCGCGCCTCGCTCGCCGCTTCATTATCGGCGCGCGCCCGCACCACGCGACCCAGGTCGAGGCCGTCGATCTCGAGCCGTCGGTCGTCGCTCAAGGCGCCCGGGTCGTCGACGCTCTCGGACAGCAGCTGCCAATAGCTCAGCCCTCCCAGCAGCGGCACGCTGACGCGAGCGCCGCTGGTCAGGATCGTTTCGGCTCCGCGACGCTCGAGCCCGCTCGGCACCTCGTAGAACGTACCCGGCTCTGGACGTTTGCGACCCAGCAGGCTCGCCGGCAAGTAAAACGAGCTGCGGGCGTCCGCGTCGCTCGCGCCCAGCAAGAGCAGCTCGTGCAGCTCGAGCAAGAGCGCGCGCAGCTCCTCGACGTTACCCGGCAGACCGCGTTCGTCGAGCCGCGCCCTTACGGCGCAGGAGTTGCGCCAATACGAGCGAACGACCTCGTACGGCGAGCCCGGAAAACGCACGATTTCGGCGGCGGGCAAGCGAGCCTCCAGCTCGGCCACCGCCTGCGGTGCGAACACGACGCGAGAAAACGCCTGTGCCATGAAGCTTTCGCACTGATTGCCTAGCTCGATGGTCAGGCGCGAATAGCGGCAGGGCAGCTGCGCGAACACCGCGCGCAACTTGGCAAAGTCGAAGCCCACGAACGGCAAGCGCGCCCCCGACGGCAGCTGGACGGCAACGCCTTCGGCCGTGCGCACGACCTCGGCGCCGGGCGGCGTGACCAGCTCGTCCTGGATCTCGGGTTGGAAGCGACACCGCGGAGAATCGAACAAATAGCCATCGCCATCGGCGGCTTTGGCGGTTGCCTCCACGAAGGCTCGGTAAGCGGCGAGACGCGCGTCGTTCATTGCAAGGCTTCGCGCAGACCGGCTTCGCTGGCCGGCACGAGCTGGAACCCGGCCGGCGCCTCCGCCGCGGAGGCCGGATAGGGGAGACCCAAGTAGCGCTCGACGATTTCGTCGAGCTTGTCCCACAGCACGCGCGAGCCGGGTTGTAGGCCGCGCACCACGCACAGACCCGAGGGCGCGGTGGCCACGATCTTGACCCGCAGCTCCGGCCGATATTCTCGCAAAATATCGACGACTTTCCAAACGTCGCCCACCCAAAAGCTGCTGCGCCGCTCGCGGCTGGCCGACAGGGGCGTGATCGGCAAGCAGTCGTGAAACACCACCACCGCATTCGGCTCCGACCAAGCCTCGACGTTCATGAAGTCGCGTAGCGCGTACTCGAACAGGTGCATGCCGTCGATGAACGACAGATCCAAGCGGTGCGCTCCCAACACCTGCTCCCGCGAGCGCTGCTCGAAGAAGGCGTCGCTGGTCTCGTGAAAAACGCGCGCGTTGGGCGGCAGTAAATCGCGCCGCAGCTTGGAAGCGTCGGGGTCGATACCGATCGCGCGCTCGGCGGCGTGCGCGAAGCCCAGCGTCGCGCCCGTCTCGACGCCAATCTCCAAGTAGCTGCGCGGCCGCACGACCTCGTGCAGGCGACGGAGCACGTCGCGGTACGGTGGCCCAGGAAAGCGCAAGCTGGCCAGCGCCCCCTGCGCGCCGGGAAAGTCCGGAAAGCGCTCGAGCACGTCCAGCAGCAGCTCACTCGCGTACGCCGCGTCGCCTAGGTGCTGAGCCATCTGGGCGCGATAGAAGAGCGCAGCCAGGTGGTCCGGCTGTTGCACCAGCACCGCGTCTACCAGCCCGATCGCTCGCGCGTGCTCGCCCTGGCCGAACAGCGCCGCCGCTCGGCACAGCCTCAGCGCCGGCTCCGCAGCGTGGACACCGTCGGGGTGCGACTCGCAGATCGCCGCGGCGTAGTCGGGGCTTCCGACCCGCATGGCATGCGCCGCCAGCAGCACCAAATCGGCCACTTGCAAGCCGGCCAAGGCGCTCTGCAACGCCTCAGGCGACGAAAGATATTCGGGTCGGGCAGTCACGCCGACGAAACTTAGCAAATCCACCGCGGCCGCCGGGTCGTACTGATGACGAGAGCCGTGGAAAAACCGAAAACGCCCGTCATTTGCGACGTCGAGCTGCCGCAAGACCGCGCGCTACGGCGGACCGGCGAGCGATTGATAGGTGCGGTGACCGACCTGCCGCTGCGCTACGCCCCCTTTTTCGCGCGGCTTGCCCAGCTGTGGGAAGCCCCCGAGGAGCTGGTGGTGAGCGAGCTGACACGAGCCAACGACCGCCAGCATTGGCAAATGTCGTTGCTGCCGGGGTTGAAGACGTTCGACCTCGGGCTCGGCCCGGGGGGCCAGCGAGGCCGGGCGCGGCTCTTGCGCTTCGCGCCCGGCTCACGCTTTCCGAAGCACCGGCATCACGGCGACGAGAGCGTGCTGGTCTTGGAGGGCGGCTACGCCGACGGCGACGGACGAGAAGTCGGTCCCGGACAGCTGCAAACCATGCCTGGAGGCAGCGAGCACGAGCTCGTCATCCTCGGGCCTACGCCGTGCATCGCCGCCGTGAGCGAGCGTGGGCTGGAATTCACCGGGCCGTTGTTGCGCTGGGCCAGCAAGCTGATTGGCTAGCCCGGCGCATCGGGCGTCGTCACAACGGGGGCAAGCCGGGGCGCCGCCCGATACCGCTCAGCGCGGAAGCGCCGACCCCGAGCGGAGCCAACGCCTGCATGTTGAGCGCGTCGATGCGGTAGCTCCAAACCTCGTTTTCGACCTCGCTCTTGACGGTGAGCGCGCTCGTGACCCGCTGCGGCCCACTCAAGCGGAATTTGTCGAGCTGAATGCCGTTTTCGCTGGCGGACGCGCGCAACAGCGGGTTCTTGAAGACCGTCTCGACGATGCGCCCGGTATCGATCCAGAGCCGAAAATGGTGCTTGTCGGGCAGCGCTGCCAGCGCCGACTGATGAGCGGCGTCGTCCTTCAGCGTGCGGTCACCTTTGGAGAACGCAGCTTCGGCGCGATCGCACAAGGCGTTTCCACCCGCGGTGATGAACAAGTGCTTGTCGAAGAATTTGACGCGCAAGCTGATCGGCAAGGGCGCTCCGCGCGGAGTCAGCGCAAAGCCCGGACCGTCTTCGGCCACGGTGGCTTCGCGGATCGAGGGCAAAATCTTTTGCTTCAGCTGCGCGGCCAAGCGCTTGTACTCGGTGTCGTCCTTCAGCTGCATGACCCAAGTCGCGTTGAAGCGCGCGGCGGCTTCTGGCCCCTGCGCGAACGTCGCCAGGTCGAGCGTCACGTCGGCGGGGGCGAGCAGCGCGAGCACCGCTTCGTCACCGAGCCCGTCGACCAGCCGTGCGAGGGTGATGCCGAGCGTCTGCTCGATCTGCTGCAAGCCTTGCTCGGCTTGGCGTTTGGAACGCGGATCGGCGGCCTCCAGCTGATCGAACAGCAGCTTTTGCACGTCGGCGCCCGTCATTTTGGTCTGCGTTTGAAAGCCCGCGTAAGCAAACGTCTCGACCGGCAAGCGGTTGGCGAGCTCCAGCTTGCTGGGCGCTTGGTAGGTCGAAGCTTTCGGCAGCTTGCTGCCGATGATGCGCCCCGTCAGGCTGGTGACGAAGCCGGCGGACTTGACCGTCAACATGCCGGTGAGCGGGCCTGCCGGCTTGAAATAGCTATCGACGAATTCCTTCACCTTCGCGTCGTCGATGCTCGAAAAAACCGTCGGATCCAAGAAGGCGGTCAAGCGCGCGTTGGCGTCGAAATCTTTCGCGGCGGTCTGAAAGGATGGGTTGGCGTCGACGGCGGCCGCGCCTTGCTCGAGAACCTTGGCCAAATCGGCCACGAAGGGCTCGCTGCCGAAGCTGAGTAGCTTCTTGTCGGGGAACCAGACGAGCACTTCTTTGCCGCTGCCCAGCTCGGCCTCGGCCAAGCCCTTGAGCAGCACGTCTTGACCGACGCTGGACGACAGCTGCTTGCGCGTCAGCTGGTAGCGCTTGCCGGTCTGGCCGACGGCGCCCGACGCCACGAAGCGCGTGGACTTGAGCAAAGCCTCCACCGGCTCCGCGCTGGCAAAACCGATAGCGAACGCGACCTCCGGCTGCGTCGCGAGCTTGCGACCGCCCACGCCCATGGTGCGCGAAGAGACCAGAAACGCGCGCGCGTCATCGAGCGAGATATCGAAGGCTTTTGCCACCGAATCGGCGGTGTCGTCGAACATGCGCTTGTCGTCGCGCAGAGACGTGTCCAGGTACTCGACGTCTTTGAAGTCGACCAACAACTTTGGCACGTTCGAGATCTGGATCAGCATCTCGGAATCGCGCGGCATGGTGGCCGCCATTTGCGGCGCCCCACCGCTCGAGAAAAACAGCAGGTACGCGCCAATGGCGCTGCTCACCAAAAAGACCAGCAGCACGCCCACCAAACCGACGATCAGCAGCGTGCGGCTGCTCTTCTTTTCTTCGGGAATGGTCTTGCGAGCACCGCCAGGTGACATGGCCGGCGCGGGCGGTCCGTAACCCGCCCCGGGCGCGGTCGGACCGGGGCCGTAGCCGGGTGCAGTCGGACCGGGACCATAGCCGGGCGCAGTCGGACCGGGGCCGTAGCCCTGCGGCGGCGCGCCGTAACCGCCAGCTTGCTGCGGCGGGCCGTAGCCCGGTTGTTGTGGTGGCGGGCCGTAGCCGGGTTGCTGCGGCGGCTGACCGTAGGCAACCGCTTGTGGAGGCTGACCGTAGGGCTGCTGCGCAGGTGGAGCGTAGCCAGGGGGCGGCGCGGCCGCACGTTGCGCGAGCGCTTGCGCGAACGCGGGGATCTGATTCAGCTGCCACCACTGGTTCTGACCGACCGGGCACACACCGGCTTGCACGAGCTCGCCCGACTGAATCATCTGGACGATGCGGGCTTCCTCGTACGGTCCTTCGGGCCCGCCACCGCGGTTCAAATAGAACATAAGCCGAGCAGAGTAGACCGACCCGGGGAGCGGTTCAATCGACGTAGCTCCGCGTGATCCCTCCCGTTTTGTCTCGAGTGTCGCTGGCGCCGCCGATTGGCGTACTCTAGCTCTCGTCTATCCCACGGCTGGCGGTTGCCACTGCCGACGGGCTCGGTCGCGCATGGACTCGTTCAGCGACGGTCAACGGAAGGTGCTGGAACAAGTCGCCAGCGGCGTTCCCCTGCCCAAAGTGTTGCACGCGCTCGCGAAGCTGATCGAAGCCCAGGCGCCCGGCATGTTGTGCAGCATCCTGCTCGTCGATGAAGAGCGAGGTGCCTTGCATCATGCGGCCGCGCCCAGCTTGCCCACTCAGTACACGGCCGCGTTCGACGGCGCCGCCATCGGCGCCCACGCCGGCTCCTGCGGCGCTGACGCCGACATCTCCGAGCAACTAGTCGTCGAGGAAGTCGCAACACACCGCTACTGGCAAGCGCACCGTGAGCTCGCGCTTCGGCATGGCCTGCGGGCTCGTTCGTCCACCCCAATTTTCTCGGCAAAGCGCGAGCTGCTCGGCGCCTTCGCCTCGTACTACCGTGAGCCGCGTCAGCCGAGCGCATCGGGGCAATCTTGGGTCGACGTGGCCTCGCCGCTCGCCGCCATCGCCATCGAGCGCGACCGCTCGGAGCGAGCACTAAGGACGAGCCGAGATCGGGCACAGCATCTGGCGCAGCTGTATTCCGCTTCGACCGCGATCGAGCAAGCATTGCTTGCGAGCGAACAGCGCTTGCGGGTGCTGAACGAGCTCGGCGATGCGATGCGCGCTACGTCCGATCCGGACCGAGTCTTGCCCGTGGCACTGGAGTTGTTGGGGCGGTACCTGGGCGTGTCCCGTTGCGCCTACGCCAACATCGAGGCCGACGGCGACCACTACAACGTGCCGCACGACTTCACCAACGACTGCGCGAGCATGGTCGGCAGATATCGACTCTCCGACTTGAACCCTTTGCGCGAGCGAAGGCCCGATCCTTGGGTGGTGGGCAACGTGGACGGGGCGGGAGTACACCCGGCGGGGGCCCAGCGCTACCGCACATTGGGCGTCAGAGCTTTCATTTGCTGCTCGCTCTATCGAGAGGGCACGCGACGCGCAATGATGGTCGTGCACGACCGGGTGCCGCGCGATTGGACGCCGGACGAGGTGGCGCTAGTCCAGGAATTCGTCGAACGCTGCTGGGCGACCATCGAGCAGCGAGGCGCGGAGGCCAAGCTTCGCAAGAGCGAGGCCCTGCTCAGCATGGCGAGCCGCGCCGCCAAGCTGGGTGGCTGGATCCTCGAGCTGCGAGAGCCTCGCGTCATTTGGTCGGACGAGGTTTACGCCATTCACGAAGTGGAAGTCGGAACCGAGCCGACGTTGGAGGAGGCGATCAACTTCTATGCGCCGGAGTACCGGGGGCGCGTCCGCGACGCGGTCCATGAATGCGTGACGGTCGGCAAGCCGTTCGATTTCGAAGCACAGCTGCTGACCGCCAAAGGGCGGAGTCTCTGGGTGCGCGCCGTCGGCTACGCCGAGCGCGACGCGACCGGGGCCGTTTCACGCATCCTCGGCGCGTTTCAAGACATCGGTGAACGGCAGAAGCTCCAAGAGCAACTGCGCCAGTCGCAAAAGATGGAGGCCATAGGTCAGCTCGCGGGGGGCGTGGCTCACGACTTCAACAATTTACTCTCGGTAATTCTCGGCTATTCGGTGTTGACCGCCGACAGCCTCGCCCCGGGCCACAAGCTGCGCGCAGACCTCGACGAGATCACGAGGGCGGCCGAGCGCGCTTCTGAGCTGACCCGCCAATTGTTGGCGTTCGGACGCAAACAAGTGTTGCAGCCGCGAGTCATCGACTTGAATCACACGGTGACGAAGCTGCGCAACATGCTTCGTCGCGTCCTGGGTGAAGACGTCACGCTGTCCATCGTCGCCCGCGACGACCTGGGCAAAGCGCTGGTCGACCCGGGACAGGTGGAGCAAGTTTTGTTGAATCTCGTCGTCAACGCGCGCGACGCGATGCCCAACGGCGGCACCATCACGATCGAGACCGACAACGTCGTGCTCGATCCGGCCTATGCCGAGACTCACTCGGGCGTCGCCGCCGGCCCGTACGTGGCGCTGACCGTAACCGACACCGGGGTGGGGATGGACGAGCTGACCCTGGCTCGGATTTTCGAGCCGTTTTACACGACCAAAGAGCAAGGCAAAGGCACCGGGCTCGGACTGTCCATGGTCTGGGGCATCGCCGCTCAAAGCGGAGGCCACGTCTCGGTCGAGAGCAAGCCAGGCAAAGGGGCGGCGTTCACCATCTATTTTCCACGCGTGGACGCGCCGCTCGACGAGCTGCCGTCAGCGCCGGAAGGGGCGCCTTCGCTGCGCGGCATGGAGACCATCCTCTTGGTCGAGGACGACGAGTCGGTGCGCGGCCTGCTCCGCTCGATCCTCAGTCGCAACGGCTACCAGGTGGTGGAGGCTCAGAACGCCGGCGAGGCCTTTCTGTTGTGCGAGCGACACGAGGGCAAGCTGCACTTACTCTTGACCGACGTCGTCATGCCGCGCATGAGCGGGTTCGAGCTAGCAGAGCGAGTGGCCCCCCTCAGGCCAGAAATGAAGGTGATTTACCTTTCGGGGCACGCGGAAGGCGCCATTGGGCATCACGGCCTGGCCACCCCTCGCCTGTTCGTGCTCGAAAAACCGATCACCCCCGATGCACTGCTGCACAAGGTGCGAGAAGTGCTCGACGCGAAGTAGCGCCTCAGTCGTCGGGCTTGCCGTCGGAGCCTGAGCGGCCGAGGATTTGCTCCAGGCGCTCGCCGTACAACGACGTTGGCGCTTGTCTTCGCAGCACCCTCGCTCGCGCCTCGGCCTCGCTCCTCCGCCCCAGTCGAACCAGCGCGTCGATCAGCAAGAGCTCGCGCTCGCTGCGCAATTGGCCGGCGGCGAAGCGAGCTTCGTGCTCTCGCAGCACGCGCTCGGCCTGGGCAGGCTCGGACGAAAGTTGGCGACGTGCCTGCTCCAGCAGCTGAATCTCTTGCTGCAGGCCTTCTCCGCGCGCCGCCGACCCCGCCGAGTCGCTCGCGACCGGCACGGGGCTCACGGAGGGACGTCGTGCGCTGCCGGCCGGCATCGGCGTGGGGTCGTCGACTGACCGAGTCTCTGGTTCGTCGGTGGCTGGCGGCGGCGTGTCAGCGCGGAGCAAGTGGGATGCGCTCGGGCTCGCCGGCAATGCGCTCGGGGCCGGAGCCGGCGGCGCCGAGAATGCGCTGAACGCCGACATCACCGCAACCGTGCCGACCGTACCCAGCAGCGCGCCGAGCGCCAGCTGTGGCCACGCCGCGAGCATGCCCGCCGCTGCCGGCAGCATCGCCAAACCTGCCACACGTCGTCGCGAACGACTCCGCACCGCCTCGTTCATGCGCTGGGGAGGGCGCCCAGCGCGCAAAAGCTCGAGCGCTTCGGCGGAAGCCTGTTCGGTTTCGAGCCAACGCCTGGGTGCGCTCATCGGCCATGCCCCGCTTCCTCGCGCCGACGAAGCCGCGCCGCGGCCTTCGAAAAATCGACGCGCGCAGCGCCGAGCCGTGAATAGACCGTACCGATCGGCAGCCCGAGCTGCTCGGCGATTTCCGGGCAGCCGATGCTTTCGATCTCGAACATCACGAAGATGGCCCGCCGCGCAGGTTCCAGCTCGTCCAGCACTTCGGTGAGCCGTTGGCGGGACTGCCGTTCGACCAACGCATCTTCCGGACCGTCGAAGGGGCTTGCGCCGGCGGTCGCCTCCATGTCGACGACGGTGCGCTCGCGGCGGCGGTACGCCTTGCGGCGGTAGGCTGAAGCGACGCGCATGCTGATGCCGAACAGCCACGTGGTGAGGCGAGACGAGCCGTCGAAGGACGCGAGCTTTCGATAGACGACCACGAATACCTCCTGCAAAGCGTCTTCGAGATCCGCGGGGCGTACGCCCAATCGCTGTAGGGAGCACCAGACAAAGTCGGCATGAAGGTCGTGAATGCTCTCGAGATCGAGGACGTCGGGGACGTCATCGACCTGCGAGGTAGCCGGAACCACTCCCCCTGAATGCACGCGCCACGGCCGTCCCATCAGCGAATCGACGCGCTCAACCCCAGCGTCGCCGCGAGCGTGAGCGGTGAGCTCTGAAATACCGGAATTTGCTGATCTTTCAGAACGAACTGGTGGCGTAGCAGCGGCGCCAACGCTTGGACGCCGGCGTCGAGCCACAGCGAGCCGCCGAGCGAAAGCCGGAGCCGTGGGCCAACCCGCGCCCCCGCCCACGGGTGGTCCCCCGGCGGCAGCGGCCGCACCGAATAGACCACGGCGTGCATGGCGCCGAGCTGCGCCTCGCCGCAGATGACCAAACGCGCCGTCGGCGTCTGCACGGCACCGACGCAAACGCCCAGAAGCCCCGCAGAAAGACCAAACGCGAAGCCCCCGTCAGAGCTGCGTACCTCGGGGAGGTACGACAAACCCAGGGAAAGCCCCCAACGCTCGGACAGCCCGAGCTCGCCCGCCGATTCGACTCCGAACGCGGCGCGCGGCAACAGGCCCAGTGCGAGAAGCCCGCGCATCGATAGCGACAGCGCAGGGACAGCAGACGCTGCCGGAGCGGACCGTGGCGCAGCGAGCGCAGGCCGGGGCCCGGCCGGGAGAACGACGGGCGCCGGCGCTGGTAGCGCAGGTGAGGCCGGTGCAGGCCGAGGTGCGACAGGAGGCGCTGGCTCGGCGGCGAGCGGCGCGAACGCCGCGCGCGGATCGATGACCAGCGCCACGGCGAGGGTGACAGCGTCGGCCAAGGTCGTGCAATCGACCTCGTCCGATTGCAGATCGCGCGAGCCCAACACCGCGCCGTCAGGCCCGATCACGCTCAGGTGCGCATGCCAGATCTGGCCGTCCCGAGTCACGCTGCCTTCGATGTTGCGAGGAGCGTCGTCGGCAAATGGATCGCGCCCCAGACGTGAGCGGACGCCCGCTGCGATTCTTTCCGCGCCGGGGCACGACTCTGCTCCCGGCAGGCGTACGAACGACCAGCGAACGCTCATGGGCGCATCGACGGCCGGTTGCTCCTGGGCTGCGGCCGATGCTCGGGTCAACAGCGCAAGCACTACCGCGGGTCGCCACACCCAACGCGGACAGCTCGTGAGGGTGCGAAGCAAGGCGCCTGTCTACCCTTGGCTCTGCTGCCGATCAAGCAGCGGATTCTGCGCTAAATATGCGTTCTTCGCGAGCCTCACGTTTTTTCAATGGGGCGCCGGAGCTGGGTGCATTCAGCCCGATATGGACAACGAAACAAGGATCGTGGGTGGTTGGGGGGGTGCGGTGGCTCTGGCAGCGTTGCTCTGGGTAGGGTGCGCACCTCGTACGGAAATCGGCGAAGCTGAAGGGAGCGGTGGCTCGGGCGCTAGCCCCAGCAACGACACAGGGGGCATCACGGCCAGCACCGGGGGCGAAATGTCGGGGCATGACGAAGGCGGGGCGACCGCGGTCGAGCCTGACCCCGCGGTCGACTGTTTTGCTGCACTGACCGCGGTCGACGCGCTGCCACTCGGTCCCAACAACCGAGTGTTGTCGCCCGGTCGACGGAACAACGGCGTAGTTTTGAACTACGAGGACCAGGTGGTGTTCGATCCACCAAACTGGGCGTTCAATGCCGTGTTCCCGAAGAGCGCGCGCAGCGACGACGCGAGCCTTCAGTTGCCCGAGGAGCTCGGCGAGGTGCCAGCAAACACGGGAGAGGTCTACATCACGCGACCCGCTTGCCGCGGGCAGACGCCAACGGGTCGCACGGTGCGGGTGCACGTCTTGTGGAAGCTCGATGGCGCCATCATTCGGACGCCGCTCGAGGGCATCGCGCTCGGCACGACTGATGGGACATGGTTCGCCGACGCTACGAGGTCGAGCCCAGTCGATGCACCGGAGGACGAGCGACCCCTGAACTCGCTCACCCCCCTCGTGCTCGAGCACACGTTCACGGCTACGGATACGATGGACGCTGGCGATTTGGTTCTGAAGCTCTGGCTGCTCGAGTCCTTCCAGTTTCCGAGCACCCTCTACATCAACCGCATCGAGTGGGAATGAGCCTGGAGGCGTGAAAGGCAAACCCGAGATGGAGGAAGGCGCCAGCGTTGGCGCCTTCCTCGCCTTCACTCGGGCAGCGCGTACACGATCTGCACGGTGGTCGTCACGGTCAGCTCGCCGCGCTCGACGGGCGCCGACGAGTCCATTTTGGCCATCGCGAACATGGGCACGGGGCCGCCGCCGCCGCCGTCGACCTCGGTGATCGAAACCGCGGGGCCAAGCTTCAGGCCGGCCAGCTGCGCCAAGCGCTCGGCGCGGTCGCGTGCGTCCGCCACCGCTTTCTTGCGAGCTTCGGCCTGGAGCGGTGACGGATCTTCGAGCTCGAAGCGGATGCCGTACAGCTGGTTGGCTCCGGCACTGGTGGCGGCGCTGAGCACTTTACCGGCGGCGTCCAAATTGCGGATCGTCACTTCGACGTTGTTCGTCGCGGTGTAAAAGCCTTGCGGCAACTTGACGAGAGGAGCGGCCGGAGCCTCGGGTTTTACCGGCGCCACCACCGATTTCGACTTGCCCGCGGGCGCGACTGCGGGCGCCATCGTCGGCGCCATGGCAGGGGCGACCGCCGGCGCCATCTCCGGGCGCGGGGACTCGTAGTTGCGCTCGAAGTTGAGCGAAATCGTCGAGGTGCGCACGTCGGCATCGGCCACGCCGGCTTGCTTCACGGCCGCGATCACCGCTGCCATGCGTTGATTCACCTCGCCGATCGCCTCCTCCGCCGTGCCGGCTCGCGCCTCGACCCCGATGGTGCCGCGCGCCACGTTCGGCTTGCCGCTCGCCTTGCCGACCCCGTTGACGCTGATACCGCGCACCGGCGCGTTCACGGCCGGCGTCGCGCTGTTCACGACCGTCTGCGGCGTGCAAGCCGCGACAGCAAAAAGCCCCATCGAAACCAGCACGGCACGGGCAAAGAAGGCAGAGCAAAGTGTTCGCATGGCCCACGCTTGGAACGCCCACCGCGGGCTGTCAAGGCGCAGGAACGGACCACAAATAAACACGGTGCGGCGGCTTCATCTCGGCGTTCACGGTGATGGCTCTCGTAGGGGCAAAACTTCCCATGTCGTGCATGTTCGACACGATGCGCGCGCCGGGCGGAAGCTCTCGCAACAGCTTGGGCAAGAGCCGCAAATTGACCTCCGGCCAAAGAAACAACATGACGACGGTCGCGCCACGCAAATCGGTCACGAACAAGTCTTGGGTGAGAAAATCGATTCGCTCGGCGACGCCGGCGCGGGTTGCGTTCTCTCGGGCTCGACGCACCAGCTTCGGGTCGATATCGACGCAGACGCCGCGCGCGCCGCTGCGCTTCACCGCCTCGATGACGACGCGGCCGTCGCCACAACCCAAGTCGTAAACGACGTCGCTCGACC
>JBEQSW010000387.1:0-5349 GCA_040348565.1 Myxococcales bacterium | reverse complement strand
GCCTGGAAATCGAGCGCGAAGGCGAGCACGTGCGCGTGCGCCGGGTCGGGCCGCTGAAGGGCGTGGACGTGAGCACCGCGCCGCACCCGGGCTTTCCGACCGACATGCAGGCCCAGTTCATGGCCCTGTGCTGCTTGGCCAAGGGCGAGAGCGTGCTGACCGAAAATGTGTTCGAAAACCGCTTCATGCACGTGCCGGAGCTGATCCGCATGGGCGCGCACATCGAAACGCGCGGCAACGTGGCCATCGTGCGCGGCGTCGGCGGGCTGTCCGGCGCCAGCGTGATGGCCACCGATTTGCGTGCCAGCGCCTCGTTGGTGATGGCGGGTTTGGTCGCCGACGGCGAGACCATCGTGCGGCGCGTGTATCACCTCGATCGCGGCTACGAGCACATCGAGCACAAGCTGGCCGGGGCGGGCGCCGACATCGAGCGCATCACCCTCGAGAGTGAGGAACCGTGAGCCACGGTCCGTTGACGATCGCGATCCCCAAGGGTCGCGTGATGAAGGTGCTGGCGCCCATGTTCAAGGCCGCCGGCCTCGACACCTCCGCGCTGGAAGACGACGACCGGCGCCTGGTGCGCGAGAGCGCCGACGGCAAATTGCGCTTTTTGCTGCTGAAACCCGACGACGTGCCCACGTACGTGGAGTACGGCGCCGCCGATTTGGGCGTAAGCGGCCGTGACGTCTTGCGCGAGCGCCGCTGCGACCTCTACCAGCCGCTGGATTTGGGCATCGGCAAGTGCCGCATGGTGGTGGCGGCTCCCGCCGGCGCCGTTTTGCCCGACGTGCCGCGCATCGCCACCAAGTTTCCGCGCATTGCCAGCGAGCACTACGCCTCGCGCGGCATCCAAGCCGAAATCATCTACGTGGGCGGGTCGGTCGAGCTCTCGCCCATCGTCGGCCTCTCGGACGCCATCGTCGATTTGGTCGAGTCCGGCGCCACCCTGCGCGAAAACGGCCTGGTCGAGGTCGAGACCATTTTCGACGTTTCGAGCGTGCTGGTGGCCAACCGTTCGCTGTTCAAGCTGCGCCACGCCGAAATTCAGCCGCTGGTCGAGAAGCTGCGGCTCGCGGTCAAGGGCTGAATCGCCCCACCGTCACCTGAAAAGTAACTTTGGCAAAGACTCCTGTCTTTGCTCGGGCGCGGCTGCGGGTCCGCTATGGCGAAATGTTTTCAGCCCCGCACCCAAAAAAGTGGACCCAAATCGCTCCAACCTGGAACCGCTTCCAGTTTCGTATGCAAAGCTAGGGGCGCATGAGCAAGTCACTCGCCTCCCTCTTCATTCTGATGGGCTCCGTGGCGCTCGCCAGCGCCTGCAGCGTGACCGCCAACGACCCTACCGGGCTGCCCAACAACAACGGCAGCAGCGGCAACGGTACCGGGCTACCGGGCGCTGGCAG
This sequence comes from Myxococcales bacterium, assembly GCA_040348565.1. GTDB lineage: Bacteria > Myxococcota_A > Polyangia > Polyangiales > Polyangiaceae > PMG-095. The sequence goes on along the minus strand of JBEQSW010000387.1, from coordinate 3,946 downwards.
CACCGGGCTACCGGGCGCTGGCAGCACCGGACTACCGGGCGCTGGCAACGGCACGGGCGGCGCAGGGACGACGGGCGGCTCCGGCACGACGGGTGGCGCGAGCACGACCGGCGGTACCTCTCCCGGCGCCGGCACCACAGGCGCGGGCGGCAGCGTCGTCGTCAACCCCGGAGAGGGCGGGCCCGGCTACCTGACAGAGAAGGACTGGCACGGCTGCGCCTGGACGGGCGTAGGCAAGGATGGAACTACGACCATTACACCGATGGATTTCGTGGCGAAGCCGCCCGCAGACGCGTTCTGTGTCAGCGGTACGGTGGGCGCCGAGCCCATGTACAAGAGCGTGGCATTGCTCGGATTCAACGTGAACCAGCCGCCCACCGAAAGCTGCGTCTACAAAGCGGCAGACCCCAACGCCGCTGGCCCCCCGTCGGTGGTGCCGATGGGTGATGGCATAGCAGTAAACTTCGTCAAGAAGGGCGCGGACACCTCGTTCACCCTGCGCGTGCAGATTCAGGGACCCAACGGACACAAGGAGGGCGCCGTCGGCGACGCGGATCGCTGGTGTGCGACCATCACGGAAGTGCAGGGCAAGATCTTCGTTCCGTACAGCTCCTTTACGCCCCAGTGCTGGGCGGCGGCTGGAGCGCAGGGCACCCCCTACGCGAAGCAGCCGATCTCGGCCGTGGTATTCACCGTTCCTGGCAAGCTGACAGACACTCCATATAACTTCTGCGTCAACGGCTTTGCGTACGGAACGCAAGCGAGCGACGCACCCGACGGTCCCGCAACGGCTGGCGATCAGAAGGGTACGGTCGGCATCGCGAACAAGAATCCCGATGGCGACTTCGCGCGCGCCAAGGTCGTCGTCGACGGCAAGAGCTACATCATCCAGAACAACAACTGGGGCGACCCGACCGGGACGGATCTGATCCTCAACTACAGCAACAACAGCTTCAAGATCACGAGTGGCAGCGGCACCGGCGCCAGCGCCCCTGCCTCGTTCCCGTCGATTTACATCGGTAACAACGGCAACACCGCCAACGGCGTGTACAGCACGAAGTCGACGGACGGCTTGCCGGTGCAGATCTCGGCCATCAAGAGCCTGCCCTCGACGCTGCGCTACAGCGGCTCGACCGGCTCGTTCAACGCCACTTACGACATTTGGTTCGCCAACAGCCCGCCCACGGCCGAGTACAAGGACGGCATCAACGGCTTCGTGATGATTTGGCTGCGTGATCCGGGCGGCAAGCAGCCGATCGGCTCCGTCCAGGCTTCCAACGTCATGGTCGCGGGCATGCCGTGGAACGTGTGGGTCGGTCCCCGCGGCGACGGCCCTGCCGGCCCGAACAACGCCCCGGTGGTCTCGTTCGTCAACCCGACGGAAGACAACGACAGCCGCGCTCAGTCGTTCAAGGACGTCGACTTGAAGGCGTTCTTCACCGCCGCCGCGACCTACGGCATCCCGTCCACGATGTACCTGACCGACGTGTTCGGCGGGTTCGAGATCTGGTCGGGCGGCTCGGGCGGCAACCTCGGCGTCGACGAGTTCAAAGCCGTCGTCAACAAGTAGCCGCGCCTCGGCGGTGGGGCGACACGTTGTCGCCCCCCGCGCAGTCGTTTGCCCCTCGCGCTGCCCACGCCGCCCGAGGGGCAAACGCTTTTTGTTCCCTTCCTCCCTGACCGCCGAACCGGTTCTTATGCGCTCGAGCTACGGGCGCCGGTGCAGCGTGAGGGCGGTGGCCGTGAGCGGCTTGTCGACGAGGGCGAAACGGAAGCGGGTGGCTTCCGCGCCGCGATCCAAGCGAATGTCGAAAAGTGCGGCGGCGCGTGCATCGATGAGCTGGGGAGGCAGACCGGCGTGGTCACCCTCGCCTCGTGCCTCGAGAGCAAGACCGTCTGCGCCCGGCTCGGCCTCGCCGGTTGGGCTGGTCACGCCGGGTCGAAAGCGCAGCACGGCTTCGGCGTGGAGTGAGCGCGGGGTGCGCTCGATGACTCGGGTCAGGCAATACTCCTGAATCAGATCGCGACCGGCGACGATGCGGTCTTTCTCGATGCGGAAATCGACGTACTCGGCGGCCATGGTTTGCTGCACTTGAAGCTTCAGTGCCGGATCCATCCGCTGCGGCAAGCCGGCCGAGGTGGGGTTGTCCTCCGGCAGCTCTGGCAGGACGTCGTAGGCGCCCGCAAAATCTCCGGTTTGCACGGTGCCGCACAGGGCGGCGCTCTTCTGAAGCTTTTCGAACATTTGCTCGTCGGCATCGGGCTGCCACAGCTTGGCCACCAGCGGGTACGCGGCCCGCGCACCGCCCAAAACGAGGCCGAGCAGCAGCAGCGCCGCCACCATCGCCCCCACGTCTTTCAGCACCGTGATGCGCGCCCATTGCGCGCGCAGGTAGGCCCCGAATTGGCGGCGCTTCATCGCGCCGGGCAGCCCGTGCCAAGTGGCAATGCCGGCCAGCAGCCATTTGCGCGCGGCCGCCGCGTCGTTGCCACCGGCGTAGGCGCGCGAGAGTAACGTGTGCGCGGCCACGTCCGAGCTGTTGAAGTCCAAGTAGCGCTCGAAGGCGTCGGCGGCGTCGTCCCAGCGCTTCAGCGCCAGCAGCGTCTCACCCGCGACGAAGTACGGATGGCCGTGACGCAGCCGCGCGTCCTTGTCGATGGCGGCGAGCAAACGCGCCAACGCTTCGTCATGTCGGCCCGCGCGGTGCAGGGCCACACCGTGCAGGTACATCAGCTCGGCGTCGTCGGGCGCCAGCGCGAGCCCTTCTTCGAGCAGCGGAATGGCGCGCCGCGGCCGCAACAAGCTCAGGTAAATCGTCGCAAGATCGCGCCGAGCAGTGATGTTGGCGCGATTGACCCGCACCTGCTCGCGCAATCGCCCCGCTCGGCCCAGCGCGCCGAAGATGGCGCCGGGCGGCGGCAACAATCCGCGCAAAAACCACAGCACCAGCAGCCCCACCAACAACCGCGGCTCTCGAATCAGGTACGAGACCGCCATCCACGCAAAGTAGTAACCCAGGTAACCCACGAAAAACCTGATATCACGGGTCCGTCGAACGCGGAACGAGGCGCCGCAAAGCAAGCAAAGGTCGGTCGGCCTTCGCCTCCCGCTCGCCCCGACACGCCCCCGAGCCGCGCGCTAGGTCGCGACAGACCTGCGGCCGGTCCGCGTAAATGCTGCACACGAAGCGCCCCGAGCCGTGGTCGATTTGGAGGGCCGCGCAGTGCCCGTCCACCATGCGCATGAACGCGCGGATGCCGTCGAACCACACCAGCCGCTCCGCCTGCTCACCCAACCGCGCATGGTCGTCCCCCGTGACGCGCACGAAGTGAGGCAGCCGCGAGAAGCAACACGTGCCGCACGCCAAGCATTCCGGAAGCCCCGCGTCGTCTGACAAATACCAGACTAGAGCTCAGGGCACGCCGCCCGGCAAGCTGGCAATGATGCAGCTCATGGTGAATGCGGAGCTCACGTCGAGCGCCGTGAAGTTACCGTTGCCGGGACCATATGCCCAAGACTTGCTGCCCGCGCAGTCGCTGCAGACCGACGACGTCTTGAGCCATTGGCAAAACGGAGCGTTCGTCGGGCAATAGGCGGAGGTCGCGCTGCCCAGGCATGACTCGCAAGCGGCGCTGTACACCTCCGCCGAGGACAAATTCGTGGGATCGTGGATCGGGCAGCCACCGGTCGGCGCCGTCGCCGGGCACCCGGCCGCAAACGACGCGCGCACCTCGTCGATGGTCGGCACGCGCCAGTCACTCAAGGTGCCAATCTGCAGATTGCCGCAATAAGTCTGGTCGAATTCGAGCGACCCGCCTTGCGTCACCGGCGTCCAGGCGCTGCCCGTCCGCTCGTCGACGTAAAAGCCCGCGTCGTAGTAGAGCCAGCCGTCACCGCCGCCGGGAACATCGTCCGTCAGGTGCGCGCAGCCGTAGAGCTCGCTGT
>JBEQSW010000372.1:0-3033 GCA_040348565.1 Myxococcales bacterium | reverse complement strand
CCGCCTCGTCCCAGCTCGGGCCCAGCCGTGGATCACCGATCAGCAACGAGCGCACACCGGTGCCGGACGGTGAGGTGGCGAGCAGGGTCTTGACCTCGAGGGTGCGCTGCCGATCTTCGTCCATGTCCAGCTTGGCCACGTCCGCGTACGCCTCCACGGCGCCTGCCGGCTGGTTGGCCATCACCTGCACGTCGCCGCGCGCCTCCAGGGCGGCGGCGCGCTCCAACACCGACAGGCGTGGATCGGTAGCCAGCGCCTGGTAGCGCTTCACGGCTGCGTCCAACTCCCCCGCGCGCACGTCGCACAGGGCCAGGCCCAGGCGAGCCCGGGTGTTGTCGCGCTCCAAGTCGAGCAAGCCTCGAAACACTTCGCGGGCGCCGCGCACGTCGCCCGAGCCCAGCCGACTTTCGGCCACGCCCAGATCGCGATCGATCCGCCGCGGGCAAACCCGCCCGAAGATCGACGGGCGGTCGAAGCGCGCCTTGGCCATGGCCAACAGCTCCGGTCGCAGCTGAATTTTGGCCAAATCAGCGCGAAATTCGCGATCCAGAACCGAAAACGCGCGCCCGCCCGTCACTTGCTCGATGGGGCGACCACCGTACCAGTCGCGCACGGCTTGGGCGCCGTAGCGGTCGTGCAGCCAGCTCACGAACGCGCCCGCCACCGTGTAAGCCGTGCTCGACGACTTTGCCAAAAAGCCCAGCCGGAACACCGACTGCATCTCGGGCAGTAGGTTCAAATCGAGCAGCGCTTTGGACCACTCCAACAACGTAAAGTCGTCGTCCTCACCGGGCGACGCCGCCACCGCGATGCCCTCGATGCGCCCCGGATCGGGGATCCAGCCGCCCAGCGGCCCGGCAACCTGAAACGGGCCGGCACCAAAGCTGCCGCTCACCACGTGCGAAAGCTCGTGGCCCAGCGTGGGATGCGGAAAGCCGGCCGCCTGCACGTACACCTCGCCGCGCCACGGTTTGGCGATGTACGTGTGGGTCGCGCCCATGTACGCGCCCTTCTCGGCGTCGGAAGCGAACAAGAACACCTTCACGCGCTCTGGACCGCGCGCACCTAAATAAGCTTCGATCTCCGGCAGGTGCCCCACGCACTCGTCGGCCACGTGCTCGGCGTCTCGGCTCGGCACGCCCGACGAGTAGACGACGTCGCAGCGCCCGCGCGTGAGCCGGCGCCCGAGCGACTCTTCGATGCTGCGCGTCGTGCTCCAATGCCCGAGCTGGGCGCCGCTCAGCGTGATCGCAAGACTGACCGCGAACGCCAGGGCACCGGCCGCCACCAAGCCCGGGCGACCGCGCCAAACCAGGCGAAAACGGCTCTTTTCGTCGAGCTCGAGGTGCCAGGCCAGCACCGCCACGCCGAGCAGGCTTGCGAGCGAGCCGATGCGGTAGCTCAGGAGGCGCACCCCCGGATCGACGACGGTGTCGTAGAGCGGGCCGGCGAAGTAGCCGACGAAGGGATCGAAGCCGAACACCATCGGGCTCGTGTAGAAACGCCCGAAGCCGATGGCGACGCCACCCAGCGGCCCCAACAGCGCGAACAGCACGCTCCACAGCCGCACGCGTCGGAAGCGCGCCGCCAAGAGTCCGGCCGCGGCTCCCCAGGCGCCGCCCAGGGCACTGCCCGGGCCGGGCCCCGTCGCCCACAGCTCGTAGCCGAGCGGCGCGTCGCAAAAGCCGGTGCGCAGGCCGTGCACGGTGGCGATCAGCGCGCCCACCAGCGCCAACACGGCGCCGAAGGCCACCCCGCGTCCCAAAGCGTCGAAGGCCGAAGGCGCCACCCCAGATTCGGCTCGGCGCGACCGCGAGACCGCGAGGGCGGTGCCGATGGCGGCCGCGCTGGGCAGCACCAAGCCGCCGGCCAGCGCCGATTCGTAACCGGGGCCACCAAACTGGGGCGCAAAGCCGATGCCGACCAAGAGCAGCGCCGCCACGCCCAGCGCGCCCCGCTCGGCTCGCGAACGCAGCAGCGGCTTCACACGTGGGCTTCGCCGGCAGCGGGCGGCGCGGCGTCGTCTTGATCCGGATCTGGCTCGGGCTCGGCCAGCACCAGCGGCAGCACCTCGTCGAGGCGCGACACCAAATGGAACCTCAAATCAGCTTTAATCTCGGGCGGTACTTCCTCGAGATCACGAGCATTTCCGGCGGGCAGCACGATTTCGCGGATGCCGGCACGATGCGCGGCCAGCACCTGATCCTTGATGCCGCCGACGGGCAGCACGCTGCCGCGCAGCGTGAGCTCACCTGCCACCGCCACGTGCGGTTTGACCGGTGCGCGCAACAACAACGACGTCACCGCCACGAACATGGCGACGCCGGCGCTGGCGGCGTCCCGCGCCGAGCCGCCGCGCGGCACGTGCAGGTGAAGGTCGATGGATTTGAGCCACTGCGGATCGAGCCGCAGCCGTTCGGCGCGCGAGCGCACGAACGACACCGCTGTAGCCGCCGACTCCTTCATCACGTTGCGCAGGCTGCCGGTGATGAAGATCTCGCCTTTGCCGGGCATGCGCGTCGCTTCGATAATCAGTAAGTCGCCGCCGACGCCCGAGACCGACAAGCCGACCGCGATGCCGGGCGACAGCTTGCGCTCCGAAAGCTCCGGGTGGTGCTTCTCGGGGCCCAGCAGCTCACGCACCAGCGCCGCCGTCACCACCGTGTGCGGTGGCGCGGTGCCGTCGGCAATCTTCACGGTCACGTCGCGGCACACCGCCGCCACCTCGCGCTCCAAATTGCGGACGCCCGCTTCGCGCGTGTACGAGTCGACCAAGAACTCGATGCCCTCGTTCTCGAACTCGAGCTGGGCGGGGGTGAGGCCGTGCTCTTTGATCTGCTTCGGCACCAAGAACTGCCGGGCGATCGAGCACTTTTCGGCTCGCGTGTAGCCGGGCACCTCGATCATCTCCAGGCGGTCGCGCAGCGCCTCGGGGATGTTGTACCGGTAGTTGGCGGTGGCGATGAACATCACCTCCGACAGATCGAACGGTAGATCGATGTAATGGTCTTGGAAGGTGTCGTTCTGCGCCGG
>JBEQSW010000340.1:0-16867 GCA_040348565.1 Myxococcales bacterium | reverse complement strand
CAGACCAAGATGCAAGCCGCGCGTATCCGCTTCACGTATCCGTTCTAAGCTCGATCGGAGCCCTGCCCTCAGCGCGCGTCGGTAGCCAACACGTGCCCAGCGACGCCGCTGGGCGCGTCCGTCGGGGGCCGTTCGCGGGACGAGGGGCGGGCGACGGTGAGGGCGGCTTGGATCTGGGCCAGGTCGGCAGCGGAGAGCAGCGTGGTCGAGGCGGCCAGCGCGGCGACGTCGTCGAGGCGGCGTTCGCGGTAGTAGAGGTCGGCGAGTAGCTTGGTGGTTTCGACCGTGAGTTGGTTTTGGGCGCGGGCGGTTTCTAGGAGGGCGATGCTTTCGCGAACGCGGCCGCAGGTGCCGAGGAACGCGGCGAGCAGGTGCAGGTCGACGGACGGGGGAGGTATTTCGAGTAGGGCTTCTTTGGCGAGGGCGGCGTTGCCCTCGCCGATGGCGGCCCAGGCCAGGGCGCGACCGACGCGAGCGCGCAACGGCGCTGAGCGCACCTGCTGGCGTAGCTGCTGGCCGAGCCGAAGGGCCTGGCGCGTTTCGCCGGCCAGGGTGAGAGCTTCGATAGTTTGCAGCTGCCGATCGGCATCCAGGGTGGATTCGCGGGCGAGCGCCCAGCTTTCGAAGAGGTGGCGGCAGCAGGACCAGACGAGCACCATGAGCGCCACGAATACGAGCGGCGACCCGAGCTTGGCCAGCAAGCTGCCGACCAAAGTGAGCGCAAACAGCAACGAGGTGAACGCGTGCTTGGCTCGCGCCCCGGCGCTCAGTTGGCTTGCTACGAGCATGCCCAGCTTGAACGGCGCGAATGGCAGCAGGTGCGCCGCGCCCCACAGCACGTGCAGCTGACCCGCTTCGGCAACGAAGCTGGCCGCCGGCGCATGCACGAGCCGGCTCGAGCCGAATAGGAACGCGCCGCCGACGGCCAGGCTGACCGCGCTACCAATGCTGGCCAACCCAAACTTCAGGCCCGCGGACGGCGCCGGTTCACTCACCTCGGTCGAGCCGCCGACCACGTCGATGCTCACGTTGGCCGAGCGCCCTGACCAGCGCGCCAACAGCGCCCCAGGCAGCTCTTGCACGAGCGCGACGGCCAGCAGCACGCCGACCAGCAACGGCGAAGGCCGGCGGCCCGCGCACGCCATCAAGGCCGCGACCGACAGGAAACCAAGCGTTACCTTGACGCGCAGCCGCGGCGCCTGCTGCCCACCGCGCTTGAGACGCTCGCGCACACTGCGCATGAGGACGAGCACGGGGTCGACGCTGCGCTGAAGCGAAGGGTCCATTCGCAATCTTGTGAGCGAATCTCAACGGACCGCAAATAAGAAAATCATCAAGGGTCTTCGGGGACGCAGCCGGAGGCGAGCTCGACCGTGTAGCCACTGGGCGGGGAGTCGTCGACGACGGCGCCGCTTTCTAGCTCCTTGGTGGTGGCGCGGAACGGTGGGGCTCCGGCGCCTGAACCCTCGAAAGTGACGGTGATATCGGAGCGCGTGAGCGTGACGACGGCTTCGAGCGTGTCGTCCACGGCGTAGCGCTTTTGGATCTGGCTGCCCTGCAACACCGGGACGTAGTTGCAACCTTCGACCAATTTCGAGCCGGTCACGTCGTGGCTGACGGTCAAAAGCGCAGTGCCCGGGTTGACGTACTGCTGTCCGTCGCAGCCCAAAAGGGCGAGCGCAACCAGCCAGGCGGAGTGATGTAACTGCATGTTCATCATGGAAAAATCACCATGCGCAGGCCGAGCCCGACCCAGGCGTGGGTGGCTGGGTTGTCGATGGACGTGGAGGCCGTCTCGACGTTGCGAACCTCCGTCCGCTGACGGGTGTAGCGACCGATCGAGGCCATGGCGTATGGGCCCAAGCCGAAGCCACGCTTGAGCCGAAAGTCGAGCCCACCCGACAATCGCGCCATTTCGATGCCGGTGGCGGTCGAAGTTTCGGTGTAGCGGCCGACGTCCGAGATGGTTTCGCTGCCGACGGTGTAGCCGATGCCGTAGCCCAGCCAGCCGCTCATCGGCTCCGCGGGCGTAAAAGAATAGCGGCCTTCGATGCCGACCCGCACGCTCACGGAGCTGCACGAGACGTCGTCTACGGCGTCGTTGCCCGCCTCGCAGTGGGCCTCGGTAGCAAGATCGCTGCCTTCGAGGCCGACGCCGACGTTGAAGTAGCCGCCAATGTACAGCTCGTCGATCACCTTGGCGCCCAAGCCGACTTCGAGCGGCAGCCACTGCCAGGCGTAGCGCGCGCTCAGCGCGTCATCGCGCCCGCCGGTGGCGGAGCCGAAGGGGAAGATCACCCCCGTCATCGGCACGAAGTGCATTTGGAAGCCACGCCGCGCTTCGGGGGTGCCGCGCCGGTGCGGCTCGGCGACTGGTGGAGCGGGAGCGGGAGCGGGAGCGGCTGCGGCTGCGGGCGCGGGTGCAGCGGGAGCGGGAGCGAGTGCCGTTGCGGGGGCGGGCGCCGGCGCGACAGCGGGGGCGGGCGCCGTTGCGGGAGCTTGGGTTCCGGGTGGAGGGGCCGGCGGCGGCGGCAGCGGAGAGGGCTGCGCGTTTGCGATCGCGGGCGCCAGGCAGAAGACAGCAGCAACACACCAACGCATCCGGGCTCCTTTGACTCGGGGCTCAAGCAACAACCGACAAGCATAGTCATGACGTCAGCCGAGTGCGCAAGCCCCGTTGAGGATGGGGCAAGTCGCCCCGCGAACACTGCACATCTGCAAATGTGGGCAGCAGTGTGCGCGCTACGTTAGGGGCCTAACGCTCGGCTTTGGGGCCTTCTTTGGCCAACGCTTCGGTAAGGGCACGCAGCCTATCCTCACACGCCGCGTGCAGCGGCGGTTGCTCGCGTATTGCGAGATCGAGCGACAGCACGTTGGTGTTGCGGCGTGACAGCTCGACGATTTTGCGGGTGACGAGCTTGAGCTCATCGAGCTTGGCGCGCGACTCGGCCAGAACCGGCGCCGTGTTCGACGGAGCGGCGGCGCCGAGCGCGTCGAGCGCCGAGCGCGCCTTGGCGTCGAGCTCGTTCATCTCACGCTCCATGCGAGCCATCGCGGCGTCATCGCGCTCGGCAATGTGCGGCGAGTGCAGCACCTGAATTTCCCGCACCGCCCGGATGGCTTCGGCCACTAGCCCGTCGGTGCGACAGCGATCCTTGTTCGGTACAGTTGCCGTGAAGCGCTCGAGCGTGCCGCAAAAGGCGTTCGCAGCGGTGCTCGCAGGGCCGAAGGCGAGAGCTTGCGCTTTGAGGTTGGTGTTCTCGACCGCCAACGCCAAAATTCGACGATCGAGCTCCTGATAGCGGGCAAAATCAGCTTGAAACTCGCGCAGCAACTGGACTTCGTTGGCGTAGCTGAGACCCGCCAGCAGCTGGCTCAGCGTGGCGACGTTCGTTTCGACCGCCTTCGTAGCGCCCTCGGCCTCTTGGGCGGCGACCACCGAGGCGTCGTCAGTATCGGCCATGACGGCGCGGTGCGACGCTTCGGCGGCTTGGCTCAGCTGAACCTGTAGCTGGGCCGTGACTCGGCGTGAATCCTCGAGCCGAGTCAGGATAGTCGTGGGGTTGCCGCGACAGCCGAGCGCGAGCGCCAAGACCGCACCCAGGAGCATCGAACGCCTCGCGTATCTGTACGTGTCTTTCATCGAACCCTCATACTGGTGGCGAGCCCCAAGCGCGGAGCCAAAACCCAGGGCACGACGATGACGAACAGCGCCGCCAAGGATGCTTCGGCCCCAAACGGCTCGTGCCCAATCCAAGTGACGACCACCCGCGCCAGGCTCACCACCCAAAACAGCGCGGCGATGGCGTACAGATCGCGCTCGCGACCTTGGCACTTGGGGCATGAGTCGACCTTTGCCATGCCCCTTAGCTTGGCTTCGAGGACCTAAAGATTCTGTAAAAACACGCGATGCGCGACGCAATGTCGCAAAGAAGCCTTTATGAATTCCTGATGCGTGGAGGAGTCGCTCTTACGACATCTTGAGCAACCGGGGGCTAGGTTGACCAGCGTGACCTTCGGCTTCCCCGTTGAAGCCAAGCGAGACCAACCGCATGACCGATCTTGTCTACGTCGCCATCTGTGTCGGCTTCTTTGCCGTCGCCATCGCCTACACCTACGGCTGCCAGAAGCTGCTGGGAGGGAGCCATGACTGACACCATTTGGCTCGGCGCCGTCACGCTCGTGCTGTGCGGCTACCTCCTCTATGCCCTGCTCGTACCGGAGAGGTTCTGACCATGACCGCGTTTGCCACCCTGCAGTTGCTGCTGTTTTTCGGTCTGCTGCTGCTGCTCACCAAGCCGCTTGGCGCCTACATGGCGCGCGTCTTCGCGGGTGAGAAGACGTTGCTGCATCGCGCGCTCGGCGGCTTGGAGCGAGCCACCTATCGGCTGCTCGGCGTCGATCCAGAAGAGGACATGAAGTGGACGAGCTATGCGCTCGCCATGCTGGTGTTCTCGCTTTTGACACTGCTCTTCACCTACGGGGCGCTGCGGCTACAGGGCGTGTTGCCGCTCAACCCTCAGGGCTTCGGCGCGAAGCAGATGCCGGCGGACTTGGCCTTCAACACCGCCGTTTCTTTCACTACCAACACCAACTGGCAGGCGTACTCGCCTGAAGTCACGCTCTCGTATTTCTCCAACATGGTGGCGTTGGCTATCCACAACTGGGCTTCGGCGGCGGTCGGCATCGCCATCGCCATCGCGCTCACCCGCGGTTTTGCGCGCAAAAGCGCCAGCGGCATCGGCAACTTCTGGGCCGATGTGGTGCGCTGCACGCTGTATGTGCTCTTGCCCCTGTGCCTGGTGGGCGCAGTCATCTACCTCGCCATGGGCGTGCCGCAGAGCTTCGAGCCGTACAAGACCGTGACCACGTTGGAGGGCGGCAAGCAAACCATCGCCTTCGGTGCCGTCGCGTCGCAAGAAATCATCAAGCAGCTGGGCACCAACGGCGGCGGCATCTTCAACGCCAACTCCGCTCACCCGTTCGAGAACCCGAGCCCGCTGTCCAACTTCTTCACGCTCGTCTTGATTTGGAGCATTCCCGCCGCCATCACCCACACGTTCGGAAAGATGGTGGGCAACGCCAAGCAGGGCTGGGCCTTGTTCGGCGCCATGGCCGCGCTGGCTATCGCGGGGGTCGTCATTTGCAGCAGCGCCGAGCAAGCCGGCACGCCGCACCTGGCGGCCGCGCACATCGACACCGCCGCCAGCGCTCTGCAAGCGGGCGGCAACATGGAAGGCAAAGAAGTGCGCTTCGGCATTGCCAGCTCCGCGCTGTTTGCCACCGTCACCACCGGCGCGTCGTGCGGTGCCGTCAACGCCATGCACGACAGCTTCACCCCCCTCGGTGGCTTGGTGCCTTTGTTCAACATGCTCACCGGCGAGGTCATCTTCGGCGGCGTCGGCGCCGGCCTGTACGGCATGCTGATGTTCGCAATTTTGGCGGTTTTTATCGCGGGTTTGATGGTCGGCCGGACGCCGGAATACATCGGCAAGAAGATCGAGAAGTTCGAAGTGCAGATGGCCATGCTGGCGACTCTGGTGCTCGCGGCCAGCGTGCTCGGCTTCGCCGCGCTGTCCAGCACCATCGATTTGCCCAAGGAGGGCTTCTGGGCGTCGCTCAACACGTGGCCCGGTAGCGCGTACGGCGCCGCCGACACCGTCTACGGCGCTGCCACCGGCAACCTGAACAACGCGGGCGCCCACGGCTTCGGCGAGATCTTCTATGCCTACGCCTCGGGCACCGGCAACAACGGCTCGGCCTTCGCCGGCATCACTGCCAACACCCCTTGGTACAACGTGACCATCGGCCTAGCGATGTTGATCGGGCGCTTCCTGATGATCATCCCCCTGCTCGCGATGGCAGGCGCGCTGGCCAAGAAGGGCCACGTGCCGGCTTCGTCGGGCACGTTTCCCACCGACACGCCCACGTTTGCCGGTCTCCTGGTCGGCGTCGTGCTGATCGTCGGAGCCCTCACCTACTTTCCGGGCCTCGCGCTCGGACCTGTCGTCGAGCACTTCCAGATGCAGGCGCTCGCCACTCATTGACGGAACCAGCTCCCATGGCCATTCAGAAACCCATCGATTTGCCCACGGCTACGTCGCTGCCCAGCGAGCCCCCAGTCGCGCACGCGGTCCGGCCCAAGAACGCGCCCCGCGCGCTATTCGAGAGAGCCATCGTGATGCGCGCGTGCAAAGAGGCCTTCGTCAAGCTCGACCCGCGCGTGGTCGCCAAAAACCCGGTCATGTTCGTGGTCGAAGTGGGCAGCGCCATCACGACCTATTTTTGGATTCGCGGCCTCGTCACCCACGCGACCGACACCCTGTTCGTCGGTCAGGTCACGCTCTGGCTGTGGTTCACGGTGCTGTTCGCCAACTTTGCCGAAGCCATGGCCGAAGGTCGCGGCAAAGCGCAAGCCGACGCGCTGCGCAAGACCAAGACCGACACCCACGCTCGCAAACTGGTCAACGGCAAAGAGGAGCGAGTCGCGGCGCCCTTGCTCGCCAAAGGCGATCTTTTCGTGTGTGAAGTGGGCGACGTGATCGCCGCCGACGGTGAAATCGTCGAAGGCGTGGCCAGCGTCGACGAGTCGGCCATCACCGGCGAATCCGCCCCCGTCATCCGGGAAAGCGGCGGCGACCGCAGCGCCGTGACCGGCGGCACCCGAGTGCTGTCCGACCGCATCGTCGTGAAGGTGACCCAAGACCCGGGCCACAGCTTCCTCGATCGCATGATCGCGCTCGTCGAAGGTGCCAAGCGTCAAAAGACTCCGAACGAGATCGCGCTTTCAATCTTGCTGGCCGGCCTCACGCTGATCTTCTTGTTCGCCACCGTTACCCTGCTGCCTTTCGCCAAGTACGCCGCCGCGGGCAGCAACGCCGTGCCCAGCATCACGGTGTTGGTCGCTCTTTTGGTGTGCCTGATTCCGACGACGATCGGCGGCTTGCTGAGCGCCATCGGCATCGCGGGCATGGATCGGGTGATGCAGCACAACGTGCTGGCCATGAGCGGCAAGGCCGTCGAGGCCGCCGGCGACGTCAACACGCTACTGCTCGACAAGACCGGAACCATCACCCTCGGCAATCGCCAAGCGACCGAGTTCTTCGCGGCCAAAGGCGTACTGCTGGTGGAGATGGCGAAGGCGGCCCAGCTCGCCTCGTTGGCCGACGAAACCCCGGAGGGTCGCAGCATCGTGGTGCTGGCCAAGGAGAAATACCAGCTGCCCACCCGCGAGATTTCCGAGCTCGGCCAAGCCAAGTTCGTGGAGTTTACCGCCCACACGCGCATGAGCGGCGTCGATTTGGCGGGCAGCGAAGTGCGCAAAGGCGCGGCCGACGCCGTACGGCGCTTCGTCGAAAGCCACGGCGGCACTTTTCCCCCAGATCTGCAGGCCATCGTCGAGAGGATCGCTCGCGAAGGCGGTACTCCGCTCGTGGTCGCCGAAAGCGCGCGCGCGCTGGGAGTCATTCAGCTCAAGGACATCGTCAAAGGCGGCATGAAGCACCGCTTCGAGCAGCTGCGCCAGATGGGCATCAAGACGGTGATGGTGACGGGTGACAACCCGCTCACCGCCGCCGCCATCGCCGCCGAAGCGGGAGTCGACGACTTCATCGCGGAAGCCACGCCCGAAATGAAGCTGTCTTACATCCGCGAAGAACAAGCCGGCGGCAGGCTGGTGGCCATGACCGGCGACGGCACCAACGACGCGCCCGCGCTGGCGCAAGCCGACGTCGGCGTAGCCATGAACACCGGTACGCAAGCCGCCAAGGAAGCCGGCAACATGGTGGACCTGGACTCGAACCCGACCAAGCTCATCGAAGTCGTCGAGATTGGCAAGCAGATGCTGATGACGCGCGGCGCCTTGACCACCTTCAGCATCGCCAACGACGTGGCCAAGTACTTTGCCATCATCCCGGCCATGTTCTTGGTCACCTACCCGGCATTGGGTCAGCTCAACTTCATGCACTTGAGCAACCCGCAATCAGCAGTATTGGCCGCGGTGATATTCAACGCGCTCATCATCATCGCGCTCATCCCGCTCTCGCTGCGCGGCGTCGCGTATCGACCCAGCAACGCCATCGCCACGCTGCGTCGCAACTTGCTCATCTACGGAGTCGGCGGCGTGCTCGCCCCCTTCCCCGCCATTTGGCTGATTGACCGAGCAATCGTGCTCCTAGGGCTGGCCTGAACATGAAACATCTTCGTCCCGCCATCGTGCTCACGCTGTTCTTCGTCGTGCTCACAGGCCTGGTTTTTCCGGGCGTGGTGTGGGCCATCGGGCGCGTCGCCTTTCCGGACCAAGCTACCGGTAGCCTCATCCGAGACGCCAAAGGCAACGTCGTCGGCTCGGCGCTGCTGGGCCAAAGCTTCAGCCGACCCGAGTACTTTCACCCGCGCCCTTCGGCGGCCGGCGCCGGCTACGACGCCGCGAACTCGAGCGGCACCAACCTGGGCCCGACCAGTGACAAGCTGATCAACGGCGTCAAAGACGACCCCGCCACCAAGGACGTCGACGAAACGTACCTCGGCTTTCGCGAGCTTGCCAAAGCTTACCGCGCCGAGAACGGCCTTGCGCCCGACGCCGTGATCCCCGCCGACGCCGCTACTCGCTCAGCGAGCGGGTTGGATCCGCACATCAGCCCCGCCAATGCCGCGCTGCAAGTCGCGCGCGTCGCCAAGGCGCGCCATCTCGGCGTCCCACAGGTGCAAGAAGCGGTAGCTCGAAATACTAGCGGCCGCTTGCTCGGGCTGATCGGCGAGCCGCGCGTCAACGTGCTGGAGCTAAACCTGGCCCTCGACGCGCTGAAATAGCGTACTCTTGACCAACCGGTGACCGATCGTCCCAACCCCGACGAGCTGCTGCGCCGCGTGGTGGCCGCCGAGGCCCGGGAGAAGCGCGGCAAGCTCACCGTGTTTTTCGGCGCCGCCCCCGGCGTCGGAAAAACGTACGCCATGCTCGAGGTGGCGCGCGCGGAAATGGAGCGAGAAAAGCGCGACGTCGTGCTCGGCATCGTCGAGACGCACGGGCGCTACGAGACCGGCGCGCAGCTCTTGGGGCTAGAGCTTTTGCCGCGCCGGAAGCTCCACTACCGCGGCGTCGACGTGGAAGAGCTGGACCTGGACGCGGCCCTGAAGCGGCGGCCGCAGCTGCTGCTGGTCGACGAGCTGGCGCACACCAACGCCGAGGGCTCACGCCACCCCAAGCGCTGGCAAGACGTCGAGGAGCTGCTGGACGCCGGTATCGACGTGTTCACGACCATGAACGTGCAACACGTCGAGAGCCTGAACGACGTCGTGGCGAAGGTGACGGGCGTGCGCGTGCGCGAAACGGTGCCGGACTCGGTTTTGGCCAACGCGCACGAAATCAAGCTCGTGGACCTGCCGCCGGACGACCTGCTGGAGCGCCTGCGCGACGGCAAGGTGTACGTGCCGGCGCAGGCTCAACGCGCCATCGAGAATTTCTTCAAGAAGGGAAACCTGATCGCGCTGCGCGAGCTGGCGCTCCGCCACACGGCCGAGCGGGTCGACGCGCAAATGCGCGAGTACCGCCAGGCGCAAGGCATCGAACAAACCTGGGCCGTCACCGAGCAGCTGCTAGTAGCCGTTAGCCCCAGTCCCCACTCCGCACGCCTCATCCGCGCTGCGCGGCGCATGGCGGCCTCGTTGCATGCGCGCTGGTACGCCGTCTACGTCGAGCGGCCGAGCGCGCGGCAGCTGCCCAAGGCGATGGAGGCCCAGCTTTCGCAGAACCTGCGGTTGGCCGAGCAGCTGGGCGCCGAAGTCGTCACCCTCTCCGGCAACAACGCCACCGACGAGATCCTGCGCTTCGCCCACGAGCGCAACATCACCAAGCTGATCGTCGGCAAGCCGGTGGTGAGCGGTCCGCTCGACCGCTTTCGCGTCTCGCTCGTTGATCAGATCGTTCGACAAAGCCACGACATCGACGTCTACGTGACCGCCGGCGACGCGGACGAGGCCCAGCGTGAGCCGGAAAAGCCCGAGCGAACCTCCGTCCACGTGCCGAGCATGCTCGCGGCCGTCTCGGTGTCGGCGTTCTCTACCGGCGTGACGCTGCTGCTGTTCGGCCGTGATCAACTGCCGGACGTGGTCATGATCTACCTGCTGGGGATCATGCTGGTGGCGAGCCGTTTCCGCTTGGGCGCGTCGGTGCTCACGGCCGCTTTGAGTGTCGCCGCGTTCGACTTCTTCTTCGTGCCGCCGTACCTGACCTTCGCCGTCGCCGATTTCCGGCACGCCACGACCTTCATCGTCATGTTCGTGGTCGCGGTGGTGATCAGCGGGCTGACCCAGCGCATCAGAAACGAGGCCGCTACCGCGCGTGAACGCGAGCTGCGCACCGCCACCCTGTACGAGCTCAGCCGCGAGCTTGCGGGCGCCCAAGACACGCAAAGCGTGGTCCAGGCAGCGGCACACCACATCGAGAACGTGTTTCGCAGCCAAGTCACGGTTTTTACGCCGGCGCCGGGTGGCAGCGTGCTCCGCATCTATGCCACCGGTGCACCCAGCGACCCCTCGGAGCGCGAGCTGAGCATCGCTCAGTGGGTTTGGGCAAACCAGCGCGAGGCCGGTCTCGGCACGGGTACGTTGCCGGGAGGCACCACGCTGTACGTTCCACTGCTCGCGTCGGGTGGCGCGGTCGGGGTGCTCGGCCTGATGCCGGACGATGCGCAACGTTTCGACCAGCTCGAGCAGCGGCGACGGGTCGACGCTTTCGCGGCTCAAATGGCTCTGGCCATCGAACGCGCGACTTTGGCCGACGAGACCAGCAAAGCCAGGCGTGAGATCGAGGCCGAGCAGCTGCGCAACTCGCTGCTCAGCTCCGTTTCTCATGATTTGCGTACGCCGCTGGCCGTCATCACCGGCTCGACCAGCACTTTGCTGGAGGGCGGCCCCGGTATCACCGACGCTACGCGCCAAGATTTACTGAAGACGGTGCTCGAGGAAGCCGAGCACTTGAATCGGCTGATTCGCAACCTGCTGGACATGACGCGCCTCGAATCCGGCGCGGTGAAGGTCCGCAAAGAATGGATTCCTCTGGAAGAGCTGGTGGGCGCCGCGCTCAACCGCGTGGATAGCCGTTTGACCGGCCGTGAGCTGCACGTGGATCTGCCGCGCAGCTTGCCGCTCGTACCGTGCGACCCGGTTTTGATCGAGCAGACCTTGATCAATCTCCTGGAAAACGCGGCAAAGTACAGCACCGGCTCCATCGACATCACCGCGGCCTCGCGCGGGGCCGAGGTGGTGGTCGCAGTGGCCGACCGGGGACCCGGCATTGCGCCCGGCCAAGAGCTGCGCATTTTCGACAAGTTTCAGCGCGCCGGACGCGAGGGCAACCCAGAAGGCGTGGGCCTCGGCTTGACCATTTGCCGAGCCATCGTCACGGCGCACGGCGGACGCATCTGGGCGCAGAACCGCGCGGATGGTGGCGCTTCGTTCCAATTCGCACTACCCATCGACGGTGAGGCGCCGGCGCTACCGCTGTCGGAGCCCAGCGATGTAGCGCAGGAGCAGCGAGCGTGACCGAGCCCAATCCCGTGATCCTGATCATCGAGGACGAAGTGCAGATGCGGCGCTTCTTGCGCGCTTCGCTGAGCAGCAACGGCTACCAAGTCGTCGAGACCGACACCGCCGAAGCGGGCCTCACCCAAGCCGCCGCGCGCGCGCCCGACCTCGTGCTGTTGGACCTGGGTCTACCGGATCAAGACGGCCTCGTCGTCACCCAACGCCTGCGCGAATGGGCCAAAACACCCATCATCGTCATCTCGGCGCGGGGCCGCGAAGAAGACAAGATTCAAGCGCTCGACGCCGGCGCCGACGACTATTTGACCAAGCCGTTCGGCGTGGGTGAGCTGTTGGCGCGCATTCGCGTGGCGCTACGCAACGCCGCGCGAGGCGAGCTGGGCAGCTCGCAATTTTCGGTCGGCGCGCTGAAGGTGGACCTGGGCCGGCGCCAAGTGCAGGTCAACGGTCAAGAGGTCCACCTCACGCCCATCGAGTACAAGCTGCTGGCTACGCTGGTGAAGCACGCTGGCCGGGTGATCACCCACCGCCAACTACTGAAAGAAGTCTGGGGCCCGAACTCGGCCGAACAGACCCAGTACTTGCGCGTGTACATGGGCCAGCTACGTCACAAGCTCGAGCAGAACCCCAGCCGCCCGCAATTCTTGACCACGGAGCCGGGCGTGGGTTACCGGCTCCGCGTGCAAGAGTAGGTCAAGCAGCTCGAGCTCGAGCGCTCAGTGCGCGGCGGGCGGACCACCGGCCAGGATGCCGCCCGCGCCCGATACGGCAGCAATCAGCTGGGTGCCTTTGGGCACGATGTTCACCTCGAGCCGCGGAGCCGCCAGCAGGTTCTGCGTTTCTAGCAGCTCGAACAAAGCGTCGGAGATGACCGGGTCTTTCGAGATTTGGGCCAGCGCCGCGCCCACGATGTGGGGGCGGGTGGCGGCCGCGCGCGCAAACTCGACGGCCGCCGAGCGCTCGGCGGTCGACCGGATCACGTTCACGCGGTTGGCTCCGTCCTGCTGAATGGACGAGGTCACTTGGCGCAGCCGATTGACGACCTTCTGCTCGATCTGCTGAATCATGCCGATGTCGCGGAAGTGCACCTTACGAATGTAGGTGCTACCGAGCATGTAGCCCCACTCGCGCGATTTGGCCGACACCTCTTCGCGCACCACTTGGCTCATGGGGTGGCGGTTCTCGAGCATATCGGACAGCTTCATGTTCGACAAGCAACGCACGGTGGCGTTCGACACGTTGGCGCGCAGAGAGCCGACCGGATCGGTATTTTTGTACAAGAACGAGATCGGATCACTGACGAACATCTCGCACCACACACCGATGCCCATCGGGGCGCCTTCTTCGGAGTTGACCGGCTGGCTGCGCAGGTAAACTTGGTCGAGCCGCAGATCGACCGAGCGCTTGCGACCGAAAAACGGCACCAGCGCCGCAAACGGCCCCATCGTCAGCCACGGAAAGTGCAAGCCCGGCTCACTGATGGTGAGCCGCACTTTGCCGAACAGCTCGAACACCACGCACTCTCGCTCACGCACCACCACGTAGAAGCCCAGTACCCGCACCCAAAACAGGAAGACGGGCATGGCGATGAAGCTGCCGAAGAACGCCACCGCAAAAGCGATCAAAAAGTCAGTCATTTCGTTCCTTCTTGTCCCACCAGCACCAGCTGCCGTGAGCGCTTGAAAAGATTCAGCTTGGTGTTGCGCACGTACGCCTCCAGCGCGCCGGGGCCGTTGGCCCGGAGTTGTCGCAGCTGCTCGGACATCATGACCAGCGGCTCGACCTCGGCCTGCGCGTTGAGCGTCTCGATCTCGACCGCGCGCCGGGACTGAACGATCTTCTGATCGGCGGCAGCCTGCGCCAGGCTGATTTCGCTGGAGACGTGGTTGTGAGCGGTGTTGATGGCGGCCAGCGCCGAGTCGACGTCGGGCGGGGGATCGATGCCGGTGATCAGCGCGGCGTCGAGCCGAATGCCGTAGCGCGCCGACGCGGACGCGCAGTGGTCGTCCATGCGGTCGTTCAAGTCGCGCAGGTTCTTGCGCAAGTCATTGATCGAGATGCCCTGGACCGCATCGGCCGGATCCGGAGGATGGTTCGCGTCCGGTAGCGGCTGGGTCTCGGGCGGCGCCTCGAAATTAGCGATGCGGTCGCGCAGCACCGACACGAAGTAGCCCATGATGTGCGCCACCGGGTTCTTCACGCCGAACAGGTAGGCGTACAGATTGCGATCGGCCACCGTGAAGCGCAGCTGCCCCGACAAGCCGGTATTCAGCTGATCTTTGGTGACCGCTTCCAAAATGCGACCGCCCTGGTTGGCGCTGCCGTCCTCGGGGTCGTACGCAATCGACACCGTGATGGTGGCGATCGAAACCTTGTGCACCTTTTGCCAGGGCAGCTTCCAGTAGAAGCCCGGCCCCACCACTTGTACTTGCGGGTAGCGGTAGCGCTCGCGCTCGTCGGGCCGCAACGTCTCGGAGACCGGATCTTCGAGCGTTGTCGCCTCGCCGATGCGCTGCGCCCGCCCGAAGGTGGTGACGACAGCTCGCTCGCTCGGTCCAATCGTATAGAACCCGAACAAGCCGTAGCGCGTGAAAAACCAAACGATGAACCCTAGCGGAAACGCGATCAGGACCTCAGCCATGGGCCGAGGTTACTCGCTTAGCCCCGCTACCCTGCACGCTCCATTTCGGCGCTTGCGCCAGACTGTGCCAACCCCAGCGACCGGTGGTGTCCGCGCCAACCCCAATCTCGTCGCAAAAAGCGGCTTAGGTCGGGGCATAGAAGTTGCTTCGCCGGTGTGGATGTTCATTAGGTTGGGGCTCAGGCAGGTCGCTTTGGGGAGCTTGGTGCTGGGGCTCGTCGCTTGCGGGAGTGATCCCGCGAACGGCACCGGCACCACACCAGGTACGGAGGGTGGCGGCTCCGGCGCCGCGGGAATCGACGGTGGAGGCGCTGATTCCGCTGGGACTAGCGACGACGCTGGAGGCGGTGGCGCGGCAGGAGCTGGCGGCGACGGCGGTGCCGCAGGTGAGCGCGGGGTCGACGCCACCGCTGCGGCCGAGATGGCGCTCGAGGCCGCCCTCTTGGAGGAGGAGGGTGCGGAGACGTTGATCACCGACCCGAGCAAGATTGCCGGCCAAAGCTTCATGCTGGAAGACTTCATCGGGCCGTCGGAAGCCGGAGAAGAGCTTTGGAGCACCGGCAACTACCGCCTGGACGATCCTGAGCGCGGCGCCGAGCATCGCTTCACCCCGCGGCTGACCTTCCACTTCTGGCTCGCTGGCGAAGACGACTTGCGAGCGCACCTCGAGATGGAGGCCGAGACGTTCCCGTACGTCGAGGACGTCGAGCTTTTGCGGGCCGGCAACACTTGGTTGGCTCGCGATCTACCGACGTCCAATCATGCCCTCGTGACGTTCGAGGATCTGCTGAATACCGACTACTACAAAGCCGCCGTGGCGCGCTTTGCGTTCGTGGACTCCGACGGCGACAGCACGCCGGATCGACTAGTCGCCGCGGCGACGACCAGCGTCGAAAGCACGTGGACCTTGCTCGACGGCACCCCGGTCAAAGCCAATGACTTCGAGGCCAACGACGTGGTGTTTCACGGCGCGCCCGACGGCTTGGCTCTATCGCAGGGCTACCCGCTGACGCAAGCCGAGCAGACCATCGGGGTCGAGGAAGTGACGGTGCTGTCGCCCCGCTTCGTCACGGAGGACACGGAATTTCGAGACATCCCCTACTTCCGACTGACGCGAGCGGTGAGCGCCGACAGCGAATTCTATGTCGAGACCGAGGCAGGCGTGCGCTCGGAGGTGAAGCAAATCAAAATCGGAGACTACGTCAGGGGCCTAGCGCCGTTCGAGTACTTTCCAGGGGATTTGACCCTGAACGCGACTGGCAGCGATCTGCGAGGTGAGCCCTTCCATGCGACCGCGCATTTTAGCGTCGTGCCCATCGAGCCCGCTGCCGGCGACTTCGAAAGTCCGACAGCTTGGCTGAGCGAGCCACAGTACGGGACTTTTGCGGGACATTGCGACGGGCAGCCCGACGTTTCTGAGACCTACGCCGGACTTTCCGCGATTGCAGGAGCGCATTCCTTCTCTACGGGAGGATGCGCGCGGCTGCGCGTATCGCGCTCGCCGGGAGCGACGCACCTCAAGTTCGATGCGGCCGTGACCGGCGTCTGCAACGCAACCCCGTGGAGTCGAGAGGTCACCATTCTTCCCATGATCGCGGAGCAGGTGGCCGAGCAGAACCTCGTGCAACTCGAGTGCGAGCAAATCAATCACGTCAGTGTGCCCCTGCCCGCCACGGGAGACGATTTGCTCGTCACCTTTCCGGATGAGCTCTGGTTGGATTCGCTGCGTACCGAGTAGGTGGCGGGAGGGCCTTCAGCGCCGGCTGCGAAGCGCGGCGCTGGGAAACCGAGAGACCGCGAGCTCGAAAACGCCAGGCAGGCACACGAGCCCAGGCATGAGTGCTGGTGGCAAGCTCGGGGTGTTACGTGAGGCCGAGCGAGGAGCAGCAGCTGCCACAAAGGGTGGAGTCGCGAAAAGGGCGCTAGTATGCTGGACGCGGCGACCGCCGCCCAGATTCAGGCTTGCGACGTCCCGGGGACGCGGGATGACACCTCGCGAATTTCGGCACGGGGGGCTAGTATTTGGAAATGCGAGAATTGACCTTTTGGGCGGGTATCGCTTTTTGCTGTGTGGGCTGCTCGAGTCCTGAAAAGCCAATCGCCCCCAGCGCGGCCGGCACGACCGGCACGGCCGGCACGAGTGCCGGGGGTCCTTCGGCAGCCGGCACGGGCGGAGGTCCGGTCGCGGGAAGCGGCGGCGTAATGAGCGGCGTCGGGGGCGGCTCCGCGGGCGCCGACGGCATGGCGCCCGCATGCAATCAGCTCGAGCTGGATGCACCTGACTACGCCATCTCTTTCGTATCGGGCTCCCCGCCAGAGCCGAAAGGCGGGGCGATCGCCGATGGCACCTATTTCTACAGCCACCTCGTCACCTACGGCATTGCCGGTGCGGATATCGCGGCGGGCCGCGGTAAGGTCGTGATCACGGGCATGGACTGGGAGGCCATCGAGGACAATGACGCGACGGGAGAGAGCGACATCAATCCGTCGCACTCCTGGTCGGCAACTCTGGCGTCTTCGGGCACGGAGTTCACGCTCACCCAGACTTGTCCCGGGCCGGATACGGTCGCGGGCGGCTACACCGCCGACGGAGATACCTTGACGCTTTACATCACCGACGGCGGCGTCAAATTCGCGGAAGAGCTCAAACGACAATAGAGCGACGGCCGACGGCCAGGCTTCGCG